>CAZXGO010000045.1:10854-18132 GCA_964640035.1 uncultured Chitinophagales bacterium
TTGATTCCGGGTTGAGTGCTCCGATCAATGGAAATATTGACAAGATTTGGGCGCTCTCGATCAGTGATCAAGACTTACTAAATCTAGGAAGTAAAACCTCAATTCCAGCAAATCTAGTCATCTATAAGAGAAATAATGTTGCAAATAAGAACCAGTTTATGGAGAGGTTCTTGGAAGTCACAACCACTGCGGGAATTTGGGGTCAGATCACTTCCCTTAGCCAAAAAGTCATAGCTGAGCAGAATTCCATAAATCAGAAAAAAGGTTCGGCGATAAAGCGACAAACAAATTCAGATTCCCCTTCTGGCCCTAATGAGCAATCAGTTCAAGCTCCACCTCCTCCGCCTGGCATGCCACCACCTCCAGCTCCACCTGGCCTTGGTGGAGCTCCTAATCTTGCAACCCAACAACCTCCTTCGAATCCAGGCACTGGAAATTTTCCTCCCCCACCCCCGGGTGCTACAGGTCAATTCCCACCTAAACCGCCTGGGGCCTAGTGTCGGTATCCATCAATTATTTGTTCGACCATTGATTTGTTCACGTTAGATGGAGACAATTGTGCAAGTTTCCAACATCAAAATTTTCTTCAGGTGATTGAAAGGAATTCTTCATGTTAAGACCATTTCTCCTTGTAGGCGTAGGAGGATCTGGCGGAAAAACACTGCGTGCTGTCCGACAAGCCCTGGAGTTGCGACTACTACAAGAAGGCTGGAAAGGCGGTTGGCCCAAAGCATGGCAATTTCTCCATGTCGACAGTCCCACCGTTCAAGATGGATCATCCTTTCCGGCACCATTTTTACCCCTTGAGAATTATCAAGGTCTTGTGTCGCCGGGCACCGCTTACAGCCAAGCATATGAAGCCGTGCTAAAGCCTGGAAAAATTCCTACAGATTTTGTAAATGATGTTGAAAAACCACTTCCATCGGATGAAGAGGTTACAGTCGCAGTTGACCTCGGAGCTGGTCAGTATCGCGCAATAGGAAGAACTTTGGCACTTGCTCGCTTATCTGACATTGCAAAAGCGGCACAAGCGGCAATAACTCGCTTAAATTCGGCTGAAGCTCGAGGTCAACTGGATGCAATTAGTGAACTATTTGGCGCGAGGCCCGGAAACTCAACTAACGATCCGATTGTGATTGTCGTATCTTCAATAGCAGGTGGATCTGGCGCAGGTCAGTACATGGACGTCACAGAGGCAATTAAGAGTGCTGCACCTAGCGCATTGTGGGTACATAGAATTTTCGCACTCTTGTATGCGCCAGATGTCTTCGCAAGAATTGATGGCAAAGGTGGCGTCGAGCCAAACGCGTTAGCAGCACTCTCTGAGGCCATGGCTGGTCTATGGCGTCAGAGTCCCACGCCTGCAACAGCAGCCTTGTATAAGAGCCACGGTCTTGTCAGCCCTAGCAACGATCCCAAGTATTCCCTTGGGCCTGCATTCACCTATGTAATTGGTCGACGTAATACCAATGTTGATTTTGATGATCAGCCCGCTGTATATCAAGCCGTCGCCGCTAGCCTAAGCACATGGATCACAGATGACGATGTTCAGGATGGAATGTTGGCTTACGCGATTGCCAATTGGGATGCACAAGCAAAATCGGAAGCGACGCTCCCCGATCACTCTGGCTTAAAGCTAGCAAACAGACAGGCTCCTCCTTTTTCATCTATCGGGTTTGGTCGAGTATCGCTGGGAAGAGATAGATTTTTGCAATATGCCTCAGAACGTTTAGCTCGCTCTGGCATAGACATTATGCTCTACAAACATGCTGAAGAAGATCCACAATTCAAAGTAAAAACGCAAGATGAATGGATTGATTTCAAGGCGGATTCAGAAATTATCAACTTTATCAGCGACCTGAAGTTGAATGAAGAGACAGAACAAAACAATGACATTATTGATGCGCTCAGACCACTTGAAAGTCGGGAAATTCTCTACGCAAATCTTAAGAATCAAGTTTTAGCAGATGCACAACAGGGGTTGGATAAGTCAGGCGGACAATCCATTTCTGCGTGGCACGAGAAGTTGATTCACTTTTACCAAATATATGTTGAGCGCTCCATAGATGAAGAAACTAATCATCGTCACGCAAAAGCCCGAACATGGACTGCCGAGATTGCATCGAGATCTCAAAGGGTCGTTGCTGGATACATTTCCCAATACGGTCTTAAGGTTGTAGCCGAACTACTAAACCGAGTAGAAACTAAATTGGAAGCAGTTGCGCATGAACTGATAACTGAAGCATCCTCTTATAAAAGGTATGCATCTGAAGTGAGGAGTTATGTTGGACAGGAACTTCAAAGAGCTCAGGGCCATGAGTCGTTACGACCTGACCATCCTGCAGTTCAGGCCGCCGCTGAACAATGCAAAAATGCTCTTGGATGGCGAGCTGAGGCTGACCTTCGAGAAATGTCTGCTGAGCTAATCCGGGACTATGCCAAGAATTTCCTAAATCCCTTGAGAACTACAATATCTGGGGGGGAACGTGCACTTCTGTCGCGGGCTACTGAGGCAAATGACTTAAGTGGGCGAGAGAACCCTTATCTCGGATGGGCAAAAGCGACGTCAAATGTTGTTCCGAAGAGGTTTACACCGGCAAAGAATGAACGCTTGCTCATCAGCACCGACTCTTTTCCAATGGAATTTGGTGACCTGATTAACCGGTCGGTCGATAAAGAGCGATCAGGGAATGCTTTTGGAGTAGTGATTGATGAAGTCTTGATGGGTTCATTGGAGATTGAAGATCTAGATAATGATGCTACTTGGTCTTTAATTGAAACTAAACGTGAGTGGATTCCCAGCTATAGGGGTGCACGTAAAGACAGTTCACAGGCAAATCAAGCGGCTCAGTTTGGATTTAGTAGCGATCCATTGGACTACCTGCAGAGGGCCCAAATGTGGATGGAGCGAAAAGGTACCGCTTTTTACGCCTATCTACACGAAGATTTAGCTGCTTACCTAGATGAGAATATGAAAGATAAGGCGGTATTGACAGAAAGGGTTAGAAAGTTTAGGGAGGAATTTAGTGCCGCTGTTGCATCAAGTGAGCCCTTAGTGAAGTTGAACCCTGCCCTACTGATGACGGTCCATGGAAAGACGCTTGGTGAAGTATCTACATCTGTTAGTGCGATTCCATTTCCTATAGGGGGAGAATTGCACTCAAGTATCAAGACATCTATGCAGTCTGCCGGTTTGTGGGATGAGAACAGTTCAAACAATTGGTTTAGGGATACTAAAGTTCAAAATATCGATATATTCAGTATGCTGCGATTCCCATATCAACCTATGGCAATGGATTCTCTCGTTCAACCAATTGCGCAACAGTGGTTAAGCGCGTCGGGCTCCCCTCAAACTCGCGAAGCCTTCCTGAAGTGGAGAAGGGCTCGCAGTTTGAGTGAATTCGTTCCAGTAGCCGAGGAGGTTAGAGACAAGATTCTCAGGGGTTGGTACGTCTCTAAAATTCTTTCTCAGCTGCAAGACTCCACGTCAAACATACTTCTCGGGCCTGAAATTTCCATTTGGACTGGTCCGGATAGTGCACGCGCTAGTTTCCCTCATCCATTGATGCATTCTGGATTCTGTCCACCACATGACTATCCGGCGGCAATACTTAAGTCAATATCCATAGCGATAATTATGTGCAATGCTGAAGGGGGTCTCGATCCCCTGAAGGCCTATAACCGTCTCAGAAGTTTGGGCAACGAGAAGGAAATGATTTCTCCGGAATTGGTTGATTGGATACAAGGGGGGCAGATTCCAAAAGGCGCTCCTATACCGCGAGCTGAAAGAGCGGGAACTGCGGGGGGAACCTTTGACGAAAGGCGTGAGGCAGTGCTGGATTATTTGAATCAACAGGAAAAAGAGTTTAGGGAGGACGTGATAGAAGTTAAGTCTTCATCCGATCTTCGCTCCTATGGGCTTTCTTGGGAATTAAGGCAGGAGATTCTGTTAGCAATTCATGATCTACGAAATGGAGTCATGGCAATCAGAGCTTCACGAAGCGGCACATAGTATGAAAGGTATTTGGACGAAGCAGTCATTAACCATAGTAACTCTTCCAGGTTCCGCTACTTCGGAAGTGTTGGAGACAATGAAGAGTTGGACGCTAGATCGTCTTTTGGGAAATTTTCTATATGTTACTCCAGATCAAATCCGAACCGCGGATGACCAACCCGCTTATGTTGAGGCGTCTGTTTTTGGAGTGGACGAATCTGGTGAGCTCAAGGAAATAAAGATTGATTTGTTTCAAGAATTAGCTAGGAATGAATTTGATGTAGTTCGTCTTATTGCCGTACAAGTACTTGACGGAGAAACTAAAGAGGTTGAAAAATTTAATGAATCTATCGGTCATTTGGCTCAATATGTAGAGAAGTCTCTACCTTTGCCTAGCGCCAAAGACGACGCACATGTCAGAAAAACCAAACTTTTCAAGATTAATCTTTTGGTTGCCCCTACAGAAGCGCATAAAGCGCAATACAAGTCTGCGATTTTGGACAATTGGAATTTGAATGTCCTTGCGTCTCCTGAAGATAGATCAACACCTTGGTCTGGTGATGCATTTGTTAGACAAGACGAGAAATTCCCAAGATTCGTCGCCATGCACATAGCTTCCATCGGAGGGCTATGGAACGGCCTGGGTTCCGGTCCATTTGAAATTATGGAACGGGAAAACTCTCAACAAGGCACAATTTGGGTCGCCCGAGTTTTCGTTAATTCAGTACTAACGGATGGGCTCTCGAGAAGGATTGCTGCTCGAGCATTAGAAGAGATCGGAAACCCGGAGTCTGAAATATTTGATCGGGTTATCGGCATTGAGATACCCGGAACGGTGATGATCCCTGACCAAGAGGCGGGTCGCTGGGTCGACTGGATGGTAGACATTGTTTTTAAGCTTGATGGCGGATCTTTAACCTTTAAGAACCCTTTGGCTGACTCCGCTCCTCCCAAGGAAAGATGGTATGAATGGCAACAAATAAAGAATTTTCTTCTCTTTTGTCTAGATAAGATTAAATCAGTTCCTTGGTGGATTTGGATTTGGATAAGAAAATGGATTGGTAGAAAACTTACAAATATTTTTCAGGGTCAAAGCGGAAATGCAGTAGTAGGAATTGCTCAGGAAGAAGTGGTTGACTCCAGAGATAGATTGATAGTAGAAAAAGTAAAAAGTATTAATGAGCTAAGTGCCCAAGCAAGAAAAGCCCTTGCAACACCGCATATGTCCTCCAGTGCCAAGACAAACCCCGAATTATGGAAAGGAATACGCAACCTAGTTTTCAGCATGCTAGACGCTTCCAATCGAGCAGAATTCACTCTCTTGGAGGAGGGTCAACGTATTCCGGTGTTCTCTCGAGTAAGTCAAGTTGTTGTGGACCCTCGTAAGAAGTGGATTATTGATCCGGTACTTCAATCTGAATTGGAATTTGAAGAGATAAGTTGGAGTAATTTGGAAGACTTAGAAAAAGTATCGGCTGCTCACAATGGTCATTTAAATAACTTGCGAAATAGGAAAGAAGCCCTTTTGCAACAATTGATGCAGTTGGATCAAGCAAACTCACAAACTGAAGGTTCGGCTCATATTGACCATGATCAAGTCGGGGTAAAGAAGTGAAAGACAAAGACGACTCTGAACCATCTACAGAAAATTCTCTCATTGAACCGTCAGTGCCGAATCCGCATAGCGAAATAGATTCACAATCAATGCCGTCAGACGATGAGACAACTCATACCCACAGGGTAATTGAAGTTACCAACTCTGTGGTGAATGGCCAAAATGATAACTTAGCGGGTCAAAAGGAGGGCTTGCGCAAGGAAATCTTGACCGTCGAGGAGTCAATTCGCGCATTTGAAGCAAAAAACAACGACTTGTACGCATGGAGCAAGACACATCAAGAGTCTTTTCTTTGGAAGGTTCTTTCTCGGATGAACACCGAACGAAAAGAAGCGGCAAAATCATTAGATGGATACGCGAATTTTGTTCGTTCGCATGAACAGCCCGAGTTGGGAACGCTCACGAAGGTCCGCAAGAGCTTTCATAAAGCATTGTTGATTGGTAATTCGTTTATTTTCTTAGTTGCTTTTATATTTTGGAATCTCGAGGAAATCTTTGCATTCTTGAAGGAGATAACTTTCCTTGAGAATATACGAGTTCCCTCTAGTTTCCCTTCATCTGGAACGATTTTGACTTACGCAATTTGCATTTCACTTGTTCTGCTATTTTCCGAGTTGATACGTTATTACAATAGGTGGTCAGAATTCTCTCGAAAAGTTACATTAGTTCTTTGGGAATTAGATCTAATAGCGAAGAATACAGACCACTGCCGGAATGAAACTATAAGACTAGATTCACTATATCCGCAGATAAAGGATTGGTTAGAAATTCTAGGAAATGCAATAAACCAGCCTTGGCAGATAAGGCCTGAGTGGCTAAAGTCTAACTCAGTAGATTTATCACTTGATAAGTCACCTTTTTCATTGCGTTTTGCGCAAGCTAAAGAAAATGACCCAGCAGCCTCTAGGGGTCTCAGGAGGGATGCAATAGAAAGACACCTCAGACCCGGTTGGCGTTCTGAAGTATTTGACGAACAAGTAAATGAGATTCGTAAATCACTTGGATTACCGAAAGACAGACTATCTGTTGAGTCTCTTGATAGAGATATAACTTTCTCCCCGGGCGGACCAAGATCTCTTGTCAGCCGTTACATTACAGAGTCTGGTATTTTGGAACGGGTTGCTAGAACGCAACTTATTCCACTGATGCAGACTGTTCAGACCGAATCTATAGCTAAATCTCGACCCCCCGTTACAGAGTCAAGATTTAATCCATTAAGTGAAATTGTTGAAGATGATTTTGGGCTTGAAGACGAGATGCGACTACCTTGGGATGATTTTTTATCGCTACCCATAGGTGATGAAGCAAGATCTCGTACGCCACTAAGCGTTTTCAGTTTTTCATCGGCAGGAAGGCAATCAGGTCATGCAGATAGATATCAAACGATCTTCCAGGGACCAGATCGATTAAAGAATCGCGCCTCTAGTGGCGGATCCCTTTATGCGTCATACTCAACTCAGACCAAACTCCCGCTTGACATCTTGGTTCGAGTTGATGTTGCGGGCCCTTTGACGAGAGACGATCTATTGATTTCCCAGAGGACTCGGGGAGAGCTAGATGAATTTGAATCCGAGTACCAGAGAGGAATTCAAGAAAAACAAGGGCAATGGAGAAGCTCAGGAAACTAGGACTCTTTACGCTGTCTGATTTTTACTTCTATTTCATTTCT
>CAZXGO010000046.1:0-4174 GCA_964640035.1 uncultured Chitinophagales bacterium
GTGAGCATCCACCGGATGTGCTCATCGTTGGACGTGGCGGTGGATCGCTGGAGGACCTGTGGTGCTTCAACGAGGAGGCGGTGGCCAGGGCGATAGCGGCCTCACCCGTTCCGGTTATCAGCGCCGTCGGACACGAGACCGATTTCAGCATCAGTGATTTTGTCGCGGATGTGCGGGCGGCTACGCCGACTCAAGCGGCGATGATGGTCGTTCCCGATCAAAACGAAATGCGTCTGCGTGTGGATGAGCTGTGGATGAACGCGGGGCGGATGGTGAGCAGGATGCGCATCCGACTGCAAGATCGCATTGATGTACTGCGCGAGAAAACCGGGCGAAAAGCCTTGGTGGAGGGCTTGCATCGTCGCAGCGAGCGCATCCTCAATCTGCGGCAACGCGCCTATACCCGGCTGACCGGAAGGGTAATGCGCATTGGGGACAGAATCCCGATGTTGCGGCATCAGTCGGAGCAGGCGGTCTATCGCAGCCTGAATAAGAAGCAGCATCGGCTAGATATGCTCATCGGCAAGATGGAGGCCCTTAATCCGGATCGGCCACTGGAGCTGGGCTTCACGCGGGTGATGCAGAAAGGCGTGTGGGTGCGCAGAGCAGCCGAGTTAAAGCCAGGCAGCATCGAGGTGGTGTGGAAAGACGGGAAGAAAGAGATGAAGATTGAAGAGCTGAAGCGTTGAGGAGTTGAGGAGTTGAAGGTTGAAGAGTTTAGGAATCATTAACAATCATTTGGAATAAGTTTCAATCATTGAAAATCATTGCACCTCATTCTAAATAATTGTGGATGATTGAACTGGCTCTTCAACTCTTCAACTCCTCAACTCCTCAACGCTTCAACTCTTAGCTATCAGCTATCAGCTTGGGCTCCAATTTTTCATCTTGTCGCGCACATACATCTCGCATTTGTCGATGCCGATGCGTTCCTGGGTCATAGTGTCGCGGTTACGCACAGTCACGGTCTGGTCTTCGAGTCCGTCGAAATCGACGGTAAAACAGAATGGGGTACCGGCTTCATCCAAACGACGATAACGCTTGCCGATGCTTCCTTTTTCATCGAACTGGACCTTGAAGTTTTCGCTCAGGTCGGCCTGCAGCTTGCGAGCCATATCCATGAGTTCAGGCTTCTTCACCAGCGGAAAAATACCAGCGGTGATGGGTGCCAGTTTCGGATGCATCATCAACACGGTACGAATCTCCGATGCCGTACCCTCTTCGTTGGGAACCTCCTCTTCACGGTAGGCATCACATAAGACCATCAGGGTAGCGCGGTCGAGTCCAACGGAAGTCTCGACCACATAAGGAACATAGCGCTCGTTGTTGGCCTGATCGAAAACTTCCATCTTCTTTCCAGAGAACTCCTGGTGCTGCGTAAGATCGAAGTCGGAACGGTTGTGGATGCCTTCCACCTCCTGCCATCCAATAGGGAATTCATACTGGATGTCGACGGCCGCGCGGGCATAGTGCGCCAGCTTGTCTTTCGGGTGATCCATGAAACGGAGCTTGTCGGCGCGGATACCGATGCTCTTATGCCAGGCTAGACGCTCTTCCTTCCACTGTTCATAGGCCTCCATGTCGGTGCCTGGACGCACAAAGTACTGCATTTCCATCTGCTCGAATTCGCGCATGCGAAATACGAACTGGCGCGCCACGATTTCATTACGGAAGGCCTTACCCACCTGCGCAATTCCGAAGGGGATGGTCTGGCGCGAGGTGTTGAGCACGTTCAGAAAGTTCACGAAGATGCCTTGAGCGGTCTCTGGACGCAGATACACCCCATCGGCTTCATTCGAGGTGGCGCCAGATTGGGTCTTGAACATAAGGTTGAACTGACGCACCTCGGTCCAGTCGAAGGCACCTGAATCGGGTCCTTTAATCTCTTCACTGATGATGATATCATACAAATCTTCGACCATCGTCTTACGGGTGCCAGCTGTATCGAGCAGGTGCTGGATGGAATCGGCCTGATCATCTTTGCCATTCGTGCGCAGGCGACGGATATGGTCTTCGATGAGCATGTCGGCACGATAGCGTCGTTTAGAAACCTTGTCGTCGATCATGGGATCGTTGAATCCGCCCACGTGACCGCTGGCTTCCCAAATGCGTGGATGCATGAAGATGGCCGAGTCGATGCCCTCGATGTTCTCGTGCTTGCGGGTCATGGCGCTCCACCAGGCCTGACGCACGTTCATCTTGAGGTCGGCGCCAAGCTGACCATAATCGTACACTGCACTGAGTCCGCCGTACACTTCTGATGACGGAAATATAAAGCCACGTTTTTTGGCGAGGGATACGATTTGGTCTAAATTCTTGAGGGATTCCATAGATTCGGTAGATGAACGGTAGTATATACTCCAAACGAGTAAGTTACGGACTTGTATGATTTTTTCGGAGAACTTCCGCTAAAATCCTTCAGAACTGCGTATTTTTGAGATCATCATCTAAGACCACTGCCATGAAAACGTATCGTGTAGGAATTCTGGGCGCTACTGGCGCCGTTGGACAAAAGTTTATCGCACTCCTCCAGGACCACCCCTGGTTCAAGATCGCGGCTCTTGGCGCCAGCGAGCGCTCGGCCGGTAAGACCTACCGTGAGGCCACGAACTGGATCGAGCCGATCCTGATGCCGGAGTCTGTCGCGGACATGGTGGTCACCAATTGCGATCCTAAGGCCATGCAAGGGGTCGATTTCGTGTTCTCGGGCCTGGACTCCAGTGTCGCCACCGAGGTGGAAGGTGCTTTCGCTACGGCGGGCATCCCTGTGATTTCGAATGCAAAGAACTATCGCGATCACCCGAAGGTGCCACTGCTTGTTCCCGAGGTCAATCCTGATCATGTTGCGATGATCGATGGACAAACCTTCGATCCAAAAGGGAAAGGCTTTATCGTGACCAATCCCAACTGCGTAGTGGTGCCGCTGGTGATGGCTCTGCGTCCGATTCATGACGTATTCGGGGTGGATCAGGTGATGGTCACATCGTTACAGTCGGTATCGGGCGCTGGGTACCCTGGCGTGGCGAGTCTCGACATCCTGGGAAATGTGGTGCCCTACATCAGCGGCGAAGAGGAGAAAATCGCCTCTGAGCCACGGAAGCTCCTGGGGCGTTTAGAGAGTGATGGCACCGTGCTCGATGCAGACATCGCCATCCATGCCACGGCTACGCGTGTTCCCACGATTGAGGGACACCTATTGTCGGTCACCGTCAAACTCGACCGACAAGTGCGCGATGCCGCTGAGATTGCTGAGCTGCTCCGAAGCTGGAAGAGTCCGCTCGAGGGCATGGATCTCCCCTTCGCGCCTAAGCATCCGCTGTGGGTGTACGACGACCAGCGCTACCCGCAGCCGCGTAAGCACGCGTATAACGAGAACGGGATGCAAACGGGTGTCGGACGCCTCCGCAAAGCCAGTATCTGGGATATTTCTTTTGTGGCGCTGGCGCATAATACAGTCCGCGGCGCCGCCGGCGGAGCCATCCTCAATGCGGAGTTATTGGTGAAGATGGGGAGGATGTGAAATGAGTAACGATCGACCAAGGCTCGACATCGAGTTGACCGCTCGCGATCGCCTTATCGAGGTCCTGAGTTTCGTAGCGCTAGGATTCATGTGGATTATGATGATCCGGTATTATGCCTTGTTACCGGAGGTGATTCCCGTTCATTTTAATGCCGCTGGCGAGGTTGATCGGATGGGATCGAAGGCCAGTATCTGGGGCTTGAGTATCGTGGCTACGGTACTTTTTGCAGGGTTGACGGTGATCAATCGCTATCCTCATACGTTCAATTATCTGAGCAAGATCACTGAGGAGAATGCCCTGGATCAGTACACCAAAGCCACTCGTATGATCCGGAATCTGAAATTGAGCCTGGTCATGGTGTTTGGCTACCTGCAATGGAACAGTATCAAGGCCGCGTTGGGCGAAAAAGATGGACTGGGAATGTGGTTTTTGCCCATCACCCTGGTCATGTTATTTGCTCCCCTGATGGCGTATTTGGTGGGCTTAAGCCGGAAGTAGTGATTATTGATACATGTCGGTTGATGTCGATACAATTTGACTGGAGAGACCAAGGCTTGACTGTAAGACTCAGTTTGTCATTTGACTCTTCTAGTCCCCCCCCCACCCCTTTTTTTATCCTATTTTTTTCAAAATCCTTCGCATTTTGTTAAACG
>CAZXGO010000046.1:4237-18022 GCA_964640035.1 uncultured Chitinophagales bacterium
CAATGTCTGCTCCCAAAAAAGTCAGTTTTAACAACAAACGGGCCCGCGAGTTTTCCGAGGCCGTGAAATCGCGTGTTAACGAGTATTTTGTCAGCAACAACATCTCTGAGCATGCCAATACAGCGATGATCATCAAATCGGTGGTCCTGCTCGGACTCTATTTTGGCACCTACGCTCTCTTGATGACCGGCGCCTTCGACCTATGGCAAATGTGGCTCATGTGTGTTCTGATGGGCGTTGGAATGGCTGGGATTGGCTTCTCCGTCTCCCACGACGCGCTTCACGGCGCCTATTCGGCCAACCCAAAAGTGAATACGGCATTGGGACTAACCTTCGATTTGCTAGGAGCTAACGGATACATCTGGAAAATTACCCATAATATCATCCATCACACCTACACCAATATTCATCAGCATGATGAAGACCTGGAAGTTGCCGAGTTCATTCGCCTCTCGCCCCATTCCGAGTACAAACCCATCCACCGCCTTCAACATCTTCTCGCGTTTCCGGCCTACAGCTTCGCTACTATTTTTTGGGCCTTCATCAAAGATTATAAGTACTTCTTTAAGTCGCATTTGGGTCCGTACGAGAATAAATCCCATCCCCTTAAAGAGTGGGTCATTCTGATTGTAACCAAGATCTTGTATTACACCTACATGATTGCTCTGCCTCTGCTGTTCCTCGACATCACCTTCTGGCAGTGGCTAATCGGCTTCATGACCCTTCATATGGTTGCTGGAATCATCCTGGGAGTCATCTTCCAGCTCGCACACGTCGTTGAACAGACCGAACATCCTCTGCCGGATGAGCATGCTCATATTGATCAGCACTGGCTCATCCATGAAATGGAAACAACGGCCAATTTTGCCCGCGATAATAAATTTCTTTGCTGGTATGTCGGCGGACTCAATTTCCAAATCGAACACCACCTCTTCCCAAAAGTCTGCAGCATCCACTACCCGGCCATTAGTCCCATCGTGGAAGCTACCGCCAAAGAATTTGGCGTTCCCTATCATATGAATCCCACCTTTGGCAAGGCTGTAGCATCCCACTATCGGGTGCTGAAGAAACACGGCAGGATAGACAATCATTAGCAATCGCTGACAATCATTTACAGTCATTTTCAATAATATTCAGTCATCTGGAATGACTGCTTTTGTTATATATTTTAATAATGCGTAAAAACATTTTATCTATTTCAGTGACGAAATCTGACACGAGCTCCAGTCCACTAAAGAATTCGATTATCTTCGAGACAGATCAAATTTCGCCCATTGATGTCGTTTGGGAGGGGGATGAGTGAATCTTCTACTCGATACCCACGCACTTTTATGGTTCGCCTCTCATTCTGAAAAGCTTTCCGATCGATCAAAAGTCGAAATTGATGCCGCAGAACTGCTCTACGTAAGCTAAATATCACTCCGGAAATAGCACTCAAGGCTGCATCACTACCCGGTTCTTTTCATGGTGATCCTGCGGATCGCATCATTACCTCATCGGCCATATCTTTAGGTGCCTCACTCATCACCGCTGACCATAAAATCCAATCATACCCTCACGTTCGCACCATCTGGTAGTTCAGATCCTCAACTCCTCAACTCCTCAACTCCTCAACTCTTCATTCTTCATTCCTCATCCTTCACCTCCCTCTCTTGATCAACGTCAATAAATTCATATCTGACAGCGGCATGTGTTCCCGGCGGGAGGCCGATCGACTCATTGAGCAAGGACGGGTCTTTGTAAATGGGAAACGGGCAAGCCTGGGGCAGCGCGTAAATCCCGGCGATGAGGTGGTGGTCGACAGCCAAAAGATCCGCCTAAAGACCAAGCATGTGTACATGGCCTTCCACAAGCCAGTGGGAATCACCACAACTACCGATCCTAAGGATCCAACAAACGTGATCCGCTTCATCGATTATCACGAGCGACTCTTTCCCGTAGGTCGCCTCGACAAAGATTCAGAGGGATTGCTCCTTTTAACGAATGATGGCGACATCGTTAACAAAATTCTCCGTGCCGGAAATGCTCACGAAAAGGAGTACATCGTGAAAGTGCAGCCGGCCATTCATGGGGAGTTCATCGATCGGATGGCGTCGGGCGTACCGATCCTGGGTACCAAAACGCTCCCGTGTCCGGTACAGCAGCTCAGCAAGAATACGTTTCGGATCACCTTGATTCAAGGAATGAACCGTCAGATCCGTCGCATGTGTGAGGTTCTTGGCTATTCGGTGATCGAGCTCAAGAGGGTACGGATCATGAGTATTCCCCTCGGCGACCTCAAACCAGGACGCTGGCGACTCCTTACCCCTGCCGAAGTCAAGGCACTGCAAACTTCTGTCGCCACATCAACAAAAACGCAGCGCGCCCCTGCGCGTCCTTCGCCCTCCGGACACAAAAGCCATCCCCGGAAAACCTCTAACCCGGGTAAGTCCACATCCCTAAAAACAGCTCCACGCAATGCTGGTCCTAAACGCCCCAAGGCTTAATCGACCACCTCCGACGCCCTTTCCCAAACCCTCAAGGCAGACTCAATTTCCCAAAACGGATCCGGCGGCCCTCCCACACGAAACCTTCGCCTGCTAAGTACTCATTCGCTAAAAGGGCAAAAACTACCGCTTCTTTCGCATCAGGCTCCCAACCCAAATTATTGACCGGTAACATTTTGACCTCGGGAATTCGTGATCCCAGAGCATGAATAAGAGTAGCGTTATGGAACCCACCCCCGCTCAAATACATTTCCATTCCCTCCAATTCACCTACATCTCTTCGCAGGGCTTTTTCGATACAAATCGCCGTTAGCCAGGTAGCTGTAGCAATTTGAACAGCTGGATCTGGCATCTTGTGTTCAGCGCTTGCAGCCATACGTTGCATCCAATTGGGATTGAAGCGTTCGGGTCCGGTTGAAACGCCTTCTCTGTGTTTGATCCAATCATCTTCCAAAAGCGCCTCGATGAGAGCCATATCGGGCTCCACACTTGCCGCTATCGCGCCGTTTTCATCGAACCGACTTCCTGGATAGTACATGCGAACGAGTGCATCGATGAGCGTATTCCCGGGACCGGTATCAGCAGCGATACAAGGTTCATCAGAAGCCACGGGTGGCAAATAGGTGTAATTGGCAATACCACCAATATTCAACATAATACGGCCACGGTCGGTCCTAAAGAGCATATCTTCAACAAAAGGCACTAGAGGAGCTCCTTCGCCACCCGCTGCTGTATATTTCTGACGAAAATCACTGATGGTGAGAATACCTGTTGTCATCGCGATATGATCACCATCACCGATTTGAAGCGTGGCATGAGGACGCTCCTCGTGTCCATGGAAGGATTTGGGGGCATGAAAAACGGTTTGCCCATGTGAGGCGATGGCATCCACATCGCTTGGCTGGAGTCCCCAGTCATCCAGGGCTTGCAGCACCTGTTCACCGATCCACTGACCCAGCTCGGTATGGGTCAGAGTAATTTCGAGCATTTCGACCATGGGTACCGAACTAATGCGGCTGAGTTGACTGCGAAACTTTTGATCGTAGGGGATGGTCTTGAAATGTTCCATCTCTACTTTGGTAGAGCGACCATTACCTTGAACACGACACAGTGCGAGGTCGAGTCCATCGAGAGAGGTGCCCGACATCAGGCCCAGAATACGGCGCTCGGGTTTAGTGTAGAGCAAGTGTAAGTGATCGTGAAGGCGCATAAATGAATATACGGTCTCGATTGGAAAGCAAAGCATTGATCTATAAAGATTTGTGGGAGCCTCTGGAAAAGATGAATCCGAATTCCCTACCTTTCATCATGAGCACCCGACCCCCATCCTGGCCTCTAGCCAACGCTTCCAGCGAGTATCAGCTCCGCTGCATGAGCTGCCATCAGCCAAATGATGAACGAGAAACAACTACCTATTGCACGCAATGCGGAGGCGTTCTTCGTGTAGAGTACTCCAAGCCCATTTCTGGACTTACCTATCCTCTTCGTGAACTACCACCTGACCCTCTCCGCACCCGAGAAACCGAATTCAAATACCTTCCTGTACTCTCAGCACGATATGGCATGGAGTGCTTTGCGAAAATGGAACTCCAAAATCCCACAGGATGCTTTAAAGATCGGGGCTCATATGTTGAAGTTCTGAAAGCCAGAGAACTAGGTGCCTCTGCCATCGCCCTCGCTTCGACCGGAAACATGGCTGCATCAGTTGCAGCCTACGCCGCTGTCTTCGATATCCCCTGTTATGTATTTGTCCCTGAAACAACCTCTGAAGGCAAACTGGCACAAGCCATGATCTATGGCGCTCATATCCTGAAAATCAAAGGTGATTACAGTACTTGCGAATCATTATGCCGAAAAGTTGCCGCCGATAACGGCTTTTATCTGGCAGGCGATTATGTCTTTCGCGAAGAGGGACAAAAATCAGCCGCCTTCGAAATCGTCGCCCAACAGCCAGCAGCCATGGATTTTGTGATGGTTCCGGTAGGATGTGGCACCAATTTTGGCGCTCTGTGGAAAGGCCTCACAGAAGCGAAAACTTCGGGATTAATCGCTCACCTGCCTCATATGGTAGCCATCCAGCCAGAACACAGCTCTCCCGTAGTCGAAGGAATCGCCAAACGAAAAAAAATCATCAAAGAAAGAGTAACCACTAATGCAGGAGCCGTTGCAGCAGCTGATCCGATCGATTTCGACAAGGTTCTTGATGGAATCGACGCCTCCGACGGACTCGCCCTCTGGGTTACCGAAGCCGAAATCCTGGACTCCCTGCGCGAAATGGCCATCACAGAAGGCATCTTTACCGAACCTGCCTGTGCCCTGCCCCTAGCTGCTGCCAAGCGTCACCCGGAGCACTTCAAAGGCAAAAAATGCCTATTCATCCTTACAGGCACCGGTCTGAAAGATACAGGTGTGGTTACCCGACATGCCCTGGCCTCTCCAGTGCTCGATAACGATCTCACCCAGGTCAATGCCTTCATTCGTTCAGGTTATCTTAATGCCCAACGCGAGGGATGGGGAAAATCAAGGGAGACCCTCACCGTGCAGCTTAACATGGATACTGAGCATCAACTTATGTACGAGCAATATCTGAGTCGGATTGAGAGGAAGGGGAAACAACTCACTGCCAAAGAACTCGAAGTACTACAAACCCTTGTTTTCAATGAACAAATTGGTCTGAAGTACCCTATCGAAGTGATCGATTACGATGTGCGCATGAAAAAGGGTGGATTGGTCAACGCCGAAATGACCCTTCGTACCGATCAGGGAGAAATCGTTCAACCCGAAGCCACCGGGGCGGGTCCGGTAGATGCTATCTTGAAATGTGCTAAACTGGCCACCGATGCCATCATCCCTCTTGATGTAGTTAATCATAACGTAGAGGTGCTGAGTCCAGACAGCAATAGCCTAGTCGTAGTATCATTGAGCCTCAAAGGACCCGATCAGGAATTCGTCGTTAAAGCAGCAAGTCCCGACACCATCGAAGCGGCCCTGAATGCTTTCATAAAAGGTGTGGCGATTGCAAAAAAATAATTTTTCGGCTGAACATTATTGCAGCTCAAGCGTCAGTAGCTTTGGTAGATTTAATCATCGTTCAAATCGGTATCGGACGTTGTATTAAATCGGATTTATCGGTACGTTTTACTTAACTCTGTTGGAAAGAATCGGTTAATTCAGGTAAACATAATGGACAGAAAAACTGCATTAAAAAAGGGTACACAGCTACTATTTGGTTCTGCTGGGTATCCGTCTCTAGATGATGGCAAGCGCTTCACCGAAACGGAAACAATACTGGAAAAGGTGAATGTGAGCTTGACCCTCGAGCCTTATGTTCCAAACTCAACTATTCCCTGGAATCGCAGAAGAGTGCTCCACCTGTGTCGCAGGATGGGTTTCATCCCCGACCCGTCAATACTGGCTACGCTGGAGGGAATGAATCCTTCGCAGGCGGTAGATTATCTGATTCAACAGGCACAAAATGCCAAAAAAATTACTGAACCTAGCTGGGCAAACCTTGGGCTCCCCCCTTTAAATGCCAGTGCTGCTGATATTCAGGCGTATAATGCTCAGCGTGCAATCTGGCTGGCTGATTTACGCGTGATACTATCAAGCCATTTGCTTGAATCGGGTCTAAGAGGCAAACTGACCATGTTTTGGCATAATCATTTTGTAACCGAGATCAGTGATTATGGAAATAACCCTCAGTTTGCCTGGCGCTATCTAAACACCATTCAAGAGCACCACTTTTCTGGTTTTAAAGCGCTAACTCTTGCTATGGGACTTACGCCGGCAATGCTTGTCTATTTGAATGGAAATCAAAACCAACGTGTACGCCCTAACGAGAATTATGCTCGTGAACTTCTTGAGCTCTTCACTTTAGGGGAAGGAAATGGGTATACCCAAAAAGATATTGAAGAGTTAGCCCGTGCACTCACAGGGTATCAGGTAAACGGACAGGATAATAGTGTAAACTTCAACCAGGCTCGTTTTGATAGTGGATCAAAGACGATTTTTGGCAAGACAGGCAACTATACTTATACGACAGCTCACGATCTCTTATTTCAAGAGCGCCGCGAAGCTATTGCGCGACACGTCTGTCGAAAAGCCTATCACTATTTTGTCTATCCGAACGCACCTGAGATGATCGTGGATGAAATGGCTAGTCTGTTTTTGGAATCAGATATGAACCTGATTCCAGTATTGAAAACATTATTTAAGAGTCGGCATTTTTTTGATGATGAACTGATGGGTACGATGGTTCTTTCACCCACTGAGCTGATGGGTAATTTTATGAGCATATTCTCCATCCCTAAAAACACACAACTCTATCGTACGTATTACAACTTGACATCCCAACTAGGTCAAATTCTACTTCAACCCCCCGATGTTTCAGGTTGGAGAGGGCATCGTTCGTGGATCAACACCAGTACTTTACCCACTCGATGGACCCTCATGGAACAACAGGTGGCTCGATCTATCGTCCAATTGTTGGAATTTGCAAAAGCGATGCCTAGTCCTAACAAGCCCTATGAATTAGCCCGAGATATTGCTGAGTACATGATTGCTGTACCACTCAAAGATGAGGAGTATATCGAACTTGGAAAAGTGTTGTTGGGTGGATCCCCCGATTATGAGTGGCGGATCGACAGTAATGGGGCAGCATCACGCATACAAGCACTGGTCTCCCACATTGTACAAATGCCCGAATATCAACTTAACTGAACGAATCGATTACCTCAATGTGTCAACACGATAAACCCAAACCAAGTACGATAAGACCCGGCGAAGCCCTCGAGCACGGCCAGGAACATGGACAGGATCACGCTCGGTGGTCACGGCGCGATTTCCTAATGACTGGTGCTTTGGCCGCCGGAGCATCCTTTTTGATTGGAAACACCCCGGTTAGAGCCATTGGCGCTCATCCTCTTCTGTCGATGTTACGTTCTATTGAAACCGATCGGGTACTTGTACTTATTCAATTAAATGGTGGGAATGATGGGCTCAACACTGTCATCCCTATTTCCAATGATATCTATTATCAACGTCGTCCCGGTATTGCTATAGCAAAAAATGTCGCATGGCAGCTCAACCCAGAGCTTGGTCTTCATCCGAATCTCAAGGTCCTGGAACGTATGTGGGGTGATGGACAAATGAACATTCTTAGGAATGTCGGTTATCCGGACCCAAATTTATCCCATTTTAGAGCAACCGATATCTGGGTTTCAGGATCAGATGCTAACGTGGTTGAGAATACAGGATGGCTGGGTCGCTTTTTGGATATGGAATATCCCAATTATATCTCAACGCCTCCACCCGCTCCGGTGGCTGTTCAGATTGGCACAAATCAATCGTTGTTATTCCAGGGTCCTTCTAATGGAATGTCCATGAATATAAGTAGTACGGCTCTTTTCGAGCGCCTGGCCAGCCAAGGAAAGGCTTTTGAGACAGAGGGCTTACCATCGACAATATGGGGACAAGAGATGACGTGGCTTCGTAGTATGGCCAATCAATCTTATACCTATGCTGGTGCCATTCAAAAAGCAAATTCAAATTCCCGAAATGAGGTAAGCTACCCGACCAATAACGGCTTGGCAACAAACCTTTCCATAGTAGCAAAGCTTATTAAGGGTCAGCTAGGTGCCCGTATTTACATGGTGTCAATCGGTGGTTTTGATACCCATGCAAACCAAATAAATGTGCATGGCAACTTAATGACTCAACTTGGTAATGCGGTAAAATCGTTTTACGAAGATCTGGAAAAACAGGGATTGGCTGATAAAGTGACGGCGATGACTTTCTCCGAATTTGGTCGCCGGGTGAATGAAAATGGCAGCAATGGAACGGATCACGGCACCTCAGCACCTATGTTTGTCTTTGGTGCTGGTGTTAAAGGTGGTGTAACGGGTGCTGCTCCGAGCTTGAGCAATCTGGATGCGAATGGAAATCTTCGTTTCGAAATTGACTATCGACAGGTATATGCTACGTTAATGAGTGATTGGTTTGGGGTTCCAAAAGGCATAGCCGATGATGTGTTTGGAAAATCATTTAGCACACTGAACCTAGTGCAACAACCTGTCACAACCCGTCTGGGTGATGAACCAAGTGTTCCTGATACCTTCGTCCTGCGCCAGAATTATCCGAATCCCTTTAATCCAAGTACAGTAATATCGTACACCTTACACCGTACAGAACCGGTATTACTACGCGTGTTTGATACCAATGGTCGCTTGGTACGTACTCTGGTCGATCAACAGCAACATGCCGGAACGTATGAGATAACTTTTGATGCTTTTGATCTGGCCAGTGGGGTGTATATCTATACGCTCGAAAGTTCGAGCTTCCGCGCCTCCAAAAAAATGACGCTCGTAAAATAATCCTTTCCCTTACCCTTCAACTCTTCAATCTTCAGTCTTCAGTCTTCAACTCTTCAACTCTTGAACTCTTGAACAATTATCTTGGCGGACATGTACCCCAAAGAGGTTTGTTGGCTTGGGTGAGTGGACTGAGAATGGAGAAAAGGTAGGGTTCAAATGGCTGATTTGTAACACACCATTTATTTAGAGATTGGTTGAAAGGACTGCTTTCGAACATCGATGTCATGTTTCTTACCTGTGAAACATCCCAATTTCCGATGTCTTGGTTAAATTGGCTGTAAGCAAAAAGGGATGACATCGTCTCAGTATTGCTGACGTTCCAGTTACCAATGGGTTGATTAAACGCTGATTTATAAAACACCATATTCATTTGTTCAACCAGTTTGACATTCCAATTACCTATGGGTTGATTAAATGGAGTATTTCGAAACATAGCATTCATTTGCCTAAGACTGATGGTATTCCAGTTTCCGATGGGTTGATTGAAAGGTGAATCAGAAAACATCTGACTCATGTTCCAAACTTTAATGACATTCCAATTGCCAATAGATTGATTGAACATACTTTCTTCGAACATTTTTTCCATGTTATTTACATTGGAAACATCCCAGTTGTTTAGTGAGTGGTTGAATTGAGAATTTCGAAACATTTCGACCATATTATTCACATTCGACACATTCCAATTACCTATGGGTTGATTAAAACGTGAATCGGCAAACATCCCTTGCATATCCCAAACCTTACTCACATTCCATGAATTAATCGGCTGATTAAATGTTGATCGGGTGAACATATAGCTCATGTTTTGCACCCTTCCTACGTTCCATCTACTGATGTCCTGATTGAATACACTGGAAGCAAACATCCAGTTCATAAACTGCACATTACTTACATCCCAGTTACCAATGGGATGATTAAAAGGCGTACCCGAGAACATGGATTGCATGTTTCCAGCATTTTTAACATTCCAATTTCCAATGGGTTGGTTGAAAGGCGAATCGGCAAACATCGCACGCATATTCCATACGCTGCTCACATTCCAATTTCCAATCGGTTGATTAAAGGGTGTACCTGAAAACATAAATTGCATCTGATTTACCCTACTTACATCCCATGAACCGATGGGCTGATTAAAAGGACTCAGGGCAAACATATAACTCATATCTGTGACATTACTCACATCCCAGGCACTGATATCCTGATTAAAGGTACTATTCCAGAAGAGCTGTACCATGGTTGTGACACGACTCACGTCCCAGTTGCCAATTGATTGATTAAACGTTTTACCTTCAAACAGGTTGTTCAAGTTTGTGACATTCGAGACGCAGACTTTGGTCAGATCAGCTCCGCTGTTACGTCGTTGCTCGAGTAAGGCACGATCTACCGACTCATACTCAACACCATTTACTACTCCTTTAACCCCACTAGGCACGTCCTCACAGGTAATGGTTACACCATTGGCTGCCAGTTTGAATCGTGCCCTGAACGTAGCAGTAACCGATTTACTGGCATTTACCGTAATAGTTTGTGGCACCTGTGATCCACTCATATCGCCTCCCCAGGAGACAAACTCCCAACCTACAGCTGGTACAGGAGTTAATTCGACCAGTGTTTGAAATGGATAATCGGTTGTTTTTGAGGGAATCACTTTTTCATCCACACGTCCATCCCCCACTATAGTGATACTTAGGGGATAATTCTTTTTCTCGAAAATTGCAGTGAGCGTGTAGTTTTTATCCATCGTAAGACTGAGTGGATTCTGGCTTCCACTCAAATCCCCCTGCCATCGCACAAAGGTCCAACCTTCGGAGGCATTGGCCTGTATGGTAACCACCTCTCCTTCGGGGAAAGAACCCGAAGCTGGAGTTACCGAGCCGCCCGTTGATGGAGAGTGAGCGAGGGTAAGAGTGTAAGTTTTTGTTCCGAACAAGGACTCGCACGATACGAATAATGGGATGAATGAGAGGAAAACGAGGAGTCGAAGCATGGTCATATCTTTAAAAAAACATCCTAAACTATCTTTTTCTTTAGTTAATATATACATATATGCTGTAGTAAAATTAGCGTACTATGTTACTATAGTAAATAATATTTGTACTAATCAATTCTTATAATACATAGTAAAGTATCCAATAATCATAACTTTCAGATAGTGATTTTTTTAATTTAACACACTTTGATTTGCTATTTTTGTTTCATTTGTTTTGTTTATTCCCTTTATTAATGGAAGGTTCAAAACAGAAAAGTTAGATATGTTAAGATAAGCGAGTACGATTTTAAGAACGATATAATTTCACACCTATGAATCGCAAAGATTTTTTAACCAGTGTATGGAGAGAGCCCATTCATGAGTCTAATGTACCGAACTTATCTGAAGTTGAAAGCGATGAGTTAAGCCTATCTAGTTACCAACCTTCAGCAACAACCTCCATAGCTGCATATGTCCCTCGGGAGAGCAAAGCCTGGGATCTTCGCCGTGTAATTCATCTACTACGACGTACCAACATGGGAGCCACTCCAGAAAACGTACAACTATTTCTAGATTGGGGTCCATCAAAAACAGTGGACCATATTATTGACAACGCCAAAAAAGCCCCAAAACTTCCTAAACCTGATTGGCTTGATAAGTATCCACCAGGGCCTGAAGCAACTCAAAAAGAATCAGAAGAATATAATATGCTATCAGGTTTGTGGTCGAATCAACTGCAGGACGGTAGCGGACTTGTATCGGTAACAAGTGGCATAGAATCAAAAATGTTTCTGTTCTGGCATAGCCATTTTGCCACGAATAGAATGGATTATTTTTGGCCTCAACCGGGTTATTTATATATCAGACTTATCCAGGATTATGCCTTTGGAGATTTTAAAGAATTTCTAAGACGAATGGGCTTAGAATCGGCCATGCTGATGTATCTCAACAATAATCAGAATCAAAAAGGATCTCCAAACACCAATTATGCCAGAGAGTTGCTTGAACTGTTTACTCTGGGAGAGGGTAATGGATATACAGAGAAAGACATCGATGAAATAGCTCGAGCCATCACTGGTTATGTGACGCATACCTGGGATGTTAAATTTGAACAGCATCGTTTCGATGATGACGTAAAAATTATCTTCGGCAAAAGTGGGAAATTTAATTACGATGATGTCATAAATCTCCTTTTTCAGGAGAAAAGAGAGCTTATTGCACGCCATTTAACACGTAAACTTTATCGACATTTTATATACGTCAATCCTCCTGAATCAGTAGTAAACGAGTTGGCAAATGTTCTCCTAGAGGCAAATTTTGTCATTGAGCCTCTACTAAGAACCATGTTAAAAAGCGAGCACTTTTTTGAAGATGAATTCTATGGCTCGGTGGTAAGTAGTCCGGCGGACTATCTTGGATTTATAAAAAATACATTTATGATTCCAGATGAAATTAATAGTGACCATTACCGGGGAACCAATTTTTGGCATTCAACTATGTGGGGTATTGGTCAGACCATTCTAGAACCACCAAACGTGGCAGGTTGGCCTGGACATCGTCAATGGTTAAATACTGCAAAGTTATCCGATAGGTGGAATAATGTTCCATATCTTTTTTTTATAAATAGGCTAAAAATATGGGAGTTTGCTCGAAAAATGAGTCATCCTAATAATCCATTCTTATTAGCGAGGGAAATTGCTGAATACTTATTACCTGTTAATTTAAGTGATGAAGATTATAGAGAGATGGGGGATATTCTTCTTGGAGGGATCCCGGCATATGAATGGAATATCTATGACAATGGCTCTATTAATCGCATATTAAATTTGGTACAGCACATTCAACGTCTGCCTGAATTTCAACTTAACTGAGGGGGGATTACATATGTGTACTGATCATTCAAATCATCGTCAAGGTATTAGCCTGGAGCATCCGGAGGCCCACCAAAAAGACCACGAACTCTATTCTAGGAAAGCCTTCCTAGGTCTAAGCGGATTAATGGCTGGTGCTGGAGTAATGTTAGGGAATACTCCTATTCGTGCAACGGCCGCTCATCCGATGTTGGAATATTTAATGGGGCTGGAAACGGATCGCGTCCTAGTAATCATTCAATTGAATGGCGGGAATGATGGTCTCAACACGGTAATACCCATCGAAGATGATACATATTATAAATTCAGACCAACCCTGGCTCCCAACCCCCCTCCCTCCTCCCCCCTTCCTCCTTCTTTTTCTTTCCCTTTCCTCCCCCCCCCTTTCTCCCCCCTCTTTCCCTCCCCCCCTCCTTCCCTCCTTCGAACCCCTATGGAAAGAAGGAAAGATGGGAATCATTCGGAATGTGGGTTATCCTGATTCAAATATGTCTCATTTTCGTTCCACGGATATCTGGGTGACTGGCACCGACAGCAATGTATTTGAGAGCACAGGCTGGCTTGGTCGTTTCATGGACAAAACGCAAGATGATAGTAAACCTTATCCAATCGCTGTTCAGGTTGGAGCTAATCAATCATTAATATTTCAAAATGGTTCAGCTCCAATGTCGATGAATTTGAACAATCCAGACACATTTGAGCGTTTAGCACGTGAAGGGAAGTATTATATAACAGACAACTATCCAAACAATGCCTCAGGGGTTGAACAGTCTTGGGTACGGACTCTAGCGAATAAATCGTACATATTTGCTGGAGCAATTCACGAAGCCAGTAAAAAAGCAACCAATGAAGTTGAGTATCCTCAACGTAATAGCTGGAATTTAAGATTGGGTGTAAATCTTGCAATTACAGCGCAACTCATAAAAGGTGGCCTCAAATCTAGGATCTATTTGGTTGAACTTAACGGTTTCGATACACATGCTAGACAAGCAAACGAGCACCAAGATTTGATGACCATGTTATCCGAGTCTGTTATGGCGTTCTATGCCGATCTTGCAAAAAAAGGAATGGCCTCGAACGTTCTCACC
>CAZXGO010000047.1:0-2920 GCA_964640035.1 uncultured Chitinophagales bacterium
ATTTACAGTCTGCCCCAGTTGGCCGCTTTGGTATCTCCCCGAACAGTATTTTCAAAGTTGCATCCACGAAAAAAGTAGGTTCGTGGAGCTGGTGACAGGATTCGAACCTGCGACCGGCGGTTTACAAAACCGCTGCTCTACCAGCTGAGCTACACCAGCCTTTTGCAAAATGCAAAGATCTGAAATATAGGAAGAGTATTTTTTCCAGTCAACATTAATTAAAATAAATTACTGCGCCCCTACGTAAGAGCCCCGGAACCTATTCGTCTTTTACGCCACCTCCTTACGACAACAACTGACACGACGATTAAGAGCAGAGCCAAAATTATCCTGCTGTAGATGGACAAATAATTACCGATGAGCAACCAGTTCTCATGTATGAGAAATCCGGCAAAAAGTAAAATTCCATTCCAAAGCATGGAACTCACAAGGGAGCTAACACTGGTGATGACGACATGCGTTCTGCTGTAACCCGCTGTTATAGCAATCACTGACCGGGTTCCGGCAAGGAAACGATTAGCCACGACAACCCATTGACCCCATTTACTCATCCATAGTCTGGATTTTTTTAGATGCCTGGGATTTAGAAGTTTACGCCATCGTGAGTGGGGATCATTCAACTGCATCGACTTAGTTCGTAGGTAGGAGCCTACATAGTACATGCTCATAAAGCCAACAACGGATGCAACAGAACTACCTATATATATAGGTGCTATTCTAATAATGCCCTCTGATGCCATAAAACCTGCAAAAACAATTACAAGATCCCCGGGAATAGGTGGTATCACATTTTCCAGGTACGCAATCAAACTAATGATGATAACAATCCAGGATGGATGCAACATCTGTAACCACTGAGTTAGCTCCCTGAGTACCTCATCCATGGTTAACTCCTTACCATCAGCACAGTAGCCATAGCTGCCATCCCCTCTTGCCTACCCACAAATCCCATTTTTTCAGAGGTTGTGGCTTTAACAGATATTCTTTCAAGTTCAACACCGAGGATATCGGCAATATTCTGACGCATATCGTCAATATATGCCCGAAGTTTTGGTCTTTCAGCAACGACGGTAGCATCTACATTGCCAACCCTGTACCCTCTTTCAAGGGCCAAAGATGCAGCTTTTCTGAGAAAATGAGAGCTATCCATGTCTTTGTACGCTGCATCTGTATCAGGAAAATGACTACCTATGTCACCTAAGGCCAAGGCACCAATGATGGCATCCGTTATTGAATGGATCAAAGCATCGGCATCGGAATGACCCAATAAACCTTTTTCATGAGGAATGTGGATCCCACCAAGAATTAATGGGCGATCATGTTCCAATCGGTGAACATCATAACCATATCCAATTCGGATATCTGTAGAAACAGGTTGATTCATAGTCCGTTCTAAATGGGTGAGATCGGAGGGTTCAGTAATTTTAATATTTTCTGGCTTGCCTGGAACCAGAGAAACGCTTTTACCCAGGTACTCTACCAAAGATGCATCATCCGTTCCCAGATGTCCATCTTCATATGCACGTTGATGAGCAGTAATAATAAGGTTTGTTTGAAAAACCTGCGGTGTTTGAGCCAGCCATATTCTATTTCTGGGGATGGTTTGCTTCACAGAAACACCATCTAGGGATTCCTTTATGGTATCTGTTGCCGGGATAGCTGGAATCGCAGCGCCACTCGCATATGCTGCCTCACAAACCCGACTCATCAAATCTTCGTCAAACAGAGGTCGAACAGCATCATGAATCGCTACAAGCGATCCTTTCAGGCCCGATACTACAGCATTTCGAACAGAATCTTGCCGCTCTGCTCCACCCTCTACGGTTCTAAAAATAACATCAGGTGAAAACAAGGTTCTGTTTTCATCTAGTATGTTTTTAGCATAATCTGGTGAGCAGGCGATTACGACTTCGACCACATATGGAATGTTGGCAAAAACCTTAAGGGTACGATGTAGAAGCGACTCCCCTCCTACCGATAAATATTGCTTGGGAATTTTCGCACCCATCCGAGAGCCTAGTCCGGCCGCAGGTAGTACTACAGAGACGGACCATGGTTTCGTCATATCACAAAATCAGCAAGGCATCACCAAATCCGTAGAAACGATATTTCTTGGCAAGTGCCTCTTCATATGCTTTTTGAAGGAGTTCATATCCACAAAAAGCTGCACTCAACATCATTAACGTAGATTCTGGTTGGTGAAAATTCGTAAGAAAACCCTGGGTGATTTTAAAATCATAGGGTGGATAAATGAATTTATCCGTCCAGCCCGTTGATGGCTTGAGCATTCCGTTTGCAGTGATACTAGTCTCAAGAGCACGAACGGTACTGCTGCCGCAGACGATTACTCTTTGTTTGCGATTTTGAAGAACGGCGTTAATGACCTCGCATGATAATTCGGAGATGTTATAATTTTCTGAATCCATACGATGCTTGGTAAGATCTTCCACCTCAACTTCTCTGTAGGTTCCCCAGCCAATATGCAGTGTTACAGGAACCATTTCAATTCCCTGTCCTTCGAGCTTACCGACCAATTCGTCAGTGAAATGGAGAGTTGCCGTTGGAGCTGCTACAGCTCCTCTTTCGCGAGCAAAAATCGATTGATATCGTTGTTTATCGACCTCCTCTGGCTTGCGCTTGATGTATGGGGGTAAAGGCATTTCGCCGATACGATCGAGGATGTCATAGAGCTCATTGTTCGGACCATCGAACAGGAAGCGTATTGTGCGCCCTCTCGAAGTGGTGTTATCTACAACTTCGGCTACCAATTCCTCATTGAAGTACAACTTATTTCCGATACGGATTTTTCTGGCCGGTTCCACCAGGACATCCCATAGCATGTTTTCAGGCTGTAGCTCACGAAGGAGAAACACTTCAACACTGGCATCCGTTTTTTCTTTTTTCCCTCTTAAACGGGCAG
>CAZXGO010000047.1:2930-17478 GCA_964640035.1 uncultured Chitinophagales bacterium
CTGTTTGACGTAGGTACCGAGATTGCTCATTTGATCATGGATAATCTCTCCTGTTGCTCTGTTTACGATCATTAATTTTGCACTATCGCGCGGCTCTGCACCCTGTTGAGGGATTTTTGCCTTTTCACTGTCGTACTTAAAATCCGTTAATTTCATTTAGATGGATGACCAGTTTTAGGGGAAGACGACAAAGTCTGTATGTAGCAAAAAATGTAGTACCTTTTTTGCGTAAAGTTCGCTAAAATACAACCTTAAGCCGCCGTTGTAAAGGTGTAAGCATAGAAATAGCTGTCATTGGGAATTTTAGCCATACGGATATCTTGCTTTTTTACAATAAAACGGCTTTATTGACGTTCATGAGACCGTATTTAACTCGACATCAATTATGAGAAGAATCATACTGTTTGCTGCGATATTCACCATCACGATTGGGTCAACACCTTTGTTAGCTCAGTTTGTGAATCAGGTTCCTAGATCAGGTGATTGGACTGGAAGTATTGTTAAAACAGACCTTGACCAAAAAAACCTTCTTGGTCGTTTTGGTTTCAGTATGAATCACTCCTATGAGATGAGCTTCACAAACTTTGGTGGACAGTCATACAATCAAAACATGTACACCAATACCATGTTTTTACGTTTCTCAGACCGCATGCAAGCAAGGGTAGATCTTTCTTTGGCGCACTCACCTTTTGGAAATGGACTAATGACTCAGGGTAATGATGTTCGCTTTCTGGTGCGCAATGCAGAGTTAAACTACAAATTGGGCGAAAAAAGCCAGGTAAGCCTGCAGTTTTCTCAGATGCCCAATGCCTACTACGGTGGCCCGTATGATCGGTATGGTATGGGGAATACTTTCTACCGTAATAATAGGTGGAACTCCGCAGGCAACGCGTTTTTCCCTCCCTACTGAGCCTAGAGGATGGCTCAAGAAAAGTCCGCCGTATTTTCTTTGAACGCTCTGATAGCAGTTCTAAGTGTAGTTCTGCTTATCTTGCTGGCTGCATTGGTGACACGTATCGTTATTCCACGTGTAGAACCTGAGCGTACCGGTAATCCTGAGGAATGGCGTCTTATCGCGCAAGCTATCCAGGTTGAAGTACGTAATGGTTGTGGTGTTCCTGGTGTAGCTTCACGATTCACAGATCGCCTGCGTCGATACGGATTTGATGTTGTTGAATCCGGTAATTTTGAAACCTATGATATTCCTCGAACGCTTGTCATTGATCGAAGTGGAAATATAGAGCATGCTCGTAAAGTTGCCACGGCGTTGGGGATTTCAGAAGACCAAATCATTCAAGAGATATCACCTGATTTCTTCCTGGATGCAACCGTTGTTATCGGTGCAGATTTTCCTAATCTCAATTTTTACAAATGACCCCAAAAAAGAAACTACATGACGAGGATCAGGCTTTGGTTGACATCATCACCGAAGCCATGTTAGAAAAAAAAGCCAACAATGTAGTCGTTTTAGATGTTCGTAAACTTACTAGCGTTGCCGATTACTTCATCATTTGCGATGCCGAAACCGACGTTCAAGTCAAAGCTATTTCCGAAAATGTTTCTGTAAAAACCAAGGAGCTGGCTGCAGAACCTGCCTGGCAAAAAGAGGGTCTGGACACAAGGAGATGGGTTATTCTAGACTATGTTACTATTGTTGTTCATGTTTTTCAAACAAATCTTCGCCAGTTTTACAACCTGGAAAAAATGTGGAGTGATGCGGTTCGCACGGAAGTAGTCGATGTTCCAAAATGAAACATGTTCTGCTCCAATTCCTGATCGCTGGAAGTACTTTACTTTCGTGCACAGCCTCTAAAGTTTCATATGACGATCCTGATTGGATCAGAAATAAGCCAGATGGTCCTGATTTGGGGGTCGCTGTTCGTATTCTGGAATCCAAAACAGAACATTGGGTTGACATTACACCCTTAAATGACAATAAAAATATCAGTATTGGCAAGGTTTTTGTCGAGAATGTAAGTAGGGTTCTCTACAAGCAACAGCTGGGGTTTCTAGTATCGGGTACTTTACCTAATACCTGTAGCTCCTTGCATAGCATTAATACCACTGTTATCGACGACATAATAGTTTTTGATCTTCAATCCCGTCAAGATCCCCGTGTGGTGTGTGTGCAGGCATTACAACCATTTGAATTCTTCTACGATCAAATAGATGAGGAAACATTTGCCCGAGTTACAAGCTGGAGGAGCGATCAAATAGAAGGCACTTTCAAAGAATAGCGTATGAAAAAACGAGTATTAATTACCGAGCCCATTTTAAGTGAAATCATTGAGATCCTATCGGAAAAATGCGATGTAACAATAGGCGAAAGAGGTCGCTATAATGATGAATCCAATTTGGCAAACGATATTGGTGAGTACGATGCTCTAATCAGTATGCTTTCAAACCCCGTTACTGATGCGGTGCTCTCCAGGGGTAGTAAACTCAAGCTTGTCGCAAATTATGCCGTAGGCGTCAATAATATCAACCTAGAGGCTGCCAAAAAGTATGGCATCCGAGTCACAAATACACCTGGGGTCTTAACAGAGGCAACTGCCGACATCGTTTGGGCATTGATTTTAGCAACAGTGCGTCGCATACCAGAATCTGAACTCTATCTTAGAGCTGATAAATTTAAAGGATGGGAGCCTCTGGGTTTTTTAGGTTTTGACCTGCCTGGTAAAACACTGGGCATAATTGGTATGGGACGAATCGGCCAGGCAGTTGCCCGCAGGGCGATGGGTTTTGGCCTAAGCGTGCTCTATACCAATCGAAAACCCGTTGATTCTGAGATAGAGAAGACGCTAAAAGCACAATATGTTCCGGATTACAGAGCCTTAATTAAGCAATCAGATATCCTTTCTTTGAACTGCCCGCTTACGCCGGAGAATACTCATATGATTGATGCTGAAATGCTTCAACAGATGAAGCCTCATTCAGTGATTATAAACGCTGGTCGCGGTCCACTCATCGACGAGGCGGCATTAGCACAAGCCTTGCAAAAGGGTTGGATTGGTGGGGCAGGTCTGGATGTTTTTGAACGTGAACCCATCATTCACCCGGACCTACTTAAAGCTCCAAATGCGGTGCTTATTCCACATATTGGAAGTGCAACAAAAGAGGCTCGGTTTCAGATGGGTCAGCTTGCCGCTCAAAGTGTACTACATCTGCTGGTTGATGGTGCAGACCCACTATCTTTGCCCAATTTGGTCGTTTAGATAGTTCTATTCCATGAAGATCACGCACATCATTGAACAGCTGAAGGATTCAGACTTTCGGTTGAGAGTATGGGATGAAGCACGTTCGACCTTACAGCTGGGAGCACCAATTATCGCAGCCCAACTTTTGCAAATGTCTATGGGCTTTGTCGATACCGTTATGGCGGGTCGTTTGAGTGCAGGTGATCTGGCTGCAGTTGCTATTGGTTCGAGCATGCTTGCTCCCTTGTTTATGTTGTGTTATGGGATTTTAATGGGATTAAATCCTATGGTGTCGCAAGCATTCGGTGCTAGAGATTTTCCATCCATAGCTAAAAATGTACGTCAAGGCTTATGGCTGAGTCAAATACTCGCTCTGGCGAGTATCCTACTTATGCATCAATTTCATTTTGCCATCGATTACATAGGTGCAGAAGCAGATGTTGCCGATAAAGCCATCAAGTACGTTCTCGCAATGACCTGGGGAATGCCTTTTTATATGGCTTTCATTACATTAAGAGTGTTTAACGAGAGTATTGGAGCAACCAAACCCGGAATGTGGATTGCCTTACTTGGATTACCTTTCAATATCTTGGGTAATTGGATTTTGGTGTATGGTAAGTTCGGGTTCCCGCAACTCGGCGCAGTGGGTACTGGTTATGCCTCCGCTGTGGTGGGTCTGGTTATGTTCATCTCTATCTTCATCTATACCTTCAATAATACCTCTTACAAACGCTTTCAGATATTTAAAAACTGGCGATTTCCTGAGTGGAAATACCAAAAAGAACTCCTTCGAATAGGAGTTCCCAGTGGGGTCAGTTCATTCATGGAAGTGAGTATGTTTGCATTTATAGCCCTTTTGATAGGGTCATTGGGTACCATAGCGATTGCAGGTCATCAGGTCGCGCTAAATGTAGGATCAATAACATTTATGATTCCATTTGGCCTTGCTACAGCAATTAGTGTGCGCGTGGGGATTTTTGTGGGTAGGCAGCAACCTGATCGTGCTCGATTTGCGGGATATACAGGAATTGCTTTAAGTGTATTCATCATGACTGGTACTGCATCGATTATGTTATTTTTCCCAAGAACTATTGTTTCGTTGTATACCACTGACATTGAAGTAATTCAGTTAGCCGCACGGCTGCTGATGATGGCGGCCATTTTCCAAATTTCAGATGGATTACAGGTGAGTGGACTTGGCGCTCTTCGTGGCTTAAAAGATACCCGAATACCCATGTTTGTGAATATTATTGCGTATTGGGGAATTGGTTTACCCATAGGGTATTGGGCAGGCTTGCATAGAGGATGGGGACCAGAAGGTTTTTGGATCGGTCTGATTTTTGGTTTGTCAGCTGCAGCGGTCATGCATAATATTCGATTTCGTTATTTGAGTAACCGCATCCAATGAAACGACAATATGTGTACATTGGTTAAGAAAAATGATCCTTCCAGTAGTACATTGATATGGCCGTTTACATCCATCACATAGCCACTCGAAATCCTGAATTTGCCTACCCCCAGGCATATACCCGAGAACTTATGAAAGAGCGAGTCGGGGAAGAAAGGGAAATAAAGGCTATCCTACATCGGATTTATAGTCAATCAGGGATTGATCAGCGCTACAGTGTTCTTCCTGATTTTCAGGAAGGCCAAACTGAGGGGTTTTTATTTACGAAAAATGGTGTTTTCAATCCTGAACCGAGTACTGGTTTGAGGAATTCCGTTTACACCCGTGAAGCACGGAAAATGTTCAGCTTGGTTGCAAGGGATGTGATTGAGCAATCCGGTTTGGCATTACACGATATCACCCATGTGATCACGGTTTCGTGTACTGGATTTTATGCACCTGGTCCAGATTATACTGTCGTGATGGATTTAGGTCTGGCTTTAAATACTCCTCGATTTCATATTGGATTTATGGGCTGTTATGCAGCTTTCCCTGCCCTTCGGATGGCAAAATCATTTTGTGAAGCGGATCCAAACGCCCGGGTATTGGTCGTAAGCGTTGAATTATGTTCTCTACATTTGCAATTCAGCAAACAAGTTGATGCTATGTTGGGAGCCTCAGTTTTTGCCGATGGGGCATCAGCTGCGATCGTAAGTGCTCATGATCCAATAGATCAACCCGCTTTGCGTATTGATCAGATGCAAACGATGCTGGCACCTGAGGGTGAAGCCGACATGGCATGGACGATCGGAGATAATGGGTTTGATATGGTGCTTACATCGTACGTTCCTAAAATCCTTGAAATGAAGGCCGAAAAAACGATTCAACCATTATTGGAAGCCTCCAACCTATCCAAAGATGATATTGATATTTGGGCAGTGCATCCTGGCGGGAGGGCCATTGTCGATAAAGTTCGGGATGGAATGGGTTTAGATGAATCAAAACTAGAACATTCCAGAAAGGTCTTACGTGAGGTCGGAAATTTGAGTAGCGCGACCATATTATTTGTTTTGAAATCCATTTTAGAGGCTAGACATCACAGTGATCAAACCTTGGTAGCCATGGCTTTTGGTCCGGGCTTAACCATTGAGTCGGCTGTGATGGAACGCGTTGATGCTACTCCTTAGAAAAGATGCCTCTGTTTTTACCTCATAGAAGAACGGATCTTGTAGAGCTGATGGATCGTGAGGATGTGGACCTATCTCGATTATTTAGGACCTATGATCATTTTCGAACGATTAATCCCATGTTAGCGCGCTGGAGACGTTTATATCAAACGGAATTACGGCCCAATATGATGTCTGATCCGGATAAAACGTACCGTTTTCTGGACATAGGATGCGGAGGTTGTGATGTCCTTGAATATGTACTAAAATTAGCCCGCAGGGATGGCTTTAAGGTAAGTGGTACTGGCATTGACCCTGATGCTCGAGCAGAAGCATATGTAAGGTTGAGGTCGCCATCGGAGCATATACATTTTCGGAATGTCTACAGTTCAACCTTGATAGAAGAGGGACATCGCTTCGATTTTGTAATCAGCAATCATGTGATCCATCATTTAACAGACTCAGACGTAATTCAATTTCTGGAGGATGCAAAAAAATTGAGTCTTAGAAAGGTCGTCATCAACGACATAGAGCGAAGTATGGTTGCCTGGCTGAGTTTTCATCTGAGTTGGCCGTTTTTTTTAGGATCATTTATCACCCCTGACGGTCTACATTCTATAAAACGGAGTTTTCGGGCAAAGGAGTTGCGAGCTTTAGTCTCTGAAAAATGGCACGTAAAACGAGTATTCCCATATCGCCTGATACTTATACATGAGCATGGAGACCGCCTGAATGTCTGAGGTAAGAAGACATAGCAAGAGCCAGAAATCCTTGCCGAGGAGTGTTGAGGTGCTGGTAGTGGGGGCGGGTCCGGTGGGTTTGTTGGTGGCTCTCTTATTAGCTGATGCCGATTTCGAGGTGATCGTCATTGATCCAAGGATGCATATCAACCCGCATTCACGGGCCATTGGAATACACCCTCCGGGTCTAGCCTCGCTGGAACGGGTTGGACTTGCCGACGAGTTTGTCGCTCAAGGTATCCTAGTGCCAGGAGGCTGGGCCTATGTGAATGGGGCTCCGGTGGGGAGGTTGGATCTGAGTTTAAATCCCGGGAAGTGGAAGTATCCAATGGTGATGCCTCAGTATAAAACCGAAGACCTGCTGGAAAAGGCCGTTCAAAATCACCCCTCAATTAGTCTTTTTCGAGGTCTTGAGCTAAAAAGCTTTACGCAAAAAGCCACCGAAATTGAGTGTAGTATTACGAATCTATCTGATGAGGCCTCTTTCCCCCTTAGATGCTCTTATCTTATTGGTTGCGATGGAAAAAAGAGCACTGTCCGCCACCTTTCCGGCATAGGTTTCCCGGGTGGTCCTTATCCCGACCGGTATGTTTTAGGCGATTGTGAGGACGTAACCCCCTTTTCTAATGACGCAATCATCAATCTCCACTCAGATGGGATGATGGAGAGTTTTCCAATGAGTGGAACGATGCGCAGGTGGGTAGCACGGCTCAAAGCAGGGGCTGATCATGAAGATCTTGAAACACAGATGACCCAGGCCATCACTAAGCGTCTCGGTGATGGCTACATAAAACCAGAGTGGAGCCTGCTTAACACCTTTGGAATCGAGCGATATCTGACAGATACCGTGGTAAAAGGCTCTGTTTACCTTGCAGGTGACGCTGCGCATGTAGTGAGTCCAGTGGGTGGTCAGGGAATGAACTTAGGATGGATGGATGCGTGTGATCTGGCGGATACCTTGATTGATCAGCGCAAAACCTCCGGTATGAGCCATAAGTCAAGGATCGACGAGCGCTATAACCTCACTGTTCGCCGTCGGGCAAGTATTGGCATTCGTAGAGCTTGGTTTAACACCATTTTGGGGCGTGACACATATCCCAACTGGGTACGTACAGTGGCAGTTCGATCCATTATCTCTCCCCTATTACAAAGCAAATTCATCAGACAATTTACGATGAATGATCTATGAACTCTGCTGAATTCATTACCCTTTTAACGGTTTCCCAGGACTGAGATGCAATTGTTAGAGCTGAGAGATCATTGTAATTGATCGGACTGTAACCAAGGTAAATGGTTGATTTATGTGCAGCTTTACTCAACATACTGAAATTACGCTCCGTACTAATTACCACACATGGCAAATTAGTTCTATGGTATACCTTTATAAGAGCGTTGTCTACTTCATTCATGAAATTCATCGTCATTCGATCAACAAGTGCTGACTCACTTCGATCTTCCATCGTCTTCACATAATATGGATTCTCTGAGATTGGGAAACCATCCTCTGTGATTTCACGCACTAAGGTTCCATTGCTAGCCTCATAAAGGGAAACACCTGATTGTGATAGTACCATCACCAGATATGAAATCTGAGATTCCTGGTAAGCCATCAAGGGCTCTACCTCAAATCGATCCGAAATGATCACCCCATCATAAGGGATAGATTGAGGAGAACGAATTACCTCGGCAAGCTCATCAGATACAAAAATGTGAAGGCTCTTACGGTTATGATTAAAGTCAATACTGTTAGAAATGTGTTCTAGCGCATGGTGAAAGGAACTAGAATCTACGTTGGGATACTCACGATCTAGTCTACTCAACGCTTCATTGACCAGATTCTTGAAAACGATGATGTCTTGTAATGTGTCGGGATGCGTTGTATGGGTATTTAATGCAATAGTGACGCATGGAATTGAACGCACAGCCGCCAGCTTGCTCAGAAGTAGCATATTCATAATAGCTCCAGTAAGTAGTTAACATTGATTGACCAACAATACCACGCTTACCATCAAATATCAAGCGTAATTATCAAGATTCGACCATCACTAAAAAAAGGAGTACGAAGAATCTTCGTAGAAAGTAGAGGATATGCGTTATAGGATTGCGATTATCGCTGCACGCGTCCTGATCCACCTTCTTTGATCAAAGCATCCACTTCGGCAACAGAACACACATTGATATCGCCAGGTATGGTATGCTTAATGCAACTAGCAGCGACGGCGAACTCGAGAGCATCGGCATCTGATCTTCCGGATGCCATCCCAAAAATGAGTCCAGCCCCAAAAGAATCACCACCTCCCACACGATCCACAATACGGATAGCATATCGACGACTCTGAAGGAACGCTTTCCCATCATATAGAACTGCCGACCAGTTATTATCGCTGGCTGAAAGGCTTTCTCTAAGGGTAATAGCGACTTTTTTTAGATTGGGGAAGCGTTGCATCATTTTGGATGCCACCTCCTGGTATTTGTGTGCATCGATCACACCTGCTTCTACATCACTACCTTCGGCATGAATCCCAAAGACCATGTGGCAATCTTCTTCGTTTGCGATGGCGACATCCACATAAGCCATTAGTTTGCTCATGGTGGCACCGGCTTGCTCAGTAGTCCAAAGTTTTTTACGATAATTCAGATCGCAGCTTACCGTGAGTCCAGCTTTTTTTGCGGCTTGCACGGCTTCAATACTGGCTTCGGCCGCTGATGAGCTCAATGCAGGAGTAATTCCTGTAATATGGAACCATGTTTTCCCTTCAAATACCTTATTCCAGTCCACCATGCCGGGTTTAATTTCTGCAATGGCAGCCCCTGCACGGTCGTAAATCACTTTTGATGGACGCTGTGAAGCACCTGATTCTAAAAAATAAATTCCCAGACGCTCGCCACCACGTAACACATACTCGGTGTTCACACCATAACCACGAAGCGTCTTAAGAGCTGCTTCACCGATTTCATTTTTTGGAATACGAGTCACATAGCTGGCATTGAGGCCAAATTGTGCCAATGAAGCAGCCACATTGGCTTCTCCTCCTCCATAGTTAACATCAAAACTATTCGCTTGAAGAAAACGACTATACCCGGGGGTTGAAAGTCGAAGCATGATTTCACCAAAAGTAACGATGGATGGAGTTGACATAAGGAATGTTGATATCTAGAGTTGAACGTTCGAACTTAGTTGGCGGGCCTTTTGAGTAAGTACTTCGTAACGGCCATCGTCGATGGCCTTTTTATCGAGCAGGTCACTACCGATACCCACAGCAACAGCTCCGGCAGCGATCCACTCATGAGCATTTTCGATACTTACGCCACCGGTAGGCATCAGGGGAATATTTGGAAATGGACCCTTGAGATCTTTAAAATATTTCGGACCCAGTGATGTTGCCGGAAAGACCTTGATCACGTCTGCCCCAAGAGCAAAGGCTTGATGGATTTCCGTTGGAGTGAAGCATCCGGGAGCACAATACACATCGTGCTCTTTGCACGCTTTGATCACTTCTGGATTCAATATTGGGCTCACTACAAACTGAGCTCCTGCATCGATTACTGCATGTGCCGTTTCAGCATCCAGCACAGTACCTGCACCAATGATAACATCATCGGCAACCTGTTTGGAGACACTTCTGATCAATTCGATAGCATTTGGCACAGTCATCGTAACCTCAATACAGCGAATACCGCCCTTAGCAATGGCCGAAATTACCGGCACAAGTTTGTTGGGATCCGAAAGACGGATCACAGCAACCACTTTTTCGCGGGCTATCTGAGCGGCAACGGCAGATTTTACTTTTTTGGAACTCATACTATTTCTTTAAGAAAAAAGTGTAGTAAGGATCTTGATTTGCCTCGCGTTGAATCATAAGGGCAAGTTCACGAGCGTGATAATCACCCCACATCGTCGCTTCATCACATGGCACCTTGCGGCCGGCAGGAATGTTATCCCAGTTATTTGGACGATGATACACCGAATGGAGGATGAGTCCTTCGTGATTGGGATCTGTCGACAAATAAGGCGACTCAAACAGGTGTTTCGCGATGGTCAATCCAACCTGATGATACATTTTCCCTTGTTCGGATTGACCATGTTTCATCATATAATTACCCAAGCGGATGTACCCCTGAGCTACAATGGCTGCTGCTGAGCTATCGATAGGCTCATGCTCGTTGTAGGGGTCTGATGGACGATTGAGATAATCTCCCAAATGGACCAAACCCGGTGCTCCGGTATCCCAATATGGGATACCATCGGTCGGAGTAAATTCGATGAAGAAATCTGCTGTAGCCTGAGCGGCCTTCAGGAATTGAGCTACAATGGCTTGCTTGCCGCCGAAAGGATGAAGTTCGCCATCACTGAGGGTATCAAAATACTCCAGTTCTTCGGCATATCCGGTCAAGATCCAGGCTAGACCACGCGTCCAGGTAGAAAAAGGAGTATAGCCCTGTTGCGTACTGGGGCAACGGTAAGATCCGTCGTTCGTATTAAAAATGGATTCGTGCACCACTCGACCTCTGATGTCGTACAAATCTCTGCCTTCGCCGTAATAGACATTAAATTCGGCGGTGGTGAGACAGTGTTGGATCATTCGCTCGAGCAGATTGATCTTACGATCTTTCTCAGCCATCAAGCTATGTCCAAGTTGGTGAGAGACAATTAAGGCTCTCATTGAGCGGATGGTATCCGAAAAAAGTGAATGAGGCCCATTGAAGCTGTATACATACCCTTTATCCGGTCCGATCTGGGTCCATCGAGCTGCCTGAATAGCCCCCGTAAGTTTCAAAGCAAGTTCATAGAAGTTCTTTTCCCAGCCATCATAATCGATGCGTCCTTCTTCCATCAGACGCAATAAATTGCCATAGGTGCTCACATTATTAAAGCCATGATCATGCACACCGATGTGGCTAATGTGACTGGCCATATACTTAAGCGTTCCTTCACGCCCAAGTTCAAGGAAAGAGCGATCCCCTGTGGCATCATATTGCAAAATGGCAGAGCCGAACATAAAGCCCTGGGTCCACTCAGTCCAGCCTCTGGAGGTGTACTGTCCGTTTACAGTGAATACGGGTGTGCCCTTGTCGGGATTCCACTTGGAAAACATCGTGTTCAGTTTTGCAGCTGAAGCCTCAAAAACACGATTGACAGAAGGTAAAAGTTGCGCTGCCGTAAGATTCGAATCCGATTTGATCATAATGGAAGATGTAATCTCTTGTAGAGGAATGGATGTTGTTATAATCTGCTGATATTGAAACCGCCATCGATGTAAATCACATCGCCGGTTGAAAATGGGAAATGTCCGGCCAGGATACTATCCACTCCTTTGGCCACATCGTCTGGATAGCCCCATCGGCCTTGAGGCACAAGTCCACCACCAATGAGTTCATCGTATTTGCCTTTGACTCCGCTGGTCATATCGGTTTCCATGATACCAGGACGAAGCTCAATCACAGAGATCTGTTCAGCCGCCATACGAATAGCCCAAAGTTTGGTGACCATTGCCAATCCTGCTTTTGAAATGCAATACTCTCCCCTGTTAATCGATGCGGTGTGAGCTGATATCGATGAAACAATGATCACTTTGAATCCATTGGGCAAGAGTGGCTCCGGCTTTTGCTCCAGCCAATAATTGGCTACACGCTGGGTAAGAAAGTAGGGCCCGTACAAGTTTACACGCATCACCTCGTCGAAAGACTCTTCCGTGGTTTGGGTGACATCTGCCCTAACCCGTGGTGCTATTCCGGCATTATTCACCAGGGCGTCGATACGTCCCATTTTAGCTAGAACTGTATCAACCATACGATCACGGTCTTCAGATTTACCGATATCGGCCTGAACGGGCAGAAACTGTTGATCTTTATTTGGAGCCGCTTCACTGCATAAACGAGCCGTTTCTTCTGCTGCAGCTTGATTACCAGCATAATTGATCGCAACAGAATACCCCTTAGAGGCCAGATGAACCGCTACACCTCGGCCTAAGCCACGCGATGCACCGGTAACGAGAATAACAGGATTCAAAAATTCAAAATTAGAGGTTAAAAATTGTCATTATATCAAATCTACCGAAAATCCCTGATCCCTGATCCCTGATCCCCGATCATATGCTTTGGGGTGGAACATAGGTGCCGGAAGCACGTTCTTTCGCCATTTCTTTGCGGTATCCGCTGTTGCGAAAACAAGAGATGGGATCAAGTGCTCCTCCTTGTTGGCGACGAGCTTCAGCTACGATCACGGAAACATCCGTTTCATAGGCCAATTTCAGGGTTTGCTCAGCCATAAGCACATCATTGGATTCCTGATAGGCCGCAAGGGCTACCCGATCCACCAAAAGGGCTTTGGTGTACGCGCGTTGTAATTCGCCAATGGTTTGAAGCAAGGCTTCAATTGGATCTTTGATGTTATGGCTCTGATCGATCATGTAGGCTGGTGGCGTGGCATAAGCCTTGTCTACAGCAGCATCTACAAGCTCGTTAAAGACCAGGAAGAGTTGATAGGGTTTGATGGATCCAGAGGTTAGATCATCATCTCCATATTTGGAATCGTTAAAATGGAAGCCTCCGAGCTTTCCAGCACCAATAAGGCGGGCTACTACCAACTCGATATTTGTATTCGGAAGATGGTGTCCCAAATCTACCAGGCTGAAGGCATTTTTCCCCAGACGCGATGCTAGCAAGAAGGATGAGCCCCAATCCTGAATCACCGTAGCATAAAATGCTGGTTCATAAGGCTTGTATTCTATGAACATTCTCCAGGCATCCGGCATATGAGCATAAATGTCCGTCAAACTTTCAAACACACGATCATAACTCTTACGTAAGTGCATCTGACCAGGGAAATTACTACCGTCGCTGAGCCACACGGTAATCGAATCGGAGCCAAGGGTACGTCCTACGTCAATGACATGCTTGTTATGCTCGATGGCCTGATCACGAACCTCTTTTGAGACGTGACTCAAGGATCCAAACTTATAACTGTGTTTTTGTCCGGGTTGATCCTGAAAAGTATTCGAGTTGACAGCATCGAAACCCAGATTCAGTTTTGCTGCATGATCACGAAGCGCTTTGGGGTCTTTGGGCTCATCCCAAGGAATATGCAGGGAAACCTTTGAACAAGCGCCTGTCATTTGATGCAAAAGAGCAATGTCTTGCATCTTTTCGAAAATATCGCGTGGCTCACCAGCCCCCGGGAAACGACCGAAGCGGGTACCGCCTGTTCCCAAAGCCCAGGATGGGATGGCAACATCAAATTGAGCGGACTGCTCAATGATCGGTTGAATATCGATCCCTGAGCGGCTGAGTTTGGAAGCGAGGTAATTTAAATCGGCCTGATGCGCACTGTCCAGGCGTTTATTGTCGTCATGAATGCGATTCTGATCGATCATAGAACAAGATTGGGAACATGAATGGCGTAATATAGGGAAGGCCTATTGCAAGCGCAAAAGCGGATGGGTTGCTAAAATATATTTTGATGAGTATCCTTGATCGGCCGATCAGTACACCATGGTGAAGATCGTCCAGTCACCCCCCTGTTCATGTTTTATCTACTAGTGTATGTCAGCTTTAGCCAGTATTTCTGAAGCCTATTTAGCCTTTGATCTTGGTGCCTCTTCTGGCCGAGCTATTGTGGGAGTGTATGATGCTGGCCATTGGAAACTCCGTGAGATGCATCGATTTCCAACGCATATTCTGGAGGATGGTGATCGTTTATATTGGGATCTTGAGCGTATCGTATCAGAGTTAGATCATGGTTTAGATCTTGCTGTCAAGCATTTTCCACATATCAAAAGTTTGAGCGTTACCGCCTGGGGGGTTGATTACGTGCCCCTAGATGACTCGATGCAACCTTTACGCAACGCCTACTGCTATCGAGATACCCGCAAAGACGGGATGATGGCCAAGGTACATGAACTGATGAGTCGGGAGGAAATCTATGGCTTGACAGGCATTCAATTTATGGAGATCAATACGCTATATCAGTTGTATGCTGACAAGCTTCTGGAACCAGAGCTGATGGAGCAGACTCATCTGTATTTGATGGTTTCCGATTATTTGAATTTCAGGATGGGT
>CAZXGO010000048.1:0-3059 GCA_964640035.1 uncultured Chitinophagales bacterium
CGCGAGTGAACCTGTAATCTCATGGATCATCCGAACAATCGGGAAGGTGCCATCCCGTCACGATCCTTCGGTCAAGCGCATTCTCAAGTCGGCGCAAAGCGGTCAAATCATTATCCAGAACGAACACCTGCGCCCCATATCCCAGCGCTGTTCGGGCTGCGTACTCACCGATAATCCCAGCCCCCAAAATGACAACCGTTGCCGGCGGAACACCCGATATCCCCCCCAAAAGGATCCCTTGTCCTTCGTGGGCACTTTCAAGGTAATGGGATGCCACCTGGATCGCGAGTGAACCTGTAATCTCATGGATCATCCGAACAATCGGGAAGGTGCCATCCTCATCTCGAATGAATTCAAACCCAATACCTGTAACCCCACGGTCGAAAAGGGACTGAAAAAAATCACCACGTACCGCTCCCAAATGTAATGCTGAGATCAGAATATGCTGCTCGCGCAACAAAGCGACTTCCTCAGGCTCAGGTGGAGCAACCTTGACAATAAGATCAGCCTTCTGGTATACGTCTTCTGCTGTATAGACCACCTGTGCACCTGCTTCAGCATACGCTTGATCTGAAAAATGAGCTAATAAACCTGCATTGGTCTCTATGTACACCTGATGACCATTAGCCACCAAAACTCCTACACCCGATGGCGTCAAACACAAACGCGTTTCGTCATTACTTCGCTCGCGTGGCAAACCAATTTTCAGGGAAACCTGACTCTTTTGATAGCTCAAGGTCTGCTCCAAAGGCTGGAGCCCTAGAGAACTTAGGCTGGAGGGAGAAAAAGGATCCATACTGAAGATTGAAGAATTGAAGAGATGAGGAGTTGAAGAGGATACAAATTAATAACAATCATGTACAAACATTAGCAATTATTATCAATGATTAACAATGATTAACAGTCATTAAGAGCCTTCACCTCTTCAATCTTCAACTCTTCAACTCTTCAATTCTTCAATTCTTCAACTCTTCAACTCTTCTTTTTCCGATCTCTGTTCCCCGATCCCCGATCCCCGTCAAAACACTTCCTTCGCGATCTTGTACGTGGCATCAGCCTTACTCATCGTATAGTAGTGCAGGCATGGGGCGCCGGCTGCGATGAGCTCCTTGCTTTGCTGAATGGCCCATTCAATACCGACCTGCTTTACCTCGGCATTGTTTTTACACTTTAGCAATTCGTCCATCAATGGATCCGGAAGATCCAAATAAAAGGTCTTGGGAAGACTGCTAATCTGCGCAAGTCCTGTGATCGGCTTCAAACCTGGGATAATGGGAACGTTTATACCCAAATCACGAACTTTACTGACAAAATCGAAATACTTCGTGTTGTCGAAAAACATCTGCGTCACGATATACTCTGCTCCGGCATCAACTTTTTCTTTTAGGTTCCGAAGATCAAAACTCATATTGGGAGCCTCGAAATGCTTTTCCGGATAACCAGCCACGCCTACGCAGAAATCGGTCTGGGGACTAGCTTCTGTCTCCTCATGAAGGTATTTCCCTTTATTCATGGCCACAATTTGAGCTACCAGGTCTTTTGCGTAGCGGTGGCCGTCCTCTTCCGGTACGAAGGTTCGCTCATTTTTCGGCGCATCACCACGGATAGCCAGGATATTTTGCACCCCGATATAGTTAAAATCGATCAAGGCATTTTCGGTCTCCTCTTTCGAAAATCCACCACACAATAGGTGAGGAACCGCATCTACCTTGAATCTGTTGATGATAGCAGCACATATACCGACTGTTCCTGGGCGCTTTTTGGTGGCAATTTTTTCGAGTAATCCCCCAGGATGCTTCTTATAAATGTACTCCTCACGGTGGTAGGTCACATCCACAAAAGGTGGTTTGAATTCCATCAAAGGGGCAATGCCTTCACATAAGTCACTCAAACTCTCACCTTTCAAGGGTGGCAGAATCTCAAACGAGAATAAGGTTTTAGATGATGACTGAATGTATTCCGTGATTTTCATACGATACGAACTTAGGAAGTGGAAGAGGGAGCGTAGGCAAGAATGGGAGATAGGATTTGTTCAGCCTGCATCTGGCTCAGGCCTTTACGTCGGGCATAGTCCTTGACCTGATCTTCAGCAATTTTTCCCACCCCAAAATAGCTACTTTCAGGATGAGCAAAATAGAAACCGCTTACCGATGATGCAGGGAACATGGCATAACTGTCAGTGAGGTGGATTCCAACGCGTTTTTCAGCCTCTAAAAGATCGAAAAGCGTACGTTTTTCGGAGTGATCTGGACATGCTGGATAGCCTGGAGCAGGACGTATTCCGGTGTAGGCTTCTTTGATGAGCGACGCATTATCGAGGAGCTCCTCGCTGGCATACCCCCAGAGTTCCTTTCTGACCCGTTCATGCATGTATTCAGCCGCCGCCTCTGCCAGTCGATCAGCCAGAGCTTTGAGCATGATATCGCTGTAGTCGTCACCTTGATGCCTAAATTCCTCGAGTTTAGCTTCGATACCAATACCGGCTGTTACCGCAAAAGCCCCTATATAGTCGGTTTCTGTCGGATGGATAAAATCGGTCAGACATCGATTGGGATAGCCTTTCGTTTTCTTGGCCTGTTGACGCAGAAAATGAAAGCGAGTGCCATGTTCAGGTAGGAAAAGATCATCCCCCTGCCGCTGTACTGGGAAGAATCCTGTGACGGCCTTAGCCTGTAGCCATCGTTCGGCAACGATGGCGTCGAGCATGGTATTCGCCTCCGTAAATAGCTTTTGGGCTTCCTCGCCAACTCGTTCATCCTGTAAAATCTTGGGATACTTACCATCGAGCATCCAGGTACTGAAGAAAGGGGTCCAGTCGATATACGCTCTCAGGATATGAATATCGAGATCGAATTCATGAATACCCATCATTGCGGGCACCAAAGGCGTGTAATGCTCCCAGTCTATGAACGCCGGATTAGCCTTTGCATCTTCATAGGGAATCAGCTGTTTTTCTTGTTGACGCGACTCGTGGTCTTGGCGCAGTTGACGATAGGTTTCTTTGATTTGCGCATGAAATACCTCACGAGTCTGGTCCGATAACACCTCACCGGCAACGG
>CAZXGO010000048.1:3069-17140 GCA_964640035.1 uncultured Chitinophagales bacterium
CATCACTCACGTGTACTACCGGACCCGAATACACCGGATCGATTTTTACAGCCGTATGGATACGTGAGGTTGTAGCACCACCAATCAAAAGCGGGATGTTCAAGCCTTGGCGCTCCATTTCGGAAGCCACGTGCACCATTTCGTCGAGCGATGGGGTAATGAGTCCGCTGAGACCAATGATATCAGCTTGCTGCGCCACGGCTTCATCGATGATCCGTTGAGCGTCGACCATCACACCCAGGTCAATGATTTTGTAGCTATTACATGCGAGTACCACGCCGACGATATTTTTACCGATGTCATGCACATCCCCTTTTACCGTTGCCAAAACGATCTTTTTGATCGCACTTTGCTCTGCATTGTAGCCATCATCGCCGACCTGCGGCATAAACGGTTCTAGATAGGCGACGGCCATCTTCATCACGCGAGCTGATTTGACGACTTGTGGTAAGAACATTTTTCCAACTGCAAAGAGGTCGCCCACAACGTTCATCCCATCCATGAGCGGACCTTCAATGACCTTTAGAGGATCACCAAGCTGGATACGGGCTTCTTCAGTATCTTCGATGATGTGGTCGATAATGCCTTTTACAAGAGCATATTCGATACGTTTTGACACGGGCTCTTCGCGCCATGCTTCTGAAACAAGCTCTTTTTTGCCTGAGCTCTTCACCGTTTCAGCGAAAGCTAGCAGAGCTTCTGTTGCCCCATCATATCTGTCAAAAAGGACATCCTCCACTTTTTGAAGGAGTTCTTCAGGGATATCATCGTACACTTCGAGCATCGTCGGGTTCACAATACCCATATCCATCCCATGTTGGATGGCATGATATAAAAATGCAGCGTGCATGGCCTCGCGCACGGTATCGTTACCACGAAACGAAAAACTAACGTTGCTCACCCCCCCACTGACTTTCGCCCCTGGAAGATGCTGTTTGATCCATTGGGTGGCGTGGAAAAAGTCGAGGGCATTTCGACGGTGCTCGTCCATCCCCGTTGCGACAGGAAAGATGTTAGGATCGAAAATGATATCCTCGGGGTTGAACCCTACCTTGTTGACAAGGAGATCATAACTGCGTTTGCAGATATCGATACGACGTTGATAGGTATCGGCCTGTCCATGTTCGTCGAAGGCCATCACCACGACTGCAGCACCAAATTTTTTGATGGTTCGGGCCTGTTCGATAAACTCCTGCTCGCCATTTTTAAGGCTGATTGAGTTCACAATCCCTTTCCCTTGCACGCATTTGAGTCCGGCGAGAATGATTTCCCATCTACTGCTGTCGATCATGATGGGAATACGGCTGATCTCCGGCTCAGAGGCAATAAGATTCAGGAAGGTTTGCATGGCCATGACACCATCGAGCATGCCTTCGTCCATACACACATCCAGGATTTGAGCACCGCCACGCACCTGATCGAGAGCCACTTCAAGTGCTGCATCAAATTTACCCTCAAGAATCAAACGGGCGAACTTTTTTGAGCCCGTCACGTTGGTGCGCTCACCTACGTTCACGAAATTGAGCTCGGGACTAAGCACAAGAGGCTCTAATCCCGACAGCTTCATCTGATGGCTATGTTTGATCTTAATCATCGAGTTTGGAGCCTTCCAATGTCCATCTTCGTGGGCTGTAGCGCTCGGCTAAACGCACCAGCGCTGCGATATGTTCAGGTGTTGTACCACAACAGCCCCCCATGATGTTGACATGCCCTTCCTTAAGGAAATCTTCGACCTGAGCAGCCATCTCGTCGGCAGTTTGATCGTAGTTACCAAATTCGTTGGGTAATCCGGCGTTGGGATATACGCTCACATTGAAGGGTGCGTTTTCTGACAACACTTTCAAATACGGCCGGAGTTCTTTAGCGCCGAGTGCGCAGTTCAGGCCGACACTAAACAATGGAACATGCGAAACCGAAATGAGGAAGGCTTCTGTCGTTTGACCCGATAGGGTTCTGCCGGAGGCATCGGTGATTGTTCCTGATATCATGATGGGAATACCGCCATCGCGGGGATCCAGGGGAAGGCCACGTTCTTCGAAAACCTCCTGGATGGCGTAAAGGGCCGCCTTTGCATTCAGGGTATCAAAGATGGTTTCGACAAGCAGAATATCTACGCCCCCATCGAGTAAACCCATCACCTGTTCTTTGTAGGCAGCGGCGAGCTGATCAAAACTCACAGCCCGATAGCCCGGATCATTGACATCGGGAGATATGGAGGCAGTACGGTTGGTTGGACCCATAGCTCCAGCCACAAAACGTGGCTTTTCTGGAGTCCTTTTGGTGTACTCGTCGGCGGCGCGACGTGCGATACGCGCCGACTCTACATTCATACGATAGGCAAATGATTCAAGCTGGTAATCGGCTTGCGCAATAGAGGTCGAACTGAAGGTATTCGTTTCGATGATGTCAGCCCCAACATCTAAAAAAGCACGGTGAATAGCTTCAATAATGTCGGGACGCGTCAGGGAAAGCAAATCGTTGTTGCCTTTGAGAGCTTTGGGATGGTGCTGTAGCTCAGGATTACGAAAATCCTCTTCCGAGATATCGTATGCCTGGATCATGGTTCCCATAGCACCGTCAAGTATAAGAATACGTTGTTGAGCTTCGTTGAGGAGCAATTCGGTCCGAAGAGTTGGGGTTAATACAATTTCATCGTTTGTATGAGCGCCAAGTTTTCAAGCTTTGAGTCACCCAATAGGATAGACATCTACGTAGGCCAAATAATTGTAATCAGCGATGTCTAACACTAAAGGTACGCTGATTGACCGTTCAGTGCAAACATAGAGGCATTGTGAAGGGGTTTGTGTACCTTTGAGAATGGGTATCAAACCTCTAAAACATCTGGGTCAGAATTTTTTGACCGATCATAGCGTCATCGACCGTATTGTTGATAGCATACAAGCTGATCCTGGAATGCCCCTGGTGGAAATTGGTCCTGGAACAGGGGCACTAACCGGCTGGTTACGGATGCGTTATCCTCATTATCGCGCCATCGAAATTGATACGCGCTCTGTCGAACTGCTAAAAAAACAGCATTCCGGTATTGATATTTTGCAGATGGATGTTCTCGACCCCAGCTGGATCGACACGCTGCCAAGCAACGAAAAAGTGGCCGTAATAGGGAATCTCCCCTACTATATTACGAGTCCGATCATCTTTTTGCTTATCGACCGACGCGAACGCTTTTCAGAGGCGGTCATTATGGTTCAGAAAGAGGTAGCTGAGCGACTCGTTGCCACTCCGGGTCATCGGGAGTATGGTATACTGAGCGTTCAGGTTCAGTTGGCCGCCCATGTGGAATTGTTATTCAAGGTGCCAAATACAGCCTTTCATCCGGTGCCAAAGGTTGAGAGCGCCGTATTGAGACTTGTGTTCGATAAACCTCGGCCGGATGTCGAGCCCGAGCATTTACGACGTGTAATCCGACAGGCTTTTAGTCAAAAGAGAAAGATGCTGCGTAACACCCTGGCACCCATGCTTCCTGCAGATAAGGCCTTACCCGGTTGGGACCTTAGTCGACGTGCCGAAACCCTCAGTTTAGACGAATTTGTGACTCTGGCGAAAGATCTGAAAATGATTGTACCTCATTGATTCAGCTTTTTACGACATTTTCGCCACCCTGAGGATATACATTTCGGCTATCGACAATCAATGTTGACCACTTTTGAAGAGATGCATAGTCAACAGCTTTGTGATCGGTAACAATGATGACGGCATCATAGCTGCGAATCGTCGATTCATTCCAGTCTATGGAACGCTTCCCGGTGTATTCTGAATGTTCCCGGGTTGGTGCGATCTCCTGGATATGGGGATCATAGAAGTCAACCTCGGCACCGAGCTCTTCTAAGGTAGCCATGATCGTAAAGGTGGGCGATTCTCTCATGTCGTCGACATTGGGCTTGTAGGCTAATCCCATACACAAAATTCGACTGCCGTTGATGGATTTACGGTGCTGATTGAGTCCGACCATCGTTTGCTCGACCACATAGCGCGGCATCGCGGTATTCACCTCACCTGCCAGCTCGATAAAACGAGTATTTAATCCGTATTCACGTGCCTTCCAGGTTAGATAGAAGGGATCTATTGGGATGCAGTGTCCACCAAGGCCTGGTCCTGGACTGAATTTCATAAACCCAAAGGGTTTGGTGGCGGCAGCCTCAAGGACCTCATGTACATCGATACCCATGGCATGATAAACGATCTTGAGTTCATTGACCAAGGCGATATTCACAGAGCGAAAGATATTCTCGGTGAGCTTAACGGCTTCAGCCGTTCGTGTATCGGTAACAGGGACGGTTTGAACAATTGCCTTGTTGTACATAGCGAGGGCCAGACCAAGTGCATCAGCACCATGCCCACCTACCACTTTGGGGATACGTGCTGTGTTGAAATTAGGATTTCCTGGATCTTCGCGTTCGGGGCTGTATGCTACATAAAAATCGACACCTGCTTTTAATCCGGACAGCTCCTCCATAATGGGAATCATAAGTTCCTCAGTAGTACCTGGCCAGGTGGTAGACTCTAAAATGACAAGATGACCTTTACGCAGGTATGGCGATAAGACACGGGTTGTGTTTTCAACATAGCTCATATCAGGCTCTCGCCAGGCATTCAAGGGAGTCGGCACACATAGGAGGATGGCATCCACCTCGGCGAGACGCGCAAAATCAGTAGTGGCATCACATCGGCTACTTTGAGCCAAGGTGCGCATCATCTCTTCACCAAGGTGCTTAATGTAGGGGTGCCCTACTTTTAGATCGTCTACTTTCTTAGGATCGACATCAAATCCAAGAACAGGAAGACCTGCCTGATGAAAGGTCCACATCAGGGGTAGACCGACATAACCCATCCCAATAATACCTACCGTGAAGGTATTCTGTTCAATTCGTGAGTGGAGTTCCTTTAACATAATAATGAGCGAAATTATACTACTACCGATGCGTCAAGATACGGAGTGGAAGACGATTTCAATCATTAACAATCATTTTCAGTCATTTTCAGTCATTAACAATTATTTGCAATGAATGTTAATCAATCATAATCATCAACATAACCTTACCTCCTACGTCCTATGTCCTATGTCCTATGTCCTATGTCCTACGTCCTACATCCTTCCCTCACGGTTTCCTGATCTTCTCAACGAGGTCCTGAATATGAGGTTCAGGGGCTGGAGTAATACGGCTGACGCTGACGGCTACAGCGACATTTACGAGCATCCCGATAAAACCAATCCCCTCTGGTGAAATACCGAAAAGCCATCCATCGGGATGGTTGTACTCTGGCCATATGTAGGTGTATCCGATGATGTATACAGCGGTAAATAGAATCCCAGCTACCATTCCACTGATGGCTCCTTCACCATTCATGCGCTTACTAAAGATGCCCATCACAATCGCTGGGAAAAAGGACGCTGCAGCGAGTCCGAAGGCAAAAGCGACCGTTTGAGCAACAAATCCGGGTGGATTCACCCCGAAATAGCCGGCAAGTACAACAGCTACTGCGGCTGAGAGACGGGCATAGAGCAGTTCCTGGTGCTCTGTGGTTTGTGGTCTCAGATATGATTTTATGAGATCGTGTGAGACGGAGGTTGATACGACCAAAAGCAGACCAGCTGCTGTCGATAAGGCGGCGGCAAGGGCTCCGGCAGCTACGAGACCGATGACCCAGGCGGGTAGCGCTGCAATTTCTGGGTTAGCCAGCACCATGATGTCGCGATCGATCCTAAGCTCGTTGGAGTTTAGATCACCGCTGTAAAGAATACGACCATCCTCATTTTTATCTGTAAATGTAATTAAGCCGGTTTTTTCCCATTTTTTGAACCATTCAGGTGCTTGTTCGTAGGGCAAATCCTTAACGGTCTCCATAAGATTGTACCGTGCAAAGGAGGCCACGGCCGGAGCAGTGGTGTACAGGATGGCGATAAAGAGCAACGCATATCCTGCCGAAATACGGGCATCACGTACTCTGGGTACTGTGAAAAACCGGACTATCACATGTGGGAGTCCGGCTGTGCCTAACATTAAGGCTGCCGTGATAGCAAATACATCTAGCCAGTGCTTTTGTCCACTGGTATATGCAGCAAATCCTAATTCTGTAGATAGTCCGTCGAGGCGATCCAAAAAACCCTCTGTACCAAAACCAAGTTGAGGTACCGCATTACCTGTGATCATAAATGAGATAAAAATCGCAGGTACCGTGTAGGCAAAAATCAGAACACAATACTGGGCAACCTGAGTATAGGTGATGCCTTTCATACCACCCAGAACGGCATAGAATAAGACGATAACCATCCCAATAATGACTCCTGTGGTGATGTCGACATCCAGAAAACGCGAGAAGACGATGCCAACCCCTCTCATCTGACCTGCAACGTAAATAAAAGAGATGAACAAGGCACAAATAATGGCTACAAGGCGGGCATTTCCAGAGTAATATCGATCACCGACAAAAGCCGGCACGGTAAATTTCCCGAATTTCCGCAGATAAGGTGCCAATAAGAGCGCTAAAAGTACATAGCCACCGGTCCACCCCATAAGGTAGACCGAACCATCACGACCGCTGAAAGCAATCATACCGGCCATGGAAATGAATGAAGCGGCCGACATCCAATCGGCGGCAGTGGCCATACCATTGGCCATAGGCGATACTCCTCCGCCTGCGACATAAAACTCATGGGTACTACCAGCACGCGACCATAGCGCGATGCCGATGTAGAGTGTAAAACTGGCAATTACGATAATGAAGGTCCATGTTTGGATATCCATTTATTCCTCCCGGTGTCCAAATTGACGATCGAGACGATTCATCAAGATTACATAGACAAAGATCAGTAGTACAAAGACGTAGATAGATCCTTGCTGGGCAAACCAAAAACCAAGTTTAAACCCAAAAAATGAAATCTGATCAAGCCAATCCACAAATAGGATGGCAGCTCCAAAAGAAACCAGGAACCAAACGATGAGCAATATCGAGAGATATTGCAGGTTTTTTTTCCAGTAAAGATCCATGAGTTAAGGATGTGGGATGAGGGATGTGGGAAAGTACAATCTCTTTCAATCTCGTACAATCTCTTTCAATCGCGTACAATCGCGTACAATGTAATCATGAACAATCATATGCAATGGTTATCAATGATTATCAATGAAGATGAATCATTTTCTACCTAATTAAATCATCTTTACATTAAGGGTAAAAGATGATGGGGGTATCATGATATTATGTGATACCTTGCCTTTAGTACTAAGCTTTTTTTGATTTTATCGCATGAACCTAACGATTGAGAACATCCTGCTCATAGGATCTCTTTTATTGCTGGTTAGTATTTTTGCCGGAAAGACCTCGTATCGGTTTGGGGTTCCAACCCTGCTGTTATTTTTAACCATTGGAATGTTGGCCGGATCAGAAGGAATCGGAGGTATTGAGTTTGATAATCCAAAGATTGCACAGTTTATAGGAATCGTTTCACTCAATTTTATTCTCTTTTCAGGGGGATTGGATACCAACTGGAGGTCTGTTAAACCAATCGTCAAAGAAGGATTTATTCTGTCTACCCTAGGTGTTTTACTCACGGCCCTTGGTTTAGGCACCTTTGTTTGGCTGATAACAGACTTTACCATTTACGAGAGTTTGTTACTCGGGTCTATAGTATCATCGACCGATGCTGCTGCTGTTTTTTCCATCCTTCGATCGAAAAGTCTGGCCTTGAAATCGAATCTGAGACCTGCGCTGGAGCTGGAAAGTGGAAGTAATGATCCGATGGCCTATGTGCTCACGATAGCCTTCCTAAGTTTGGTGGTCAATCAGGATCAGAGCCTGATCAATACGCTTCCAATGTTTTTTCAACAAATGGTTTTTGGCGGGATTGCTGGCTTTGCCTTTGGTAAACTAAGTAAATATGTAATTAACTCCATCAAGCTGGATTTTGAAGGGCTTTATCCAGTTTTGGTGATTGCATTAATGTTTATGACCTTTTCAGCCACAGATGTTATGGGTGGTAATGGCTTCCTGGCTATTTACATTTGTTCGGTTTACCTGGGAAATCAAGATTTGATTCACAAAAAAGCCATCCTGAAGATGTTCGATGGATTGGCCTGGTTGATGCAGATCGTTTTATTCCTCACCCTGGGCTTATTAGTATACCCATCAGAGATTGTACCTTACATCGGTCTGGGAATGATGATTTCTTTATTCCTGATTATTGTAGCTCGTCCTTTAAGTGTATTCATCAGCCTGGCATTTTTCCCCTTGAAGTGGCGAAGCAAGATGTATATATCCTGGGTGGGTTTACGGGGAGCCGTTCCAATTGTGTTTGCGACGTATGCTCTTTTGGCGGGTATTGATAAGGCCAATACGATTTTTAACATCGTTTTCTTCATATCGGTTACTTCGGTGATGATTCAAGGAACCACCCTGGGTATCGTCGCAAAATGGTTACACGTTGCCCTTCCTGAAAAAGTGAAGCGGATTACCGACTTGGATCAACTCATATTGGATTTGCCCAAATCAAATTTAAAAGAGATTGTTATTGATGCCGAGGCCCCTGCTGTTGGCAAACGCATTGTGGATATGCACATACCAAAATCAGCGTTCATCATCATTATCAAGCGGGATGGCGAGTTTATACGTCCGGGTGGCGCCACTGTGATCCAGGCAAACGATGTGCTCAGTGTCTTGGCCGACAGCGAAGAGGATTTTGATCAGGTGCAAAGGTGTCTTGTGAAGAGTTGAAGAAGGGGGAAATCATTTACAATTATTTGGAAAGAGGAACAATTATTTTCAATGAGGTGCAATCACCATACAGCTCATTCTTCAACCATCAAATCTTCACCTCTTCATTCTTCATCTCTTCTACACGCGATTGTTCACAGCTTACGCAATGCCTCCAGCACCATTTCGACATGTTTTTCATTGTTGAACACGTGGGTCGAGATACGCACGGCGTTGAGATCCTGCTCGGTGACGACGCGGGTGCGGAGCTTATTGGCTCCGAAATGGGCATTCAGCTTATCCCATGGGAGGTCGGCATGGCGGATGGTGGTCATCGAACCACGCATCGCCGGATCTTCAGGGGTGAGGATCTCTATCTTGGGGAACTTCCGCAGCCCTTCCTGGAGCAATCCGGCCAGGTAATGACCATAGTCGGCGATACGCTGGCGACCGATCTGGGTCTGGAAGTCGGCGGCAGCAGCGGTAGCCACCGGCACGGCGGCATTGCGGGTGCCGTATTCGTAGCGGACCGCCGTCGGCGTGTAGCTGAATACATCCGGCAGCTTGTAGTCTTTGTTGGAGTAGGCGCCAATATGCAGGGGTGTGACCTCGTCTAGGCGGGATTCTTTGACGTACAGAAGCCCCGTTTCGTGGGGTGCGCCCAGCCATTTGTGTCCACTGGTGCCGTAGCTATCACAATCGATGGCATGCAGGTCAATGGGGATCATCCCCATACTTTGAGCGCCGTCCACGTGGAACCAAATATTGCGGCTATGGGCCAGGTCGGCCACTTGTTTCGCGTCGAAAACGATACCCGTTGGTGCGGTGATATGGCTGATCTGGATCACTTTGGTGCGTGGGGTGATCAGCGCCGCGATGCGATCCAGGTTCTCCTTCATGCTTTTCGCCGAAGGCTCGAAGATCTTGACCTTAATGCCGAAGGCCTTCTGGAGATTGAGCCAGGGGAAGCTTCCGCCGGGATGGGCGTGGCTTTCGAAGATGACCTCATCCCCTGCTTGGAGTCCGAGACCCGCTGCGACGATGCTGTTGCTTTCGGTGGCATTGCGGGTGAAGGCGATTTCGGAGGGCTTGGCACCCAGGAAGGCCGCCATGGTCACGCGGGCAGGTTCAAACTTGCCGTGACCCGTCTCCGACATGGTCTGGAGCTCGGTCACCGTCCGGTTGAAGGCATCGAGGGTGCTGTATGCCGCCGGACCCAGTCCGCCGGTGTTGAAATAGACGGGCTCTTCACGCAAGGGGTACTGGCGACGCACCATCGCCCAGAAGTCGGCATCGGAGCCGCTGAAACCGGCCGGATCCCATGCAGGAGCAGGCTTAGTGCCTGCCGAGAGCAGGCCGACCATGCCAATGGAGCCGGCGGTGAGGGTCTGAAGAAAAGATTTGCGTTGCATAGGCGTCTCCGATCAATGGTAGGTGATGCGTACCGTGCACGATCCTTCGATCATGGTGGTGGTGTCAACATACGAACTTTGCTGAACCATTACCGGCTCGAAAGGCATCGCTTCGCCGTCGATATCGACGGCATGTGGATGGGTGCCCTCGGGAAGCAGAACATGCAGATCGACCAGGCTATTGGCCGTGGTGATGGCGATGGTGATCTCGCGGGACTCCGGGTTGTGATTGTACGTGTAGGCAAAGCGGGTGCCGGAGGCTTCATAGCCGAGGTCGATGGAGGCATCGTTCTGGTCGGCAGCCAGCCAACGTGGGGCCAGGCGCACATGACTGAAGAGGCGTCCGTGGTCTTTGATGCCGATCAGGCCTTCGGTGATGGCCATGAGCATGGCCGATGATCCCCAGCCGTCGGTGGGGAGGGCATCGGGACTGGTGGAGGTTTCTTCGGTGCTGGGTGATCCGTCGGGGAAGTACCAGAGGAAGGTTTGACCGGTTTCGAAGACGATCTGCATGTACTTGCGGAGCTGCTCCACGCCATAGCGCTCAAAACCATGCTCGAAGGCACCCAGGGCGAGCTCGGCGCCACTCATCGGGAAGATTCCGCCGTTGATGTAAGCGCCGCCGATGAGCTTCTCATCGCCAAAGCTGCCATCCGGGAAGGGTGGATGGATGCCCCACCAGGGAGCGAAGACGCCGGTCTCTTCCGCACGGCGCTGATATTCGCGGATGATGGCCACGGCAATATCATGCGTCGCCATCCCGCGAACAATGGCCATCGGATTGCTCAGACTGAGCTGCTCGGCTTCGTCGACACCCGGTACGGTGACGGGCGTGAGCTTGTAGAAGTGGGTGTAAAAGCGTCCGTTGAAGAGGAGCTTGTTGGCACGTTCGCGGATACCATCGGCCACGCCCTGCCAGCGTTCGGCCATCGCGTCATTGCCGGAGTAGGCGTACATGGCAGCCAGCAGACGCGAGCTGTCGACCATCCCGGAGTTATCGCCGTGGAAGATGCCCCAGAAGGTGTGCTCGGTGATGTCGAAATTCAACCAGGGAGCGCGTCCGGCGGTGTAATCAAAGTCCCAGGTGTCGATGGTGTAGGGACGCTTCACCAGTTGGTGTTCGGGATCCCAGCGCCAGGGGTGGGTCATGCAATAACGGAGGGCTTTGTCGAGCTGCGGGAGGAGGTTTTCCATCCAGGCATCATCACCGGTTGACTGCCAGGCGATGAAGGCGGCTTTCACGAAGCGGTATTCCACGTCGGCTTCGACCTGCACGCGCACCCATTTTTCCCAGTTTTCGCGCTCGCCGGTTTTGGTTTCGGGCGTGGTGGTTACGTTATCGAAGATGCGTCCGTCGATGGTCTGCGTGGCCGCGAAGGCCTCGACAGTGCTTTTGAGATCGGGGAAAAAGTAGCGGGCACCGCGGGTGATATCCTGGTGGTCGCGGATCCAGAGGCATTTGCTGTCAGGACTCCGGAATCCGGAAACAGGTCGACCGTCGAGCGTGAGATGGATGAGGTCGGCCTTGAGAAAATCATGAATCTGCGCGGCAAGCCGCCCCCAGGAGGGATCGGGAGTATGAAGAGTGAGCATAAAAAAGAAGCATGAACGGAATTAGGTGATGATGGAGAAGATAGACATTGAATCATTTACAATCATTATGAATGAGGAGCAATTACTTTTTCCGATGTACCGATGTTACCGTGCAGTGAGTAGTAGAGTGGTGAGTAGTGAGTAGAAAGAGTTGAAGAGTTGAGGAGGTGAAGAGTTGAAGGGCTGGGGTGATTGATAATCATTGATAAACATTGTTCCTCATTGATAATGATTGTAAATGATTCAATGGTTATCTTTCCTTATGCTGACACTTCTTTTCCTCCTCATCTTTTCAACCCATACGGATATGAACGATCAGGCCAAGACCGAACTGGCGACTTTTGGCAATGGCTGCTTTTGGTGCACGGAGGCGATCTTTCAGCGTGTGAAAGGTGTCGTTCGCGTGGAAAGTGGCTACAGCGGTGGACATGTGAAAAACCCCACCTATCAGCAGGTCACCACCGGCAAGACGGGTCATGCTGAGGTGCTCCGCATCGAATACGACCCCAAGGTGGTGAGCTTCGAAACCCTGCTGGAGGTCTTCTGGAACACGCACGACCCCACGACCCTGAACCGCCAGGGCGCTGATGTGGGTCCGCAGTACCGCTCGGTCATCTTCTACCACAACAATGAGCAGCGGGAAAAAGCGCTGGCCTCGAAAGCGAAGACCGATGCCTCGGGCCTGTGGAAAGACCCCATCGTAACGGAGGTCTCGCCCCTGATCAATTACTATGCGGCCGAGGACTATCATCAGAACTATTTCAATAACAATCCGAATGCGGGCTACTGCAACTATGTTATTGCGCCCAAGCTAAGGAAGTTCATGCAGCAGTATCCTCATTTGCTCAAATGAACTAGTTGCTAGATTACTTACAGATTCCCTCTGCGCCGGATGAGTTCGTTTTTAATCTCGACGGCTTTTTCTTCGGTGAGATCGTAGCCCCACATCACCCAAAGGGCAAGAGCTGCGGTAATCGCAGGTATTAGGATATCGGCAAGACGTAAGTTGACGAGGGTTTCGGCGGTTTGAACCGCTACGTTTTGATCAAAGCCCACAACTTTCAAGACATATCCTCCGAGAACCAGAGCAATCCCCTGCCCTAGCTTTACCATCCACCAGTAGATGGCCCCAAAGGTGCCCTCTTTGCGAGGCATGCCGTTGTTTAGTTCATCCAGATCGCAGACATCCGCGGTCATACTCATCATCAGGGTAAAGAGTCCTCCGATACCAAATACCATGAACGGGATGGGGATAAACATTAGCCATGGGTTTCCGGGATTGAATCCCCACCATTTAAGAGTATATCCGATGATCGAGATGAGGGTTGATACCAGAAAAGCATTGCGTTTCCCCCATGTGTTCGACATCCATGTGATGATGGGTATGATCAAAAATGCCGTACACAGAGCGCTGAGGGTAGAGAACCAGGCTGGCCAATTACCCGCAGCCCCATAATCGCCACTAAACATATAAAATACGATGATGAAGTAGCTGAAGGAGGCAACCATCTGAAATCCGTTGAATACGAGAAAGGTCGCTCCGCATAAGCGCAGAAAAGGCTTATTTTTGACGATTAAGGTCATGTTTCTGAACAGATCCTTGAAATTGTCTGCGATGGAGCTGAAACTAAGCTCTGCTCTGTTTGTGAGTCGGGTTTGGTCGATTTCTTTGCAAAATAAGGCCGGCATCATCCCAAAGACCATCGTCGCTACGCCAACCACGACGGCCAGATGATGAACGCCTTGTGCCTGGGTTTCAAACAGATTTGGATTGGCGATGATCACCCAAAACCAGGGCACGATCATCCAGGCAATTTGGCCAATGGTCTGTGAAAAACCCATCAATCGGGTTCTTTCATTGTAATCGGAGGTCATTTCATAGCCTAAACCGATCAATGGGGTTGAAAAGATGGTATTTCCGATGATATAGATCATGGAAAAAAGCAGGAAATACCAAAAATTATAGCTTTGTGAGTTTTCAGGATCCAGTTGCCAGAGTAGGATGAACAGGAGTCCGCTCATGATGGCCCCTATAAAAATGTAGGGCCTTCTGCGTCCAAAACGGGATTGGGTGTTATCTGATATATAGCCCATAATGGGGTCGGTGATCGCATCAAACAATCGGGGCAAGCCTCCCAATAAGCCGGCCAAAAAGGGATCCATGCCAAAGGCGGTAAGCAGAAAGAAAGAGAATACGCCGAGCGCTCCGGGCAGAAGATTATTGACCAAATGACCGGAACCAAACGCCGCTTTCTGGAGAAAGGGAATGCGTTCGGAGGATGGGGTGTCGTGAGGTGTCATAAGCAGCAATTATGGAGTGTTTGCCTGGATTCTTTGTCGAATGTCCGCTTGCGTTGGTG
>CAZXGO010000049.1:0-11402 GCA_964640035.1 uncultured Chitinophagales bacterium
CTGCCTTGCTGCCTTGCTGCCTTGCTGCCTTGCTGCCTTGCTGCCTTGCTGCCTCAGCCTTCCACCTCATATCTGATCGTATACTCCAGCAGCTCTCCTGTGGGGATTACTTTTTCGATGAAGGGTTCGATGGAGAAGGTGCAGTGATTTGACCACACCGCTACCGTGGATGGTACGAAATTTGCAATCACATTCATGTGACCTTTGGGCAGTTTTTGTAGGATTTCGAAGGGCTTGTTCTCTGGCCAGTAGATCCAGTCGAAATGACCTTCTTTCCAATCATGACCGGATTTTCGAAGTAGTCTGTTGCCATCTAGTTCATATCCTGGATTTTGTGGAAGACTGCAACCGTCAGGTAACATCGCACAGAATCCGTCAGGACCAGGAACAGGAAAAAAGGGATGGGCAAACATGCGAATATGCAGTGGCTCTAATCCTGTATTACGAATTTCAGTTTCTATCTGAAGATTAGTTGAGTTGAGTTGGATGTTTCGCTGAAGGCTAAAACGCTTGCCATGACCCTGCTGTCGAGTTCTTGATTCAAAGCGATTACCGTCTATGTGCCAATCCCATTGTGCAGCTTCAATCAGGGATTCCGGTTTGCGTCGCTCGGTAACATGCTTATGCCAATGTATCCATCCAACACCAGGTACCAAAACCGGCTCTCCGTCTGGGGTATCTGCGGGGTGCAGTGTCGGTTGAAATACATCGGGTATTCCCTGTCCATCGCTGATGAAGGGTTCTTCACTTGGCCAATGTGGCCCTGTCATCAGTGGACCACGGTCACGATGATGGATCTGCCAAATGTATGCACCGCTGCAAAATCGAGGTCCAAGGCTATAGTGATCTTTGCCAGGCTCCAAAATTTCAACACGGAGCTGATCATTTTCAAGTGTTAGCATACATTAAAAAGGGGATAGGGCAACCTGTTCCTGGCCGGTCAGTTTTTTGAGGATGGTATGCACCTCATCTTTAAGATCATCGATGCTGCGAGAGTCGTCGTCGAGCAGACGATCAAGCCATTCACGGCCGTTTTTTACGTGGTTAATTTCATCACTCCAATCGTGATCAGCGAAAAGCTGTGAGCGGAAATCCCCTTCTTTTTCATAATCTTCGAATCGAGGCTTCTTACGCGGCATAAAATGAGGTTCCAGCATCATGGTTAGATAGGCAACACGATGTAAGAGCGGCATTGACATGCTGAATTTGTACAGTATCTGATTTACACGGTCGGGTTTTTCACCAAGCTCTAGCAAACGGACAGCTCCAAATTCGGAGTGTCGAACCTCATCCCAAAATTGGCGTGTAAAATCGTGGATGAACTCGAAATCCATAGTGTTCTCATACGCTTCGTAGACTACGCTAGCTGCCATGGCAGCCGCATAGGCTTCATTAAAGAAAACCCGGAACTGTTCGATTACCGCCTCACGATGGGGTAGTTTGATTTTCTCTTCATGTGTTAAGAGTGCTTTATTTTCGATGCGATCATCAAAAACTATCTCGTCAGACAGACGAAAGCTTGGTGCGGGCAACTCGAGCTCACCCACGGGTCGGGCATGATCGCACATGATCCCACCTATGTGATCAAAGAGGTCATCCAGTTCGCGGCACCATGCCTTTGATTCTGATGGATTGGGATCCAGTTCTAAGACCTGTTCGGCCCATTCGATCTGATCTTCAATTTCTGGGATGAGACGGCGAAAAAGAGAGCGATCAGCTGCATTAGCACTAGGATCAGCCATAGTATAACAGGATCGATAAAATTCCAGAAGTGCTTTCTTTACTGATAAATAGGAACCTCTAATGAAAAACCATTGATCCGGCGCATGCAGCGATGCATCTACCCAAGCGGCTAATGAGGGATCTATATTCACCTCAGAGCGTCCACCACGCAGGAACATCAGACGGTCTTTGATCCACCGAACATGCTCGGCATGATTCCAGGCATGATAACCAAGGCGGTGTTTAATTTCATAGGCGGGAGCTGCAATAAACCAACCTGCGGCATGTTTTAAAAGGATTTTCTCAATGTAGGCGGCTCGTCTAAGGCGGTCGGTTAACTCAAAAACACCTAAACCATTTTTCTGCATATAATTTTTTATTTGAAACGTGAACTCACTTAAGTACGTGTTTTTTATCATGAAGCGCAAGAACAATACCCTGCAATTTGAACTCTCTATGTGTATATTGCTACGATACATCCGCATAGATCATTAATTGACATTCACGTGGAAGATCTTCTCACTATTATCATAGCAGCGGCAGTCGGATTATATTCGATTCTGGCCGGACGTAAAAAACCTCCGACAACATCAAGTCCGCAACCAAGCCCTGTAGAGGATGATAGCTATGATACGGTTGAGGAATATCAGGAAGAGACACCATCACCTCAAGTTAATCAGCCTGTAAACAGCGAGCCATCTGTCATGGATGTTCTCGGAAAGATTTTGACCGGCGATTTTGGTGGTTTAACTACACAAAAGCCATCTGCTTCAAGCCCATTGGATACAGAGTATCATGATCCAATGGAAAAACGACGTCGCGCCCAAGCAGCTAAAGAACGAACTCGAAAAGCAGAACGATCAGAACAGGAACGTTTTGAACAAAAAACAAACGTCGATGTACCTACTCCAATTAGCGATAGCCTCCGAGATCCATCCTCGTTGAAGAAGGCCATTATCCTCTGGGAAGTACTCGATCGACCCAAGGCTCTGAGAAGAAGCACTCGGGTGTGATGGATACGCGGTTAAAACTGCTCGCCGATGAGCATGTGTTTGAACTGCATGCTATCTGCCCCGAAACGATCGAAGTCCACACTTACAATCCTGATCTGGGTATTCCACCCGATGCAGGATCGTATGATGCCCTCCTCGTTCGCACGGTAACAAAGGTCAACACTCAATCCTTACCCGATACCGGGAAGCTTCGATGGGTGGGTACAGCCAGTGCCGGAATCGATCATTTGGATATTCCATGGCTGAAATCAAAAGGGATCGCCGTTGGCTCAGCAGCCGGATGTAATGCCAGAGCCGTTGCCGAATATGTAATCACGATGATGATGGTTGTGGCCCATCGTCAAGGCTGGGACCCTTGGAAAGAAAAGCTAGGGATTGTTGGGGTTGGTTATGTGGGTTCAGCATTGCATACACTAGCCACCGGACTCGGTTTGAAAACCGTACTATACGATCCACCCCGGGCACTGCGTGAGCCAGGTTTTGTTTCAGCAACTATTGACGAAGTGCTGGATGCAAGTTTGCTGAGTCTTCATGTCCCTTTAATATCTCATGGAGAATGGAAAACCAGGTACTGGCTCAACGCCGATAGAATACTTAGGACAAAGCGACGTCTTGTGATACAAGCTTCTCGCGGTGAAATCGTAGATGAACAATCACTAAAAAAAGCCCTTGCATCGGGATGGATCCAATCAGCGATTGTGGATGTGTGGGACCATGAGCCCAATTTTGACCCTGAGCTAGTCGAGTTGGCCGCCATCGCCACCCCTCATGTGGCCGGCTATTCTAAGCAATCCAAGCTTCTGGCAACCCAACTCGCCCTAAACCACCTCCAAACCACCCTCCACCCCTCAACTCTTCAATCTTCAACTCTTCAACCTTCAACTCTTCAACCATCACCTCTTCAATCTTCACCCTTCCCCTCTTCAACTCTTCAACTCTTCAATCTTCAACCTTTAGCTCTTCCTCCCTCAACGCTCCTCGCCGATTTCCTGATCTACGATCGTGAACTTCGTGAAATAGCCAAGCAGCAGGATGCCGAACAGAGAACATATTTATTTCGTCAGCTAAGGATTGCATATCCTTACAGGGATGAGTATCCCAATATGATTTTGCCCGAAGATGTTCTTCAAAAGTGGCCATTATGGTATTATTTGGCCAACATAAACGTTTAGTGTAACCTTTTTTGATTTTTGATGTAAAACATCAGGTTGTAAGCATCTCGGATTTGTCAGATGTAGTAGCATTTTTTGTTCAATTTGTGCAATACAGATAGCAAAAAGCTATATTCCTTCATCTTTAAGTACCTTCATTTATTGAAAAAACCCTCTTCTTAACCCTTTTCTTATGTGGAAACGTTTTGTTCGGGCCATTAAATCGATCTTCGGTGGACTCGTAAGCAGTATCGAAGACCCTAAGCTCATCCTGGAGCAAAATATTCGTGAACTCAATGATCAGGTTCCACGAATGAATGAAAATATTGCAACGGTGAAAGCAAACGTGATGCTCCTTCAAAAAGAGTATGATAAATACACCAAGAGTATCTCCGAGCTTACAAGCAAGATCAAAAGTGCAATCAATGCTGGACGGGATGACATTGCAGAGTCCTACGCCTTGCAACTTGAAAAAAATAAGGAGCAAATAGCCTCCATCACCGAGCAGCTTGAGTTTGCTAAAAAGGCATATGACAAAGCCATTCAGGTCAAAAAGATCTTTATGCGTGAAAAAGACCGTAAGATTCGGGAAGCTCGGGAGGCCTTGCGTGCCAGCGAACGTGCCGCTTGGCAAGCCAAAATTGCGGATACTCTTGAGCAGTTTGAAGTTGGTGGATTAGATCAAACACACGATGAAATGCTCAATCGCATCAATGAGCAAACGGCTCGTAATGAAGCTAGAATGGAAATTGCTCTCGATAGTATCGACACGAAAGCTATGGAGATTGAAGTAGATGCAGAACGTTTGCGCGCCAGTGAATTAGTGAAGCAATTCAAGCTTGAAATGAACGCGGAAACAGGTGAGGCTCCACTACTTGACCAAGAAACGGAAGCTACAGATCCAGAGTCCGTAAAATCGATTGGTAAGACCAAAACCACCTAGTGAATAACGCCCATGAACGGGGAAGATGAACGTAATCGACTTAAAGAGGAGTACAAAGCTCATTATCAGAAGATCAGGGAGCTCAAGCAGAAACTAGCTGAAGCTGAACGGGTCAAAAAGATCAAGCAAGCTATGCATGCTATCGATCCACAGGGATTGATCGATCAGTTTGATCAGGCGCTAGATAAGGTCAGAGAAAAGGTTTTTGATGCGGAAGCTCGTCTTGATATGGCCATGGAGTCTAAGGCAGATGAGCAGCTTCATGCCGATCATGAAGATGCGCTACAAAAACAAAAAGCTGCCGAAACGATGCGCCTCATGAAGATGGAACTCGGTGTATTGAATGATGCCATCGAGGAGCAAGCCAATACCTTGGACGCAACAAAGACCTTGGGAAAAAAGCAAGGTATCGATGAGCAACTGACAAATCCCCTGAACCCAAATAACAGCAAGAAGACTCTTGGCCGTCCAAATTCTGAAATGTCCTCTTGACTTATGGCAGACGATAGATCACCCAATTATGCTCGTGAAGCCTTTCTTCACCCTTTGAATCTGCTCTTGTTGGTCGGAGCCAGTACCGCAGCGTTTTTCATGAATGATGTGGGTGCTGTTTCGAATATTATCTTTTCCATTACATTTGGACTCGAGCTACTCTACTTAGGTACGGTTCCCAATCTCCCCACTTTCCGCAAATTTATTGATCTAAGGAAACTACGGGAACGCAATAAAAATGGAGAATCGACGCAGGTATTTCATTCACTAGACCGCAACGGACAGCAGCGTTTTCTGGTATTGAAACATCTAAGTAAGCTCATTAAAGAAAATTTCCAGCGTCTGCCGTATGCCTCTCAAGGTTTGACAGATGCTATCAGCTCGAAAATTGATGGACTTCTGAACAACTATCTCAACTTATTGGAGATGTTTCACAAATATGAGATCTACCTAAGATCATCGACAGAAGAAAAAGTGATTTCAGAGATTCAAAAAGAAGAACAGGAGATGAATGAAGCCCATTCCGAAAAGCTAAAGCACATAAAACTGCGACGCATTGGAATCTTGAAAAAACGTCTAGAACGATTTTATTCAGCACAAGAGAAATTCGCCATCGCTGAAACACAATTGGAAACCATTGAAGATGCGGTTCGATATATTTACGAACAATCGATGACGATGAATAATCCGGAGGATATCGGCTTCCAACTCGATAATCTGATCCTTGAAGTTGAAGAAACAGCCAGTTTGATGGAAGAAGTTGAAGTTGATATGATGCCCAGTTTAACGATGCTTGATGATCTTAATCAGGAGGCTCAATCTCCATCAGTAAATACCTCAGCTAAACAAAAAACGCATTGATCAATATATTATGAACTATTCTACACTTCTTGTCGAACCTAAAGAGCAAGGTATTGTTGTCGTAATGATTAACCGCCCTGATAAGCTTAATGCCCTCAATGCGGAAGTCATGAAGGAACTTGATCATGCTATTGCAGAGCTTACCACTAATACAAAGGCCAAGGCGATCATTATTACCGGTTCCGGTGATAAGGCCTTCGTTGCTGGTGCCGATATTACCGAATTATCAACCCTGAACGAACAAACTGGACAAGCATTGGCACTAAACGGTCAATCCGTTTTTAATCGCATTGCCCGTTGTCCCAAACCAGTAATTGCTGTTGTTGAAGGGTATGCTTTGGGTGGAGGGTGCGAACTGGCTATGGCCTGTCATCTGAGAATAGCTTCCACAAGAGCGGTATTTGGTCTTCCCGAAGTGAGCCTAGGTTTAATCCCAGGATACGGCGGTACGCAACGATTGGCACGTTTGGTCGGCCAAGGTCGTGCCTTAGAAATGATTTTAACGGGTAATCCGGTGAAAGCCGATCAAGCTTTGCACGCTGGACTAGTAAACAAAGTGGTTGAACCAGGAACGGCGCTACAAGAGGCGGTCGCTATGCTTGAAGGCATCCTAAAACGAGCACCACTTGCTTTGGCAGCTGCCATCAAAGCAGTTCTTGCAAGTCAGGAATCACCAGAAGAAGGTTATGCACTTGAAGCAGAGTATTTCGGTGATCTTTGCGGAACGAATGACTTTAAAATCGGAACTACCGCTTTTCTGGCCAAAGAAAAACCCAATTTTTCAGGTTCCTGATCATTTATCCTATGTGGATGGAAAGCTGTATCTTTGGGATCAAACAAAATTTCTATATTACCATAGAAATGGTGAGTCGCTTTCATAGCCGACCTCTGCCTTATTAACTAATTCAATTTTCTTGGAACCTCCGTCTAGAAGAGGAGCCACCCATGAATGAGTGGTTCCTGATTTTGGTAACGATTGTACTGAGCAGTTTTTTTTCAGGCTCTGAAATTGCCTATGTCACTGCGAATCGGTTAAAACTGGAATTGAAAGCCCGGCAAAATGGACATGGTTCGCGTTTTGTCCAGTATTTCATTAAGAACCCAGAGGCTTTTCTTTCTACGACCTTAATTGGTAATAACATTGTCAATGTGCTCTATGCCACCTTGATGACCCTGTTTTTGACAGTACCCATTATTGATGTCTACGATCATATAATGGGAGCGGAACCGACCGAGTTAACCATCATGGTTATTCAAACGACCATCGCGTCCGTAATTATCCTCATTTTTGGTGAAATCTTACCTAAAGCTCTTTTTCGTGTTCATGCAGACAGTGTTTTCTCCTACTTAGCAGCACCTCTACGATTTGTAGGCATACTTCTCAAACCACTTGTATGGACGGCCAATTCTATTTCTAAATTTGCTATTCGACTCTTTCAATTTGAAACGTCTCAGGTTCAAGAGCTCTTTCGACGGCAGGATATTGAAATCTTACTCAATGAAATGGCTGAAGATGGATCACAGACAGATATTGATGCCGAAGAGACAGAGATTCTCACCAACGTACTAAAATTATCCGGTATGCGGGTTAAAGAATCGATGATTACCCGTACCGAAATCCAGGCTGTTGAACGTAACGCTAGTATTGCTGAGGTGCTTAAGAAATTCGTGACAACGGGTTTCTCTAAGCTTCCAGTCTACGATGAAAGCATCGACAACATCATTGGGATGGTGTATTCCTACGATTTGTTTAATCGCCCTGATGCACTGGCAGATGTTATCAGACCCATTAAGTTGGTGCCATCCTCACGTAAATCAAAAGATCTGCTGGCGGAATTTCGTCGCAGTAAAAACAATATGGCTGTAGTCATCGATGAATATGGAGGTACCGCCGGCCTTATCACTATCGAGGATCTACTTGAAGAGGTAGTTGGAGATATTCAGGATGAGTATGATACCGACGATGTATTGATCAAAAAAATTGCTGAACATACATGGATTATTGGTGGAATGGCCTATCTGGATGATATCGATGAAAAGTATCCTGAACTCAACATTGATCGATATAGCGATGATTACGAAACCTTAACAGGGCATATTACCTTTAACATAGGACGTATTCCGAAGGTTAATGAAGAAATTATCATCGATCAGATAAAATTTATTATTACTAAGGCTACTTCCACTCGTATTGAAACGGTGAAGGTGGTAAAGGTCGGCTCGATGTGATGAAACCTTCATTAATTTTGTGCGTTTAATGCATGTAACCACCTCGATCTCAGTTTAACCTCATGCTAGCACATTATCCATCATGGGCCAATGAATTTGCCCGTAAATATTTCAGCAAAACCATCAACCAGTTTGTGTTGCACGGTAATGTGCGCGATTATGTGCCTTACCTGAGCGGAGATAAGCCCTGCTACTTACGGATGCGAAACTTTTTATCGGATGAGCTCTTTGGTGGTCGCGACATTGTCTTCTATTACGATCGAGCCAGCGGAGTTCAGTTTCGGGATAAAGCCTCTATGACTGATTTCAATCGTGCCGTAAGTGGCTACGATACAGTACTGGGCACCGAGTATGCCGGTAAGATGCCAAAAGACCCTGTCCGGGTATTCGCCTTGATGGAGAACTATTTTCGCCTCCGACTAGCCGAAAATAAAAGTATTGCCGTCATCATCGATTACACTGAAACCATCGTGCCTGTAAATGAAGGAGGTTCCGCAAGCGCTGAAGATCGTAACGCTTTGGTCTACCTTCTACGCTGGAGCCATGATCCGATGTTCCTGAATGCGGACTTCTCTTTGGTAATGCTTACCGAGAATCTCACGGATCTCAATCGCCAATTGGTTCAAAACCCATACACGGCCGCATTACGCGTTGATCTTCCCGGGCTGGAAGATCGGTTAAATTTTATACACTCCTATAGTCAGGGTAGTTCTTACTCCGAGTTTTGTACTGTACCAGAAGAAGTTCTTGCTCAGCAAACCGCCGGTCTAAGTTTTGTAAACCTTCAATCCTTAATGGCTTCTGCCAAGGAAAATAAGCAAGCCATAACCTTCGAAAGCCTCATTCGAAATAAAAAAGAACTTATCGAAGCAGAGGCTTACGGCTTGCTTGAATTCGTGCAGACTCGTTTCAATCTTGATTATGTGGCTGGGCACGCAAAAGTAAAACGTCACCTTCGTGATGCTTCGAATGCCCTCAAACAAGGGCGAAGCGATGTGCTACCGATGGGTTATCTTGTATGCGGACCTGTAGGAACGGGTAAAACCTTTATCGTAACCTGTTTTGCCTCCGAGGTTGGAGTGCCCATGGTGAAATTGAAGAACTTCCGTTCGCAATGGCAGGGGGTGACCGAAGGAAATCTTGAGAAAATTCTGAATTTACTTAACGCCATGGCACCGGTTGCGGTGATGATCGATGAGGCGGATGCGTATCTGGGAGATCGTAATGCATCCGGCGATAGCGGAGTATCTAGTCGTGTTTTTGCGCAAATCGCTCAGTTTATGAGTAATACGGAAAACCGCGGGCGTATTATCTGGTTCCTGATGACCGCTCGCCCGGATCTGATGCCGGTCGATCTGAAACGTCAGGGAAGGGCAGAGGAGCACCTCGCCTTGTTTCCACCCGGCACTGAAGAAGAGCGTATTGAGCTCTACACCGCCATGAAAAAGAAAACGGGGCTAGTTACAGATACCGATGAAATTCCATCCGTGATCAAATCAGGAAAGATTCGATTGAGTGGTGCGGATATGGAAGCTGCATTAACCCGGGCAAAGTTCAAGGCAGCCAGTCTGGGCTTATCTCAGGTTACTCTGGAGGTACTCACACAAACCTTTGAAGATTTTCTCCCGCCTAACTACCCAGAAGAGGTCGAGTTACAAACACTGACAGCCGTACTTGAATGTACCAGCAAAGAATTACTTCCAGAGGAGTATCAAAAAATGGATCGTACGGAACTGTCTTTGCGGATTGAAGAACTCAAGATGATGATAGGAAGGTAATTTCCTAGCTTTCCTGCATCACGAAGATTGGCTCCGGATCGTTTCTACGCACCCACCGAATCACAAAATATCCAAATCCAACGGTCGCCAGAAAAGAGCTGACAAGGATAGCTACATTGATGCGAACCATGTTATGGTGAAAGTTATAGGTCGGAATCATCACAATGGGCTGTCGGGATTCGGCTAAATAACGTACGGGAATCTTGCCATATTGACGGGTTATCGCGGCGATTTGAACAGGAAGGGTCATCCGTTTTTGAACGATCTCACCGTCCTGAGTCTCAAAACGAAGCTCTATGATTCCATTTGATTGCGCCTGCATGTTTTTCAGACGAAAATCGACAACGTCGGATATATAGCTTTCACCGTTCGCATAGGTATTTTCGAGCCCTTGCAAGACCCCAATTTGGTAGACAGATTGAAACAGTAGGTAGGCAGGAAGAATCCAGTACAGGAATCCAAGAAGACGTTTCATAGGTGATTCAATAGCTAACATTCATGGTGATAATTCCCTATTTACCAGGGGATGGCTTTTGAAGTAATGCGATTGCTGTAGCTCGCAACGCAGGATCCCAGATCAGGCGTTGTTGGAAATCCTGAGTCATCAAGTTGCTGGATAAGTGTAGGAAGAGTCCAACCGGGATATTCTCCATCACAAAAACCTGAGCCGTGGGTATATTTTCGTAGGTGGATGCACCAAAATCGACTCCAGCCAGATAGCCCATCCGACTATCGTAGATTGCGGAATATGCGCTAAAATCACGAGCCGTTTTCTCGTTACTCATAGGCCAAGATAGAATGGATTTCAAGTGATCGCGCGCTGAATTATTTAAAAGATCAGCCTTGAAAAGTCGGTCAATGAAATCAGTGTATTGTGAAACGACCCCCCGCGTCATATAGCGATTACGCAGTTTTTCCTGTACAAAAAGCATTTCTGTACCCGTTTCGACGCGAGTTTTAACGGTATCGCGCCAGGCAGGATCAGCTTCAAAACGATTGGCATGTTCAAGAATCATGGCATGGTATGCTGAGTCGCTCATCTGGGTATAGTCGGAAGCAATATCATCAAAGGAGCGTAATTGTACCCTTGGATCCCATGCGGTCACAAAGCCAGCCCACACCAATGGAGCCTCCACACCCTGCAAGGCAAATCGTTGGCTAGTGGAGGCGATACGCTCTTTCCCAAGCTCATAGTACAGGTAGTCGGCATAGG
>CAZXGO010000049.1:11412-16556 GCA_964640035.1 uncultured Chitinophagales bacterium
ATTATTGCGGGCCAGCGATCGTACCAGGTCATCCAAGCGCATCTCTCGCCCCATCTCTTCCATCAAATCCGCATCGTCCGACATTGTCTGACGAAAGCGGTTATTCTCATGTCCAGGTACATGCAATGCTTCTAGTCGGGATAGATCAACCACAGCGGCACTGTCAATCTCGCCGGAACCCACGGCATCTACATAATGGGCAATAAGCATCAAATGAGCTAGATTGCCCAGTGAGCGTTTTTCCTCTCCATTAAAAAACACACTTGAATCGGGTCGAGTCGTTTGTAAAGATACCAAGCTGTAATACGCTGGGTCTTCGGCAAGATACTCCACCAGTCCTTTTAAGGAATAGGTTTTAGGTACCCATTCGGTGCCCTCCGATAAATCATTGCGAAAAACCGCGTCAATGGCCGATTTGTTTAGTAAGTAAATACCTCCAAAAATGGAGGCAGCGACGAGGAGAAATATCCCCAAAAATTTTGCAATTCGGATCATATGGATTCCATCTTCATATTAGCTATAATATACGCACTTGGCGAACAGCCTGCTCGGTTCTTCTCACATCTTAGACTGTAATCTCATGCGTTCAAAACCCTCTTCCATGCGCTCTGTATCCGGATTATCCATGCATATTCACTGCTGGGAACCCGAGAAGATAACCGCTCAATGGGTCTTGTTTCATGGATATGCCGAGCACGCGCAGCGCTATCTGCCGCTGGTCGAAGCTCTGACCAGTGCAGGTATTCGTGTTGTAGCTCCTGATCATATTGGTCACGGTCTGTCGGAAGGGACCCGAGGGTTCATCCCGAAAATCGAGATTGCGGTTGATGATGCCTGCGCGCTCGTCGAGCGAACAAAAGCGGAGTATCCTGATCTACCCCTTTTTGTATTTGGGCACAGCATGGGTGGAGCCATAGCCATCATGGTAACGGCACGCTTGCAAGAGCACGTACAAGCCCTTCTTTTAAGTGGACCAGCCCTACATATCGCCAATACACCAAAGTTTCTCCAGGCGGTAGCTCCAATCCCAGCGGCTTTGTTTCCGAAACTACCATTTATGCCACTAAAGGGCAGCGATATCAGTCGCGATCCATCCATCGCTGAGAAGTACAAAAGCGATCCACTCAACTATGTCGGCAAGGTTCGTTTTGGTATGGGATGGCAAACGATTCGGGCTGGACGCCTAGCTCTTGGGGTGACGTCAACCATACATGTTCCCGTATGGGTTGGCCATGGTACAGAGGATCCCCTTACTGGAATATCAGGTTCCGAGGAATTCGTCGCTACCGTGGCCTCAAAAGATGTTCATTTCCGAAAGGTTCCGGGTGCCCGACACGAGATCCTGAACGAAATCGAAGGTCCTCAGCTGATCACCGAAATGCTGGAATGGATCCGTCAGCACAGCCAACATACATAGCTAACTCAACCACCACCGGCAACGGCACGCATCAATAGTGCAGCGATGTAGGCGCCATAGGTGCCCAGGGCATATCCCAGGACGGCCAGTAAGACTCCAACCGGAGCCAGTGAAGGGTGAAAGGCGCTCGCTACTACAGGTGCTGATGCAGCACCGCCCACATTGGCCTGGCTACCCACAGCGACAAAGAAGAAAGGTGCCTTGATGAGCTTGCCAACACCCAGCATAATGCTTACGTGCATAAGCATCCAGATCAGACCGACAGCAAATAAACCCGGATTGTCGAAGATGGCAAGGATATTCATTTTCATTCCAATGGTGGCTACCAGGATATAGAGCAGTAAACTGCCGACTTTGGATGCCCCGGCTCCCTCAAGCGATCGTGTCTTGGTAAACGACAGGAGGAGTCCACCGGTGGTAGCAAGCACAACAATCCAAAAGAAGGAGGAATCTAAGCTGAAATCTGTAATCCATGGATGGAATTCTGCCTGCACCTTCAGTGCGGGTACAATGAGGTCGGTAAGCATGTGCGAGAGTCCAGTAATGCCAAACCCAACAGCCACGATACTCATCAGGTCAGTCAGGCTAGGGATTTTCGTGATGGATGCTTTATAGTCTTCAATGCGCTCTTGTAGTTCAGTGATGGCACTAGAATCGGCCTTGAACCATTGGTCAACTTTTTTGGAATTTCCGGCCCCATATAACAGAAAAGCCATCCAGATGTTGGCGACCACCACATCGACGGTGATCATGGCGGAGAAAAGATTGTCGCTTACTCCCCAGACCTCCTTCATAGCCGTTTGATTGGCGCCACCGCCGATCCAGCTGCCAGCAATCGTTGATAGTCCGCGCCAGACGGCATCCGGACCTTCACCGCCTACGGTTTCAGGGGAGATCGTTCCTACGATAAGCATGGCGAGAGGTCCACCGAGTACGATCCCAATCGTTCCAGCCAGAAACATAATGAGGGCTTTTGGACCCAAACTAAGAATGCCTTTGATGTCGATGCTGATGGTTAGAAGTACCAGAGAGGCAGGCAGTAAATAGCGGGAAGCGATGTAATAGAGTTGGGAGGCATCCCCAGATATGATTCCGGCGGAGTTAAATAGACTCGGGATGAAATAACACAATAAAATGGCGGGGATATAACGATAAAAGGCTTTGAAAATGGGTCGTTCGCTATGCGAGGTGACGAAGACGGTGGCTAAAATTCCAAGGAGGATGGCTAGAACTACGGCGTCGTTTGTAAAAAGCGGCGTCATGAGAGATCGAGTTAAATGTGAATTTTGAAAATAAAACTAAACAATTTCAATAAGATAGTACTCAAGATTATATCCGCCCCCAAAACCCCAATACCATCTCGTCCATAAAAGCACGCCAGTTACCCCAGGAGTGACCCTCCGGCACTTCAAAATAGGTGTAGTCGACGTTCTTTGAACGGAGGATCTCCACCATTTCGCGAGCACCGACTTCCGTGTCGAACACATTCCCCGAATTCATAATGATGCGCTGGCCGGTGAAATCATGCTTCCTGGCCATTTCGAAAATCGCCTCATGCGAATCATTAAACCGATACGCAGGGGAATGTGCCCCAGCGTAGGTAAACCGATGCTTAAGTACCATGAGGGTGTAGGTGGTATTGAGTCCACCCAGGGATGTTCCCATAATAGCACGTCCTTCAGGGCGGTCGATCGTCTGGTAGGTAGAATCGACGAGCGGGATGAGCTCTTTGTCAATGAAGGCCTGAAAGGGTGGATGCAATACCAACTCCGGTCGGCGACGGTTCTCGCCAGTGTCAGGGTCTCTTGGGTCGATGAATACTGCCATGGTTGGCTCAATAGCGCCATCGGCATGCAGATTGTCGAGTACCGTTGGCAGATTGCCTTGCAGAGGATCAGCGTACTGCTGCCCATCGGTCACATAGATTACCCGGTAAGGTGGTTCCACACCGGTCGGTGGTAGATATACCTGCCAGGCCACTTTGTATCCCATTTCCTTACTCATGGTAATATTGATCTCAGACAAACTCCCTTTTGAAATCCCCTCACGCTCAAAAGTGATGGAATCTGGCTTCCAGGCGCTCATACGAAGCTCAGAATTGGGTCCGAAGCCACTGTGTTGAACATAAGGATTCAGCGGATCTAACATCCATTCGCCATCAACCACCACCTTGTAATCAAATCGTGATTGCGGATCAAAGCTTCGTTTGTAGGTGAAGAGTCTATCCCCCCATTTTATACCCTCACTTCGACTGAGGCTGTCGTTGCCCCAGCGGTTCCAGTCGCCGGCCCAGGCCACCTGCTCCGCGTTGCCTGCATAAACGAACAGGATGGAATCACCCACCGAATAGGGGATGCCCGCCGATGTTTTCAGGGAATCTATAAGGATACCCAATCGAAGGCTATCCGTGGCTGCGGCTTTGAGCTCTCCTTCAATCTCAGATATGGATTTTGGTAGCCTAATTTCTTGATGGCTAGCTGAACACGCTGAAAGAAGAAGTAAACCGAACAGAAAGCGCTTTTTCATATGTGGAAGATTTCGTCTATTCTCCTAACTTACACCATTTAGGCAGAAATTGTCACTCTGAGCATGAAAATACTCAAATTTGGCGGATCATCGGTAGGTAGTCCCGATCGTATACGTGATGTGGCCTCCATCGTGGGCAGTCTGGCACCGCATGGACCCCTCCATGTCGTGGTGTCGGCATTTCAGGGGGTCACCGATCAGCTCCTTGACCTTGGAGCGAGAGCCTCTACGGGTGATATCACCTATGTTCAGGTGCTCGAGGAGATGGAGTATCGTCACATTGATGCAATTAAAGCTCTGATCTCGGTGCAACAACAAAGTGGAGTACTTGCTCAGTTTAAGTTTAGTTTTAATGAGCTCGAAGATATCCTAAATGGTGTCTATTTAATTCGTGAGGCCTCACCAAGAACCATGGATGCCATCGTCAGCTTCGGCGAGCGCTTTTCGGCATTTATAGTGGCAGCTGCATTATCGGCATCTGGGACTCCGGCTATCTTCGCCGATGCCCGGCAGTGTATCCGGACCAATGATCAATTTGGTAACGCTCGTGTCGACCAGTCGCTGACCAATTCACTTGTCAAGGAATTTGTTAGAAGTCAGCCAGGGATTGTACATGTGTTCACCGGCTTCATCGCTTCAACCGAAAAAGGTGAAACAACGACCCTTGGTCGTGGTGGATCCGATTTTACTGCCTCGATCATTGGAGCAGCGCTAGATGCCGACGAAATTCAAATTTGGACGGATGTGGATGGTGTTCTTACCGCCGATCCCCGTAAGGTGAAACGCGCTTTCCCACTTGAACAGCTCACCTACGAAGAGGCTATGGAACTGTCGCACTTCGGCGCTAAAGTGATCTATCCTCCCACCATGCAGCCAGCTCTGGCGAAAGGTATTCCGCTTCGTATCAAGAATACCATGAATCCCGATGCTCAAGGGACTCTGATTGCCAGGGATCCAGGATTGTCGGACTCTCCCATCAAAGGTATCTCAAGCATCTCCGATATCGCTCTAATCAGCATCACTGGTCCGGGTATGGTCGGTGTGACGGGAGTTGCCGGACGTATCTTCGACACCTTGGCACAGTCGGGCATTAACGTGATTCTCATTACACAGGCATCATCGGAGCACACCGTCTGCTTTGCGGTGCTTCCTGCCCAAGCCGAACAGGCTAAGACCCAGCTTGAGCACTCCTTTCGTCATG
>CAZXGO010000049.1:16618-17032 GCA_964640035.1 uncultured Chitinophagales bacterium
AGCACGTATCTTTCAGGCCTTTGGTAACAATGGGATTAACATTATTGCCATCGCTCAGGGCTCCTCGGAGCTTAATATTTCAGTAGTTATTTCGCGTCCAGACGAGGCCAAAGCCCTAAATGCTCTGCATGATGCCTTCTTCCTATCCGGACTTAAAACAATACATGTGTTCATGGTCGGGGCCGGTTTGATTGGAACAACCTTCGTGGATCTGTTGGCCAAACAGCGTCAAAATCTGTTTGATCACTATTCCATTGAACTTAACTTGGTTGGAGTGACCAATAGCAAGAAAATGCTGCTTGAGGCATCCGGTATCCCCTTTGAATCCATGAAGGATCGGCTTCAATCTTCCGATCAAGCCAGCAATCTGGAGGAATTTGTCGCTCAGATGCGTCAGATGAACCTCCCGAATTC
>CAZXGO010000050.1:0-359 GCA_964640035.1 uncultured Chitinophagales bacterium
AAGGGCATCAACAGCAGTGGCTTGATCAGAAAGCTCACCTTCTAGATTGGAAACAATATGCATTACATGAGAATATCGTTCGATCGCATGACTTCGGGTAACCTGTACCGTACGAGGCTTACATATACGTGATAAATCGTTTCGACCAAGATCTACCAGCATTATATGTTCCGCCAATTCCTTCTCATCACTCATCAAATCCTGCTCATTGGCAAGATCATCCTCGTAATTCAAGCCCCGGGGTCGTGTTCCTGCAATAGGTAAAACTTCAACCTTTTTGTTGATTGCACGCACAAGAACTTCAGGTGAAGCACCAATAAGAGCAAAATCAGAAAAATCAAGGTAAAACATGTAAGGAG
>CAZXGO010000050.1:369-1471 GCA_964640035.1 uncultured Chitinophagales bacterium
CGATAAATCATAAAACGATCACCCTGATAAGCCGTGGTAAATCGTTGCGATAAGACAACCTGAAAGATGTCTCCTTCATAGATATGATGTTTTGCCTTTTCGACCATGTCCCGAAAACGATCCTTATCCATATTGGAGCGAATATGGGCTGTATCAATCTGTAAGGTACCTGGTTTGCCTTCATTCGATGATAAAAGATTTTGCATATCATCTAAGCGCGTATTGGCATCGTCATAGAGCGTTTGCAAATCAGGAAAATCAACATCAATACGAACCGTTTTGATAATCAAAATCCGATGTTTTACGTGATCGAAGGCATAAACCTCATCATAGAAAGCCCAAACTGCCTCTGGAATCCCAAGATCATCTGGAGGCGGTTCAGGTAGTTTTTCAGTAATCCGTATCGTATCGTAGGAGGAATAACCTACAGCACCTGCCGTAAAATGGGGTAATTCAGGCAAACGTGGTTCATTGTAAGCATTTGTGTAACGCTGCAAAATATCATAGAAATTACCTTCGATCCTCGTTTCTATCTCACCCTGAATTAGCGTGGTTAACGCGTTTTTATACGATAAGACTCTAAAAGGGTTCATCCCTATGAATGAATATCGAGCTAGTTTTTCTCCTCCTTCAACTGACTCTAACAAAAATGGCATCGAACCCGCTTGCCTTAGTTTGAGAAAAACAGAGACAGGGGTCAGGGTATCAGCAAGTAAAACTCTGTACACTGGAATCGCCGTGTAGGAAGAAGCTAGTTTTTTAAACTGATCGAAATTCACGTATTAAAAGACAGTATGGAAAAAAAAATCCCGCCACGTTACACGAAGCGGGATACGAAAAAAGTGCCAAACACACCTCATCCAGTCCGCTTCAACAGCGATGCAGCCACCACCATGCTGCATGAGCAGCTTTATTGATAGATATGAAAGATGATGCGTTCATTCTTACAATTTAAATCCTTTCTTCATACGATTCAACGACTGTTGATTTTATTTTTTAATGGTACAATCGACTTTTGAGAAACTCGTTATGAACTCTTGCTTCCATCATCGGATGGATACAATCTGAGTATAGCCTTGCTTATATTGTCGTAGACGTACCA
>CAZXGO010000050.1:1481-17004 GCA_964640035.1 uncultured Chitinophagales bacterium
CCAACCTTGTTGTGATGCTGGAGCACCAGTAGACGTACCATCATAATTGATATTCTTGAACACAGTCTGGACTTTTAGATTCATTTCTCTTGCGATTGCGGCCCTGCTCATCACTGCTTGTGATGAACCACCCGGAATTAATAATCTGGATATTCGCCCTCCCGAGCTCACTGAATTGGTTTTGAACCCTGGAGATATCACCTTTAACCGTCAGATTGATGGTATCAAAGACACCCTTATTCGTTATCGGATAACGGTAAAAAACAAAATAGGTGGCCCACTCGATAGTCCACCGCAATATTATGTAACAGACAACGACCTAAAAACACGTATCAAAGAGGGTGAGCTCTCTGAATTTAATCCAGCTCAACAGACTTATGCTGCTGATTTTGCGATTCAATCAAATACTAATTTGTTTAGAAGTTTTACAGTAATCGTTTATGCTGTAAATAGCGAAAACGAGTTAGGGAATCGAATCACCCGTAACTTTAAACTATCAGGCGTACCCGGACTTAAACCTATTATTACCCAAGCCAACATCACTCCATCTAGGGCTCAAATTCCAGCTGTGGGACAAGCTGCTCTTCGTATCGATTTTGCAGCCGACGTACAGGATCCGGATGGAATTGATAATATTGAGTCCGTTTTCATGCGCCTGATAAGTGAAACTACTGGTCCTTTGGGTAGCCCATTTCAATTAACTGCTGGTTCAACTACAGGTAATACGCGTCGGTATAGTACCAGCTTCGAAATTAATAGCAGTAACTCGCCCGATAAGGTTCGTGTTTTGTTTTATGCTGACGACAAATCGGGATTGCGAAGCGATACCCTTATCCAACATTTGGAGATCGTGCGATGAGGAAAGCCATGATCTTTTTTCTATGGATGGTTTCAGTCGTCCCATCCATCGCTCAGGTCGTAGGACCACTCATCCCCTCCGGACCAAATCCCATTTCTCAAAATGGGATTTCAAACATCGGAAGCTATGGAGATAGCCTTTGGATTGGTCCCAGAATGCAATTAAATGTTGGTGGTAGCTTTGATTGGATTCGTCCTGAAGGAGCCGACTCCATACTCAATGGACGTGGACGAATGTTTTCAATTGCCTTATCTAAAGACACTGTAGTAGCAGGTATAGGATATACTGTTCTTGTCGATGATAATTCAATTCAATCAGGAATGGGCTTTTATACCTCGGTAAATGGTGGCAAACAATGGCGATTCATCCCTTTCCCTCTTGATCCTTGCAATCGCACAAACCCAACCGCGGCCTGCGATGATTTAGTAATTTCCTACGGATCCGGCAACCTTAAAGCCCTTCCCGTTATTGTACAACAACAATCTCCACCTTACGATGTAAGCTTCTTTGGCAATACAATTTTTTTCGCTGGATGGGCAAGTGGGATCAAGCGTAGTCGCGATTTTGGACAAACCTGGGAGAGAATCGTTTTACCTCCAACACGTTTTAGCGAACTCAATCCAAACCTAGCTTACAGTTTTTATATCAATCCCAGGCCACCTGCACGCGGTGAGCCAAATCCGAGCGATTATCTGAACTTTAATGCATTTTCGGTCTTTATAGATAGCGATATGAATGTCTGGGCTGGAACAGCCGGGGGAATTAATATTTCTGATAATGCACTTACAGCTGATGCAAGCCGTATACGTTGGAGGCATATCACCTCCACAGGAGCTAAAAATGGATTACTTGGAAATTGGATCATCCAAATTAAGCAAGACCCCATCACCAAACGTATGTGGATGACCAACTGGGTAGGAGGGCTACAAAATGAAACGTACGGTTTAGTGAGCACGGGCGATTTAGGGGTGAGTTTCGAACAACACCTGGAAGGTGAAAAGATATATGATATCGCCTTTGATGGGCCTCGAATCTATGCCGCAGGCGATAATGGTCTATTTTACAGCCCAGATGGTGGAAAAACCTGGGAACAAATAAAACAACTAGCAAGTGCAAATACCTATTTAAAAGAGGGTACCATCTTCTATTCCGTATCAAAAGCGGGGAATCGAATTTGGGTGGGAACCTCAGATGGTTTGGCAAGTACGGATGATCATGGGAGATCCTGGCAAATAACACGGGTTAATATGCTGCCAGGAATAAGCAATCCATTTCAAAATGATGTTCCAAACGTAAAAACCTACGCCTATCCCAACCCTTTCTCGCATCGCCAACACAACCAGGTTCGTATCGTATTTGAAACTCCAACTTCATCAACTGTTCGTATTCGGATTTATGACTTTGGGATGAATTTAGTTCGGGAACTTGATCGAGTTGATCTTCAATCAGGTTACTACGAAGCAATATGGGATGGTTATGACGGTCTGGGCAGAAAAGTGGCCAATGGAACCTATTTCTATCAAATAGAATCGGGATCCTACAAAGCTAATGGGAACATTTTGATCCTCGACTAATGAAACCATTCACCCTATTACTATTTCTTTTTGGCTTCCTTGCTCAGGCTCAGGCCCAAAGTGGTGGGGATATCGCTTCACACACGCGAATGGGATTCTCTGCACGTGGCATGGGTATGGCAAATACCCTGAGCTCTGTAACTGATGATGGTATTTACCCTCATTATAACCCTGCTCTTACGGCTAGTTTAGACTCTATTCAAGTGGATATCAACTCCACAATGATGAACTTCAACAGGAAGTTGAACACTTTCGGCGTAGGATTCAAACTCCCCCCTACCGCTGGAATCTATGTCGGTATCATGCATGCGCGTGTAGGTAACATTGATGGACGAACGTCAAGTGGCTATCATACCAATATGCTTTCTACCAACGATTATCAATTTTTCACATCTTTTGGGCTTCGACCAGGTAAAAAAATTCAATTTGGTGCCAGTTTCAAGCTTAACCTTGCCGATTACCACGATGAAATGCCTCTTGCTAAGGCCTTTGGTATCGATCTGGGAATGTTAGTTCGCCCTAGCGATAAATTGAGTCTCGCTCTAAGTGTACAGGATCTTTTAGCTGAAACCATTTGGGATACCTCAAAACTATATGGAACATCAGGATCGATTAATACCGCCAACAATTGGCCTAGACGTATTAATCTGGCCTCTTCGTACAGATTTACACATAAGCTCCTGCTATCTACTGAAATTGAAACCAGAATAAAGACTTCAGAATACAAAGAACGTACCCTTGAACTTGATTTCGGATATCCGACAATGATTGAGCGTACTACTGATCTTAAAACAAAAACTTTCATTTTAAGAAGTGGAATCCGATATCACATCCACGAACGTCTGACGCTGCGTACCGGTTACCAAAATGGTGATCTAAAACACACAGACCAAAATCAGCGCTTAAGTTTAGGTTTCAGTGTACACCTACCTTTCGATGCCCTATCACCATCAATAGATTATGCGTTTACCCGTGAACCATCCGGGATATCAACTATGCACGCTTTCGCATTACGATTAAACCTATGAAATATCTCTTTTCTTTAATATTGGGTCTTATTTTTAGTCTTGAAGCATCAGCTCAAACCAACGGTGGATTACGATTTTTAACGATTGGAGCAGATCCCCTAAGCTTGAGCCTTTCTGAGACAAATACTGCAGTTTTATTAGGAGCTCCCAACATCTTTGCGAATCCGGCGAATCTATCTTTTGAGACGAACTCTTCACTATCTGCAACACATAGTTTTTGGATTGGTGATACACGTAATATTCAAGCAGCCGTAAACATAAAGAAGGATCAACGTGCATTAAGTTTTGGAATTTACACTTCATTGGTAGATGATATTGAAGCAAGGAGTACACCTGGATCATCATTAGGGTCTTTTTCATGGCAATACTATGCTTTTGCTGGATCAGTATCTCAAAGAGTGGGTCCTTTGAGCGTAGGCATCACAGGGATGTACCTGTATGAACAGGTTGAGCTTTCAAGCGCCTCTGGATATGCATTCCATGTTGGGGCTAGCACAGAACTCCTTGACAAACGTATACGTATTAGCACAGTAGCGCAGTCAATTGGAAAAATGAATCTTCTTAATGCAACACGCAGTGAACTACCTGGGCAATTCAAACTTGGAACAGATGTTCAAGCAATTCAATTTTCAGTTCCTGGAGAAACAAACATCCCCGTCCTGGTATCCCTTGCAGCTGATCTCGTAGTTCCAATAGAATGGATCGATCAAGAGCAATTCTCATTTGAAAACCATACAAATTTCTTCCAAACAGAATCCGATGCATGGGTTAATTTGGGACTCAGAACGGATATATCTGACTTCTTAAATCTACGCTTTGGATATACGACTGCTCAAACAAGCAGACCATTCAGCACTGGTCTGGGTATTCGAAGATTTGGTGTTGAGGCTGATATTGCTTTTATACCTTTCAACGATGGCTTTGGTTCAGCAGTGTCATTTGGACTTCGCTACGCATTCAACCAATAAACATGAAACGGATTTGCATGGTCGTGCACAGCGATTTTGTGCACGATCGAAGAGTTAAGAATCAAGCTGAAGCTCTCTGTGAAGACGGGTTTCATGTCACTGTGCTCTGCACCGGAAATCCACCATCAAAAGGTCAGAATCCGGTAGAACATATTATTCAGAGTGATGGTATTCATCGCATCATTCACCGTTTTCCACCTCAACATGGTAAGCGTCGATTTTTGACAATGATGAGAGGTTTTTATAACACGCTAAAGACTATTGAAGCCGATATCTACCATGCACATGACCTGGATACTCTAATACCAACCTCGTTGGTTGCCTCTCACAAAGGTGCTACACTCATCTACGACAGTCATGAATTGTACACCGAATCCGTACACGTTGCTCACCGGTGGCTTACGAAACTCTTATGGCGAAGCATCGAGCTCATATTTATATCTAAAGCTGATGAAATCATCACGGTTTGCGACGGTATTGCCGGTGAACTCAAGGAGCGTTACCGCCTCGAAAAAAACATACATGTAATTAGAAATTTTAGTGATCCCCCTGTCTTAAATAATGCTTCAGTACCTCATGCATTTGATACATTTGCACAAAATCATCCAAATACCCTCTTGTATCAAGGCTATATTCAACTTGGTCGAGGTCTGAATGAAGCATTGGAAGCTTTAGCGGGTATGCCAACCTGGGGATTAATCATCTGCGGTGAAGGCAATTATCGATCAACGCTCGAAAAAAAAGCGATAGAGCTGCATGTTGATGAACAAGTCTTGTTTCTGGGACAACTAGATCATGATCAGCTATTTGAGGTAAGCAGACGGTGCGATCTAGGGTTATGTATGATTGAACCGGTATCATTGAGTTATTACTATGCGTTACCAAATAAACTGGTTGAATACGTTCAGGCTGGAATCCCAGTAATTGGATCAGATCTTCCTGAAATACGTAAGCTAATAGAAGAGTTTAGCCTGGGTTTTTGGGTTAACGAAGAGCAGAATCTGCAAGATATCATGCGTTCCATTGATCAGATCAAAATGAATAAGGAGCTAAAGAACAGCATCGCATTAGCTGCACAATCCTTAAATTGGGCAACTGAAAAAGAAAAACTCCTCGGGATATATCATTCTATTTGATGATGAATTTTACCAGAAATATCGCATTCATCTTACTGAGTATACTTACTCTGTCCTATTGCAGTTCCTCCAGTAATACTGAAAGAGATTTTGAAATCCACACCATGGCTAAAGCTCAAAAAATGGCAGAGGTTGAGCAGAAGAAAATCGTAGTTCATGTATACACGGATTGGTGTGCTTGGTGTAAGAAATTAGAACGAGAAGTGTATACTGATGAGCGCATTGGAAAAGTGGTAAACGAATATTTTTATGCTGTGCGTTTAAATGCTGAATCAGAAGAAGAAATTATTTATAACGGCAGAAAGATTAAGATGAGTGATCTATCTTCTTCGTTTGGAGTCAAAACCTATCCAACAACTGTATTTATTGATTCGAATGGTCAAACTATAGGTCAACAAAGTGGGTATATGGAAGTCGAGGTTTTTGAAAAATTACTCGCTTATGTGGGCTCTAACTCATATAAATCTGTCCTTTTTGACGATTTTTTTGTTAGTAACCTACCCATGAACTCAGGTTCATCATCTGACCCGAAATCATACTAATCTAAAATTAAAAGCATCACATGGGAAAGCGAATATTGGTTACTGGAGGAGCTGGATTTTTAGGTTCACACCTGATTGAACGACTATTGAATGAAGGAAATGAGGTTGTAGCCATCGACAACTATTTCACCGGCCAAAAAAGAAACCTAGTCCACTTACTCGACCATCCTTATTTTGAACTAGTACGCCATGACGTAACCATGCCCTATTACGTTGAGGTCGATGAGATCTATAATCTTGCCTGCCCTGCATCACCGATTCACTATCAGTACAACCCCATCAAAACGATGAAAACTTCTGTGATGGGAGCGGTGAATATGTTAGGATTAGCGAAACGCATTAAAGCAAAAATTTTACAGGCTTCAACAAGCGAAGTGTATGGTGATCCTGAAGAACACCCTCAAAAAGAGACCTATTGGGGACACGTAAATCCAATTGGTGAGCGAGCCTGTTATGATGAAGGTAAACGAGCAGCTGAAACGCTCTTCATTAATTATCATCAACAAAACGGTGTTCGTATCAAAATCATCAGGATTTTTAACACCTATGGTCCTCGAATGCATCCTAACGACGGACGTGTGGTATCCAATTTTATCGTTCAGGCATTGCAGAATAAAGATATCACCATCTATGGCGATGGATCTCAGACTCGCAGCTTTTGTTATGTAGATGACTTAATTGAGGGTATGATGCGAATGATGGAGACTCCAGATTCTGTGATCGGCCCCATTAACATGGGTAATCCGAATGAGTTTACAATTAAACAACTGGCAGAAAAAGTCATTGAACTCACGGGCTCACGCTCTACGCTTATATATCAAAAACTACCCTCCGACGACCCTATGCAGCGCAAACCCGATATTAGCTTAGCAAAACAAACCCTGAATTGGGAGCCTCGCATAAACATTGATGAGGGTTTGGTTAAGACGATCGATTACTTTTCGAAGATCATTTGATGATTCAATCATCACTGTTGCTATCTGCCATTAATTCCTTCCAGAATTTAATAGCACCACGCGCCAGGCCACGAATCACGAATATCCCAAAAGCAATGAGTAAACCGTAGTGCTTAAATATTACAATAAGTACTACATAAAAGATGATAAAGAGGATCGATACGCGATCACTATGCCTCATTCCCTTGTTAAACCGTGGAATTTTATCAAATGGGATGGTTGTCACCATTAAGAGAGACAACAGAATGACTAGTGGAATCAGTACTGAGTTAATTCCATTTTTGAGACTGTCAAAGAGTGGATCACCATTTTGGAATAACAGTACAAAAGCAACCAGGATCATTGCCTGTGCAGGGATGGGTAATCCACGAAAATAATCGACACCCTCATAATTTCGACTCTCAACATTAAATCGTGCGAGTCGAACGGCACCAAATAAGGCTGGAAATGCACTAATGATGGCTCCCGGCGTCGAAAGTTCCAACAAACTGAAATTGTAAATCAGAAAACCTGGAGCTACACCAAAGGAGACTACATCACTTAAAGAATCCAATTCGGTTCCAAATTCGGAGGAACCATTCGACAAGCGAGCCATAAATCCATCCATTACGTCAAATAGACCTGCGATAACAATTAACCAGGCTCCATATAAGTACATACCATCATGAATCTGAATAATGGCCATAAAACCACTGAATAGATTCATCAAAGTAAAAAAACTAGGCACCACAGATCGTGGTATCGGCTTGCGTAGTCGGGTCCTGATACGATCATTATACCGAGTTTTAAAACGTCTCGGAGTTTTAATCAGGGACTGCCTGGAGTTCATTTTAGCCTACCCATTATCGTTTCGCCTGCAACTGTGCGTTGATTCAGTTTTACGTCGAGCTCTACATTTTTGGGTACAATAACATCCATACGTGAGCCGAATTTCATCATCCCAAATCGGTCGCCAGCTTTTACATTATCTCCTTCTTTGATATGGTAGACAATCCGACGAGCAACATATCCGGTAATTTGCTTAAAAAAGATACGAGTACCCGACGGATGCAATAAACCGAACTGACTCTGTTCGTTTAACTCCGACGATTTTTCATGCCATGCAAGCAAGTACTCACCAGGGTTATAATTGACCTGCTCAATCGTACCCGATAAAGGGATACGATTCACGTGAACATCAATCGCAGAAAGAAAAATACTTACTTGTGTTGCTGGTCCATTGATATACGGATGATGGTCTAGTTCCACAATTTGAACAATTTTACCATCGGCAGGTGCAATGAGAAGATGATCTCCTGCAGGTGTTGTCCGGTCTGGATCACGGAAAAAATTTAGTACGAATGCCAAAATCACTATGGCAAGGGTATAAAAGAGCCAACTCCATTTGTTACCAATCCAATAAGCTATAACACTTAATAAGATCGAGAGTACCGTAGCGGTCGCTATAATGGTATAACCTTCTTTAGCAAACATTAGAATCCTGCAAATCGAACGATATCGTTAAAAGTGACAAAAATCATTAAGCCAATGATCAGAATAAAACCAACCTGCTGTAAAACCATTCGGACTTTTACCGATGGTTCACGTCGAGTAATGCCTTCATAGATGAGAAATACCAAGTGACCACCATCTAAGACAGGTATGGGTAATAAATTCATGATGGCAAGGGTAATACTCAACAATGCGGTGATATTCCAAAAGCCAAGCCATCCTGCCCCTTCGGTTGCTTCCTTTGTATAGTTTGCAATGGCTATGGGTCCGCCAAGATTGTCACGAACCGAAATATCCCCTGAGAACATACGACCAAAACCATTTAGGATGCCAATAGTCGTATCCCAGGTTTGAACACTTGCCTTGGAAATAGAGGTAAAAAATCCATAGTTACTAAAGACAGCTCCGAAATAGTCGGCCACATTCACAGTTCCTATTCCAACCGTTTTAGTATCAGGATTCGGAGTAACTAAGATCAGAGTATCCCCTGTTGCTCTAGAAATCTGAAATTCTAGTGCACCATCTGCCTCACGAATCTTCTTGGTCATTTGGGCCCAGTAGTTCACTGGGGTACCGTCGATTGCGGTAACAATATCTCCTTGTTGAAGTCCAGCTTTTTCTGCAGGTGCTCCCGGACTTATACTTCCAACAACCGATGGTAAGGTTTGTCCAATATCAATAAAACTTTTCTCTTTGCTTATCCGGTCAATGAAATCAGCCGGAATCTGAATTGTTGTTTCTTCTCCGTTGCGTTGAACAATGAAACTGACATTCGCCTGAGTTATCTCAGCTGGAGCGACGAGTTCATTGAAATACTGAACTTTTTTCCCATTTACCCCAATGAGATTATCACCTGTTTGAAATCCAAGTTCATCCAGTAGCCCTCCCTCTTCCACATAAATCCCTTTCATATTTGCTACAGGAAGGTTGGCATCACCGTAGGTCATGAGAATGGCCGCATAGATGAGTACGGCTAGAATCATATTGAATACCACTCCAGCAACAATTACGATAATTCTCTGCCATACCGGTTTAGAACGAAATTCCCATTCTTTGGGCTCTTCTGCTAGAGCTTCCGTATCCATACTTTCGTCGACCATCCCTGAGATTTTCACATAACCGCCTAATGGTGTAGCGGATATACAGTAATCGGTTTCACCAATTTGTTTACCAAAAACCCTGGGTGGAAAACCAATGGAAAAACGCTCAACACGCATACCGAAGAGCTTTGCACTTAGAAAGTGACCCAATTCGTGAACTAAAACTAGAATAAAGAGCGCACCGATGAAAATACCTATCGTGCTAAGCAGGCTGAAAAACCAATCCATAAATTATTTTGAGAAACGTTTTGCTATTTGAAGTGCCAATACGCGTGACTCTCTGTCGACCTGTGTGATCGAGTCCACATGAAGAGTCAAGTCAGTGGTGTAGGAAGCCATTGTTTCTTCAACAACAGCAGAGATTGAAATATACGGAATTTCACGCTTGAGGAACTGACTTACGGCTACTTCGTTAGCAGCATTCAAAATCGCAGGATAATACCCCCCAAGCTTAACGGATTCTCTAGCTAAACGTATACATGGAAAACGTTCATCATCCACAGGCTCAAAATGCATCTGCAGAACCTGTTTCCAATCCATTCGTTTTCCACTAAGAGGCCATCGGTCGGGAGCACTCAACGCATATTGGATAGGCAGGCGCATATCTGGATGCCCCATTTGTGCTTTGATGGAACCATCCACAAATAAAACCATGGAATGAATGATACTTTGAGGATGTACCACAGCTTCAATTCGATCTAAAGGAATCCCGAATAGCCAATAAGCCTCTATGATTTCCAAACCCTTATTCATCAAGGTGGATGAGTCAATCGTGATTTTAGCACCCATCGACCAATTTGGATGCTTTAAAGCCATATCAACCGTTACCTGTTTTAGTTGGTCGGAGGTATAGCCTCGAAATGGACCGCCACTAGCCGTAATGATCAGCTGATCTACTCGATTCATATCCTCACCAATCAAACACTGCCAGATAGCACTGTGTTCAGAATCAACGGGCATGAGGGTATCCAGCGAGTATCCAACCTGATCTCTAAGAATTTCTCCTCCCACAACTAGCGATTCCTTATTGGCAAGAGCTACACGTTTACCAGCTTTTAAGGCTTCGAAGGTCGGTCGAAAACCCGAAAATCCAACAAGGCTATTCACCACTAGGTCAGAATCTGAATCAGCGCATAAACCGTGGATAGCATCCTCACCCTGATGTACCTTTATATCCGTCCCCGATAAAGCTGATGTGAGCTCCTGATAATGTTGGGCATTTCCAATGACTACATGTCGGGGCTTGTACATTAACGCCTGCTGAGCGAGGAGCTCCCAGTTATTATTTGCAACAATTCCATGCAGAGTAAATCGCTCCGGATGCTCACGAACCACATCAAGGGTTTGCGTACCAATAGATCCGGTTGATCCAAGCAGAAGAAGACGTTCAGGCGATGATGGTGAGTGCATTCGGGTAATATACAACCAATGGATCTTTCTTATGATGTATCGTCAGGAAATCCAGATTAAAGCCATCATTCGACCACTTTTTGAACCGTCACGCCGATAGGAATGAAAGCGCTGATCAGCGAATGTACACCTATCGTCATGTTCGATATGTGAAGGTTTGATACCATTGTCAATAAGCTGCGCCTGGAGATATGCCCTTATATTGACATGGGGTTTAGGATAACTATTCGACACAAATTGTGCCGGGAACTGAGCGGCTACTTCCTGACCAACCTCAAAGCAGGCTTCACTTATACACGGACTGATATATGCTTTTACTCGATCCTGCTTTGCTCCTAAACTGCACATGGCAGAAACTCCCTGATCTATAATACGGCTAACAGTCCCTCTCCATCCAGCATGAAGCGCCCCTGTAACACCAGCTTCTTCATCTGCTAATAGAATAGCGGCACAATCTGCAACCAATACGGAAACAGCTACCCCCCTAATATTGGTTATAAAACCATCACCATCAGCATGGATACCTCCTTGCTTGACGATATGTACGATGTTGCTGTGTATTTGCCTGCCGCGAGCAACATTCTTGTCATCCAAACCCAGTGACTCAAAAAAAAGACGTCGATTTTCCAATACCACATCACGATCATCTTCAGTAGAAACGGAAAGGTTGAGTCCCTTGATTTCACGATCAGCATTCCATTGAGCACTTCGGGTTGAGAAGACCGCCTTGATCGTTGGACTATTGCTCCAGATTTGCGGATAATGTAGTTCAAACAGGCTCATTGAGGATCTTACGTAAATGTGTATCAATGAGATCTACCGGAAATTGCAGATGGTTCCAGAGTTCAAATGCTTTCGCTCCCTGGTGGATTAGCATTCCCAATCCGTCAATGGTATCTGCCATAACCATATTCGCCAATCGCAGTAGTTTCGTTTCCAATGGTTTGTACACGATATCGTACACAATCTTTCCTATCAAGGCGTCTTTATCTGAATCATCCACAGGACAGCCTTCTAGATCTGGGGTCATTCCAAGCGGGGTCGCATTAATAATCAAATCAACATCACCAGCTTCTTTTGACCATCTGGTGTACGATACTGTTCTTATGTTTTTAGATGCAAAAAAGTCTTCTACGCGTATTGTATGGGGCTGACGGGCAACCAACCATATTTCATCAACACCCATCCTATTCAAGGCATATACAATTGAGCGGGTAGCGCCTCCTGTACCAAATATGAGGGCCCTTCCACCCTGTAGACGCTTACTAAACGGAATCAAAGATTGGGCGAATCCGTAGGCATCCGTATTGTATCCAATTCTTCTGTTTCCATCTATGACGATCGTGTTTACAGCTCCAATAATGTGAGCTTCATCCGATAAATCGTCTAGGTACTGCCCAACGTCGATTTTATAGGGTACCGTAACATTTGCTCCACGAAAATTTGGATGCTTCATAATCATGGGGATACGATCCAGATCATGAGGGAGAACATCCAATCGATGGTAGCTAAAATCAATCCCATGATAGTTTGCTGCCAGATTGTGCATCTCTGGTGAAAGAGACTGATGTACGGGATGACCTATAATCAAGGCAAAAGGACCTTGAGGTGCATCGTTTTGTAGGAAAGATTCTATACTGGATGTCATATCGAAATTAAAGGTACTACGAGATCAAAGGATAACCAAGTTCAAAGAAGGCATTGAGTCTGTTTATACCTTTGTGTATTCTACCTTTTTGGTCCAAAACTTATGCTCTTATGAGATACTCCAATCATTTTACTAACATCCTATTCAGCCTGCTCATTTTAGCAGGTTCATTAAGCACCTCTATGAGTCACGCACAAGATCTTCTCAGCCCAGAGCGGCTCTGGGAATATATTCGAATCTCTGATCCTCAGATATCACCAGATGGTAACACTGTACTATTTGCCGCCAGATCCTTTGATCTAAAAGCGAACAGTGGAAATACTGATTTATATCTTGTATCAACGAAAGGCGGAGAGGTAAAAAAATTAACCTCCACAAAAGGGTCTGAGTCCAATGCACGTTGGAGACCCGATGGAAAGAAAATCGGTTATCTGAGCAGTGAATCAGGCTCAAGTCAACTATGGGAAATCAATCCGGACGGTAGTTCCCCAACAAGGGTTACGGACATTGAAGGTGGAATCTCAAATGTTGGATACTCACCAAAAGGAAATTATATCTCCTTTTCAAAAAGCGTAAAACTCGATCAAACACTGACAGAAAAATACCCTGACCTTGACAAAAGTGATGCACGATTGATGGATGGCTTGATGTATCGACACTGGGCTAATTGGCATGATTACACATACAGCCACGTGTTTTACGCTCCCTATAATGATGGACGTCTCACAGGTGAACCTGTTGATATCATGGAAGGTGAAAAATTTCATAGCCCGGTACCGCCATTTGGCGGATCGGAGCACATTACATGGTCGCCTGATGAATCAACCATAGCTTACACCTCTAAAAAGCTTCAGGGTACCGATTTTGCTGTTAGCACAAACACCGATATCTATCTGTACAATTTAAATGATAAAATAACCCGGAACGTTACAGAAGGGATGATGGGCTATGATGTTGAAGCTCAATTCTCACCTGATGGACGCTATCTGGCATGGTTGAGTATGGAATATCCAGGCTATGAAGCAGATCGAAACCGAATCATGGTTCTCGATCTTGAAGATGGAAGCGACCGTGAATGGACTGGTGGATTTGATCAAAACGCAGCAGGCATCGTTTGGGCGCAAGATAGCCGAAGTATTTACTTTGAAAGTGCTAAAGAAGCAACTCAACAGCTCTATCAAGCCAACATAAGCAACGATGGTTGGGTTGTAACAGAAGCCCTCAGCTCAGGGACACACGACCTTGGGTATCCCAAATTAGGCTATGAAAATGGTCAGGCATTTATCGTTACTACACGTACTACACATACCTCTCCTGCCGAACTGTACAGACTGGATACTGCTACCGGGAAGCTAACTCAGCTTACAAATATGAATGGGGCCATTCAAGAAAAAACAAAAATGGCGAAGGTAGAAAAACGGATGGTGCCCACAACAGATGGAAAGGAAATGCTTACTTGGGTGATCTACCCCCCTGATTTTGATCCCAGCAAAAAGTATCCAACACTGCTATATTGTCAGGGTGGACCGCAGTCGACCGTGAGTCAATTCTTTTCATATCGTTGGAATTTCGCATTGATGGCTGCTAAAGGGTATATCGTTGTGGCTCCAAACCGACGCGGTCTACCAAGTTTTGGTCAGGAATGGAACGCCCAGATTTCAGGAGACTGGGGTGGTCAAGCTATGCAGGATTTGCTCAGTGCCATTGACCATGTGAGCGAAGAACCATACGTAGACAAAGACCGTCTCGGAGCCGTTGGTGCCAGTTTTGGTGGCTTTTCTGTATTCTGGCTGGCAGGTAATCATGAGGGAAGATTCAATGCTTTTATTGCCCACGCAGGTGTGTTCAATTTAGAGTCGATGTTTGGTCACACTGAAGAAATTTTCTTCGCTAATCATGATATGGGAGGGGCTTATTGGCAGGATCCTCAACCTAAAAGTTATCGTAGTTTTTCACCTCATTTATTTGTCCAAAATTGGGATACACCCATGTTAGTTATTCATGGGGCTCAAGATTTTCGAGTTCCTGAATCAGAAGGTATGCAAGCGTTTACAGCTGCTCAGCTCAGAGGTATTCCAAGTAAGTTTTTATACTTCCCACAAGAGAATCACTGGATCGGATCTCCTCAAAATTCTGTCCTATGGCAAAGGGAGTTTTTCGATTGGCTAGCTCAATGGTTAAAATAAGACTGGGCTTTGAGTCGATATGAAATAAAAAAAGCCACTCTAGATGCTAGAGTGGCTTTTTTTTGAATTACTCAAATTATGCGCTCATTTCTTTGTCTGCAGCAACAGATCCCTGAAGGAATCCACCGCTTTCGGCCAGATCACGAAACGTCACAAGTTCTGATTGTAGCGTTTTCGAAAGGTCTTCAATAAAAGCACCGAGAGCTTTAGTTGGCTCACCGAAAAAAGTGCGATAATCTAATGAAAAGTCGACGCGGGTACGTTTACCATTGTCGAGTGGTGTAAAACGAATGGTGCCGGTTTGGTTTAGATTTCCGTTAATGGTAATCCATGCAAAACGGGTGTTACGGAGGTCGTCGATGACGTTGGTGGTCCAACGATATTCTTCTCCACCAAGCTCAGTAACATATTCAAATGATTGCGAGCTGATTTTGTTTACCTCTTTCAAGGAAGTCATAAACTTAGGGAACTCCGTAGGAGTGCTCAGTAGTTCATATACCTTTGCAAGCGGCAAATTGATTTCAATTCTTTCGTGGGCCATAATGGGAATTAGCTTCGAATGGTTGGGGATGCTTGATAACAGTTGAGTGCTTCGTACACTCTTACAGTGAGAATACTTAACCAC
>CAZXGO010000051.1:0-9580 GCA_964640035.1 uncultured Chitinophagales bacterium
CCCCCATTCAATGGGATAACAGCTACTTTGAAACCTTGTTCAAGTACGAGTGGGAACTGACCAAGAGTCCAGCTGGAGCCTATCAATGGATTCCTAAAGGTGGTGCAGGCTCTGATAGTGTGCCAGATGCACATGATGCAAGTAAGCGTCACGCACCAATGATGTCTACAGCCGATCTCGCCTTAATCATGGATCCGGCTTATGCCGTTATTTCAAAACGCTTCTATGAAAACCCGGACCAGCTTGCCGATGCTTTCGCCCGTGCCTGGTTCAAACTTACGCACCGTGATATGGGTCCATTGAGCCGCTATTTAGGCAAAGAAGTTCCTAAGGAAGTGTTAATCTGGCAAGATCCGCTTCCGAAAGTGGATCATGAATTGTTGAACGCTCAGGATGTAGAAGCGCTAAAAAAACAACTTCTTTCATCAGGTTTAAGTATATCTCAGCTTGCGCAAACGGCCTGGGCTTCAGCCTCAACCTATCGCGGATCTGACAAGCGCGGTGGTGCAAATGGAGCACGTATTCGCCTAGCCCCTCAGAAAGATTGGGAAGTAAACCAACCTCAGCAATTAGCTATGGTGCTGAAGACCCTCGAGGGTATCAAAGCTGATTTCGACAGTAAAGCTGGTGGCAAGAAAAAAGTATCCATGGCCGATCTGATCGTTCTTGGTGGATGCGCTGCCGTTGAAGCGGCTGCAAAAAAAGCAGGCTTCGATGTAAAAGTGCCTTTCCATCCCGGCAGAACAGATGCCAGCCAGAATCAAACCGATGTGGAATCTTTTGCGGTTCTCGAGCCAAAAGCCGATGGATTCAGAAACTTCCTCAAACCAGGATTAGATCGTCCGGCTGAAGAGTTACTCCTCGATAAAGCTCAGCTACTCACCTTGACAGCTCCCGAAATGACCGTTTTGGTTGCTGGAATGCGTATGCTAAGTGCAAACACGGGTAATAGCCAGAATGGTGTATTCACGAAAAATCCTGAGACTCTCAGCAACGATTTCTTCGTAAATCTTCTGGATATGGATATTAAGTGGGAACAAACGAATAGTAGTGCAGATCATTTCTCAGGACGCAGTCGTTCAACGGGTAATATCGTCTGGAACGCTACGCGCTTTGATCTGATCTTCGGTTCAAACTCCATATTGAGGGCTCAGGCAGAAGCCTACGCCTGCGAAGATGCCAAAGAACAATTCGTCCATGACTTTGTAGCCGCATGGACCAAGGTCATGAACCTGGATCGTTTTGATCTGAACTGATCATTATCTTCGACCGATTGTTTGAGAAATAACAGGAGAGGTGGTATGTGATGCCACCTCTCTTTTTTTGTGGTAACAATTAGAATAACTCTATCCCACTAATTCCCCCAAAATCGTACATTACATGTATGATGTCAAAAGACATACATCTTGTTTTGGGGAGTGGTGGGGCTAGAGGTCTTGCTCATTTTGGTGTCATTGATTGCCTCAGAGATCACGGATACAACATAATCAGTGTATCGGGTTGTTCGATGGGTGCCGTTGTAGGTGGTATTTATGCCGCAGGTTACCATACCGAATACAAGGAATGGATGTGCAGCCTCTCGCGATCACGCGTGTTCACGCTCCTTGATTTTACCATTGATCGTCTGGGCTTCATCAAAGGGGAACGCATATTTGATGTAATCAATGAATTCATTGATGTCCCGGATATTCAAGATTTTAATATTCCTTTTACAGCTGTAGCTGCTGATGTGGCAAGTAATAGTGAGGTTTGGTTTCAATCCGGAAATCTATATCGTGCATTACGAGCATCAATAGCGATCCCAGGCGTATTTACCCCTTTGTATGATGGTGAACGTATTTTAGTTGATGGTGGAATTATCAACCCACTCCCGCTGAATACTGTAAAAAAGAATTCATCTGAGAGTGTTGTCGCTGTTAATCTAAATGGTGTGATACCTTACAAGAGAGAATCATCCTTCAATATCATTGAAGAGCATTCTATGCTGGATGATTTAAAATCTTGGCTCAATTTATATCCTGATGATAATCCTATTCATCACACATCAAGTAATCAGGATAAAAAGCTCAGTGATTTTCTTCTCTATTCTTATCAAATGACTCAGGATAAAATTGTCGATTTAATGATTAAACGGTATGAACCTGATCTTGTCATTGAATTTCCACGTACCATGTGTAACACATTCGACTTCCACATGGCGCAAGAACTCATTGATCGTGGGTACAAAAAGTGTGAAAAACTCCTGCATAAATGGGTAACATCTCATTGATGTTTGCAGCCAAGCAGGTAGATCAGTTCACAGAAAGAGTCGATACATTGCTGTGAGTCCAAGAATAAGACTCATGATAGCCGAAATCCAAAGCAAGCCATTTCCTATTGCTCCTCGAGCGAATGGCATGGAACGCATAGCTGGTTTTGTCATCACAACGGCGAGTGTTAGTGCAGTAAGTGGTAATAAGATTCCATTCAAAGCCTGAGCTGCTATAATAATGGATACTGGTTTCATGTCACTCAGGGCAACAGCGGTACCAAAGGCAACAATTGCTACTCTAATCCACTTAATGATCGTTGCGCTTGTGCTGGGCCAGATGCTTTCAACCACAATGCCAAAAGCGGTTGGTGCGGTTACTGCTGAGGTGAACCCGGCTGCAAACAGACCAAGGGAGAATGCAATTGAAAAAAACTCACCCTTCGCAGTACGAAGCGCTTCTGATAAATTGATAAATGAGAACTCTCCCGTCACTGCAGTGCCAGTCACAAGAATTGCAAGAGTGATTAAACCACCGACTCCAACAGAGATCATTGTTCCGGTACGCATTTCTGGTACTTGCCTCCCTTTCGCGATACCAGAGCCAAGGAATAGGGCGTAGGGTACAATTGTGGTCCCAACCAGACCCACCACTGTTAAGGTTCCCCCGTCGGGGATTTTAGGGATAAACATTCCCATTAAAAATGATTCTGGGGACTCAAAAATAGCAATAGCTGCAATGATGAAGCAGACCCCCATAATCAAGACAATAAAACCTAGCCACCGGGCAATATGTTGAATTGTGCCAAACCAGAGTAAGACTGCCGCTGAAATACTAATTGCACTCACGACCAAGGGCATGGATAAGCGTTCGTCCAGTAAACCGATCCCTGAAGCCGCGCCCGTTACATTACCGGCCTCGTAGGCAAGGCAGCCAATACCGACGACTATGGCTACCATCATCATAACCCATCGCCCTAGTTCTTCACCCATCACGCGAGCCAGTGGCTTTCCAGTTACGATTGAAATCCTGGCCGAGGCTTCCTGTAATACAATACAGGCAACGATTGAAAACAAAACGGCCCAGACTAAATCAAAACCATAGGTCGATCCGGCTCGAGCAGCGGTGGTTACGGTTCCTGGTCCAATAAAAGCCGCAGCGATGACCCACCAGTAAAATGTTGAGACGAAATTCTTTTTCATTTGGGATAGGCTCCTCCCCCTCCCGGGGTTTCAATAATGAGGGCATCCCCTGCCTGAAGTGTGGCCTGATCGATGCCCATTAGCTGTTCTTTGTTACCGTTTGATCGTTGAATCCATTGGGATCCCTTGGCTCCGGGTTCTCCTCCTAAAATACCATAGGGTACCTGTTTTCGATGTTGACTGAGGATCGATATATCGACCCTATCTTTGAATCGAAGTACTCTGCGAACTCCATCGCCACCTGTAAAGCGTCCCTGGCCGCCTGAGCCTCGCCGAATACTAAACTCTTCTATGCGTACGGGATATCTCCATTCGATAATCTCCGGATCGGTAATGCGCGTATTGGTCATATGGTGATGCACTCCACTTTCGCCATTAAACATTAGACCTGCCCCAGTACCACCGCAAATCGTTTCGTAGTATCCGAATGAATCATTCCCAAAAAGTACATTATTCATCGTACCCTGGCTACAAGCTATTCTATTGAAAGGTTTAAGGAGTGTATCAACCAAACGCTGACTTGTTTCGACATTACCTCCCACAACGGCCGGACACTTCCAAGGATCAACATCAAAGTTAGGATTGAGCATACTTGAGGGTGGAAGAATAATATCAACCGAATCAAGTACCCCTTCATTGAGAGGTAGAGAATCATGTATGAGAGTACGCAAGACATACATCACTGCACTGTGCACAATAGCAGGCGTTGCATTCAGATTTCCCGAGTGAACCGGTGATGTACCAGTGAAATCAAGGGTTAGCCTGGACCCATCGAAATGATAGTTTACACATAATGATGACTCATCATCCATACATTCATGTGCATGCATATGTTCAATCTTCCAGCGACGAATTTCATCGAGCATGCGGCCTGATGCATATTGTCTGAGATCACGCATTGAATGTAAAAGCCGATCTGATCCAAGTCGTTCAGCCAAGGCCTGTAGCCTGGCGGCTCCAAGACGGTTGGCAGCCACTGCGGCCAATAGATCCGCCTTATTCTCTGCAAAATTGCGACTGGGATAGGGAGCAGAGGTAAACAGCTCTTCGAGTTGTTCCCAATGTACCACTCCCCCCTTGTATATATAGAAAGGCGGTATCACCACGCCCTCCTGGGCAAGACAAGTGGCATCGGGAGGCATAGATCCTGGTCGAATCCCTCCTATTTCTGCATGATGAGCCCTGTTTGCGACATAGCCTAGAAGATTGTTTCGCTTATCATAAACACCGCTGATGGTTGTAACATCCGGTAAATGTGAGCCCCCGAAGGCAGGGTGATTCGTGATGATCACATCACCTGGTTCAATCGTCGTATGAGCGAGCACAGAACGTACACACATTCCAAGAGCCCCCAGGTGAACTGGAATATGGGGTGCATTAACAACGAGGTATCCACTGGGGTCAAGGAGAGCACATGAAAAATCATACCTCTCTTTAACATTAACAGATAAAGCCGTGCGCTGGAGTTGCTCACCCATTTCAAGAGCGATCGATTGTAAACGCGCAGCATCCAGACTTAAGCGTGTGAGGTCAGAGTCGCGTGTAGCGGTGATTGCTTTTGTTGAGGCAATGAATCGGGCCTGAAGACTTCCATCGGGAAGGACGTGGAGCTGCCAGGATGGTTCCAAAAAGATTGTACTGTAAGGATCCAAGATAAGACATGGCTCTTCAATAGATGAACCCTCTTTAATCTGTGTACGATCAAGAATAGGAATCTCTTTCCAGGATGCATCAATACGTGCCTTTTGGAACGAATGATCAAGCGTTGTGGAGGGGTTCTCAGATTGACTTGGTGCCGACTGCTGGTGGGTTGTTTGTTTGATCTGGACGCGAAGTGACTCAACTTCGATCGTTCGATCAGGAAGGTATCCATAGATTCGTTCAAAAAGGCTAAGGAATTCATCTTTTGGATCCTTTTCTTCTGAATAGGCAAGCCATTCCACACTATCCATACCTACAAATCGCAAGCCAAGCATGAGCTGATCAACTTCCCAACTGGGGTCGGGGAGCATAGATTGGACGATATCCTGAAGTCTGGATAATGCCTGTTCCAGGGGTTGAAGTATCTGTTTCTCGACAACCCGTTCCCTTTGGGCAAAACGCAAACCCCAGGCACTAAGCAAGCCTGCATCAGGTGGGAAAATGATAGTTTGAATTCCAAGGATGCGTGCAATAGCACAGGCATGTTGACCGCCCGCCCCACCAAAACTGACCAGAGCATAATCGGCTGGGTCATATCCCTTCCTTACTGAGACACGGCGAATAGCCTCCGACATACGTTCATTGGCTAATTGTATCCAGGCATCCAATAAAACATTGGGATCTTGATTCCAATCACTTGCGATGAGCTCCAGTGCCCGTCGGGCATGTTCTTTGCTAATGGGAATGCCAAATCCGTCTTCATTTAGTCTACCCAAAAGTAAATTTACATCGGTGATCGTCAGTGGTCCTCCGGCTCCGTAACATGCTGGACCAGGAAATGCACCGGCACTTTCGGGTCCTACAAAAAGCTCACCATTTTTGATGCCACATATTGAACCACCACCGGCAGCAACCGTTTCAATAGCCAACATAGGAGCAAATAGGGTTGCATCGCCAATAGTATGTTCAAAACGCAGATCTGGACGACCATCGATGCGACACACATCGGTACTCGTACCCCCCATATCAAAACCAATTGTCTTGGCAAACCCAGTGTGTCTACCGACAGCTTCTACCCCTTTTACACCGGCAGCGGGACCACTCAACAAACTATCTTTGGCATGAAAATCATGACGATATTCTAATCCACCAGCACTGTGCATCACCATCAATGCTTGCTCCCCTACAGCAAGACTTACTTCATCTAGATAGTGTTTCAACACCGGAGATAGATAAGCATCTATTATGCTAGTTTGCATTCTTGGCAACAATCGTATAAGAGGTGCCAGAGTAGATGAGCGTGAAATATGACGGATACCTCTTGCCTTAAGCTCCGCTTCAATCTTAGATTCCTGGGATGGATCCAGATAAGAATCTCTCAAGGCAATAGCTACAGGAATATCTTTAGCGATAAGATCAGGAAGTGTGATATGATCCGTATCGATTTCAACTACCTGAGAATGTATGGGGGCTGAACGCTTCACTTCAAGGGCGAATAGATCTGGGCGCTGCTGGGTGCCTATGAGAGGTAGGTCCCCAAGTCCTACGTTGGTGATGAGTATAGGAGCAACGCCTTTTCGCTCAAGAAGCGCGTTAGTACCCTTAGTGGTCGCCAAGCGCATTTGGATGTTGGGCAGAGGCTCAAATAGAGATGAACCTGTTAAAAGGCGGGAAACAAAAACAGGTACCTGCTCCGGAGATCGAATTTCCAAAATGTCACCATGCTCAGGCTTCTGTTCTGAAAAAAACTTCAGTTTGAAGGCCAAACCATTTTCCGAAATATCCTGAATCTGCCCCAATTTCTTTCCATCGAAAGCTGAATAAACTGGATAACTAAGCAGACAGTGAGGGTGAGGTAGTGATAATCGATCTATAACGATCCAATCCTGCTTAATATCTGTGCATTTAATACGAAGGGCGCTGCTACTGAGCACCTTCATGCGGTGCCAGTTTCCAGAAGCGTCTTCAGCCAGAGTATCCGTAAATGTACCACCAGTATCGATATAGAGAGTCACACAAGAAAATCAGAGCTACAGAATGGTTGAAAATACAAATACTTTACTCCGATACAATGCAGCGGTATCTACACGATTAGTCTCTCTGAAAAGGATCGTTCGGATAACCTACGGCTTCTAAAAAAAGACCTCGTGCGGGTGCAGTAAGTACCGATTCATTTCGTAATTGAGATCGTAAGACCTGGTTAAAATAGGAACTATTCCCTTGTTTAGATGCTCTGATCATCGTCCCCACAATACCTCGAACCATGTGATGTAAGAAGCGATTCGCCCGTATGGTGAAAATAGCTTCTCCAGATACTGAAAAGTCCCAATCTGCGCGGTGGATAAGACATAGATTCTCCTCCAAGGCTGAATCAGCTTTACAAAATGCTCGAAAATCCATCTTACCAGTCAGCAATGATGCACACTCTATAAATATCTGTTCTTCAGGCCACGGATATACAAGCCATGCTAATTCCCTGCGAAATGGATCAGGTTTAGCGATAATATGATATCGATATTGTCTCCACTGAGCATCAAAACGAGCATGAAACGTATCAGGAACCCTTGCTAAATCGCTGATCACCACATCCTTTGGCAACAAAGCCCTCGTTCCTAGTATGACTCTTCCAAAATCAAGCTCTTCATGAACACTATCAAAGTGGGCTATTTGAGCTAAGGCATGCACACCCGTATCTGTTCTACCTGCAGCATGCAAGTGAATAGGTTCCCGAAGAATAGTACTTAAGACCTTTTCTAACTCTTCCTGCACTGTTCTGGCATTCTCCTGACGTTGCCATCCGTGGTAGCCCGATCCGTCATAGGATATGCAAAGAGCATACCTTGCCATCTTAGAACTCAACGCGCATGTGTGCTGATACTCCCATTTGAGTAGGATCGCCGGTCGGAAGCATGTACACAATGGGTAGATTCCGATTGTGGTTGCGGGCAGTGACCATCGACGACACACCACTCACCACCCGGTTCACAACCATCAAACCAATGAAAATACCTGCCTGCCTAGAGTGACTTTCCTGACGACTTCGAAGCTCATTATAGCGAAAACGATCTTGCTCAGAGCTCCAGTTCCATTGATTTTCAGGGGTATTCTCTAAAAACCGATCCCAGTTTCGAGTCTGTTCCTGATAGGTATTATACTCAGAGAGTGAATTGAACTGGGCAACGGCTAGTTGAAATGATTTCGACCTTCCTTTAATCTCTACACCTGCCTTTTGACGAGTATTGGTGTACATTGACTGAAGGGCGTTTTGTGAGCTTTGACGATAACCGAGCGTTGCTGCCAGAAAGGCCACATCGGCAGCCAAAAAAGATCGGCTTTTCTGCCAATCACTCCTCACATAGGCATGCCCCCAGCCCGGAAGTGCTACGGATCGTAGTAGAGCCCCACCCGTGCTTTTATGCTTCATTCTTTCGGGCTCAACTTGCTGAGCCCAAACCGATGAAGTGCTTAAAGAAAGCAGTACGATGAGGATGATGTTATTCAACAGGTGAGGGTTCTGAACTCAAATGTGGCTTTTTTCGTAGATCTGCCCAACGGCGCATGATAGATACGGAGAATCCAATCATAAGAAGGAAGGTACCTATCCAGACAAAAGAAATAAATGGTTTTTTGTCGGCTACAACAAGTACCCAATCGTCGGTTACCACAAGAGGTAGACGATCACCTCTAAAAGAGAGGGTTATTTCGTCAGTTTGTGGATTGATCTCATCAAATCGGACCACCAAATTCCAGGAGTCTATGGATATGGGTTGGCTCATGGAATACCGTTCTTCGCCATTTGAAATAATAGCAAAGGAAGGCTTGGCAGAGACTTCTTCCCCAGTTTCTGAATCTGTGATGGTAAGAATTGCTCGTACTCCAACAATCGCACTGTCGGGCAATTCTTCAGCAGGTAACGATTCAAAATCATTGAAGGTTACTTTGTAGGAACCAAGTACTCGACTTTCAGCACGCTTGAGTTTGATCTTTGGCATCGCCTGAGAAGTGGTATCGCTAACTGAAGAAGCGGAAGGAATTGTACCCTGACGACCCTCCATTTCTTTTTCAAGATGTGCACTGCTGGCAACATACATGTAAAGATCACTTAAAATGCCCGCATTTACTTCCGGATCTACTGACCACTGAATATTATCAGGGGAAGATGTGGCCAACATCGGATAAACGACAGGTTCCATAATAAAGCGATGACCATCGGGTTCATCGGTGCGTTGAAAAGCTATTTTATAACGCTGTTCTCCAGGTCGATCAATATTGGAACGTGTCATCCCCAAATAGGTAACCGTCCATCCGCCATCGATGGGCTTGGATTGGTTTAAATCAAGTTTAAACATGTTTACGGTTTGAATGACCGGCATACCCAGGTCATCTTTGACGAGACCTTGTTCAACGGCAACATTGTAGTTTTTGGACTCAGCATCGAGTAAGTAGGTGTTATATGCTGTACTAGCCAGGGAGCCGATCAAAAGGACG
>CAZXGO010000051.1:9590-16854 GCA_964640035.1 uncultured Chitinophagales bacterium
CAAATCCAACATGGCTAATCGCACCACCCGTAAGTTTTGGTGATCGGCGCAATAAATCAACCAGAATCCAACCATTTCCAACCAGGGCGAAAACCGTGGATACGATATACAGCATGTACAAGGGGTTTTGAACATTACCGACAATGATGGCCGCAACGGAGACCACAGAGGTAACTACTGTTGGCCATGTGAGAATACGGGCGAGACTCTCACTACTATCCACTTTACGACGCCAAACCACCTGACCTAAGACGGTCATGATTGCCAGGATCATTCCGAGAGGAAGTGTCCAGTTGTTATAAAAACTAATCTCAGGTGGAGTGGGATTTTCACTGAATAAACGCCCAATAATGGGAGAACTGGTTCCCAAGATGATGACCATAGCCGTGATAAAGAGCATCATCGAGCCACTGAAGACCATAAACTCGGGACTAAATATGGCGGATGGCTCCTTTGTTCCTGGTAATTCTTTGTATCGAAGTGCCAGTAAAACAATACCCAGGATGGCATTAACCAACATAAAGAGCAAGAGCTGATTGTAAAGCCCAAGGTCCACAAAACTGTGAACAGAAGCATCACCTAAGATTCCAGAGCGAGTCAGGAAGGCTTCATAAAGTATCAGGATATACGCAAAAATGGCAAACAGAAAGCTGGCACGCATAGCACCAGCATTTTTACGCTGGATGAGCATTGTATGGATACCGGCCACTCCAAAAATCCAGGGTACTAGACTAGCGTTTTCGACGGGATCCCAAGCCCAGAATCCACCGAAGGAAAGGGTTACATATGCCCAATAGGCTCCCAGAAAGATGGCCACAAAGAGGAATAAATTTGATGCAAGGGTCCATGGCAAAGCAGGTGTAATCCATTCAGTATAATTACGCATCCAAAGCGCTGCAAGAGCAAACGCAAAGGGAACGGTCATCATCGCAAATCCCATGAAAAGAATGGGAGGGTGAATAACCATCCATGGGCTACGCAGTAAATCATTCAGACCACGACCATCAACAGGCACAAAATCGGGATTCGCTTTCAGAAATGGGGCATCTGGCATCTCTTCAAGTAAGGTTCTAAATGGACTGGCACCAATTTTGAGGCCACTGATGTCCCAACCAAGGGTCATAGACAGGAGAAAAGCCAAAGAAAGCGTCATGAAAAACAATACCGGAGCACGATACCCAGGAGGACTCCAACGCATTAGACCGACGGTGGTTAGTGATGTGAAGAAAATCCACACCAAAAAGCTGCCCTCCTGCCCTCCCCAAAGAGCAGCGACAAGATAACGAACGGCTAGATCCGTGCTGGTGTAGTTGTAGACATAGAAATATTGAAATTGATGTGTTACGAGCAAATACACCAACCCAGCCATCGCAACTGTGGTTAAAACCAAAACCCCGATATTTAGGGCATTGCCCAACAACAGATCTTTTTGGGAGTTCTTTTGGACAGAGCGGTAGTAAAAAACCATCGCCAGAACACTTGCAATACATGCAATGGATACAGATAGCTTACCTATAAGTGCGATCAATGCTGTAAAAATTGAAGGGTTTTAAATGGAGAATCGTACAACAATCTGAGAGCTCAACCTGGCATTGGTCGCTCGAACTCTGCTTCACGACCATCGTTGTATTTTGATGGACATTTTAAGAGCATATCATGAGCGTAAAAGACGTCGTTTCGCATTTCACCGATCACAACCATTTGATCGGCTTGTTCGAAGTTACTCGGTTTTGCATGCCCATAAATTACCCTGCGGGTATTCCCTTTTTCATCGGTCATAAAAAAGCTGAAACTTTTTGTCTCAACAGAAAAACCAGAGGGTTGATCTGATGCCCATTTTCCTACAACATGAATATTTGTAGATGATCTACCACTTGCTTGCTCAAAGTCAGTATACGTGCTGATGCTGTTGGCAAAATTGTAGAATAAAAGAGAGGTAAAAAGGGCGATAGCAACTGTTCCGAAAATCACACGTGGCTTCATACTTCTTCAGAGTTTTGATCCAATGTTTGCTCAATACGTGATAGGCGTCGATCTACAGCGAACAAATAAAACAGCAACACAAACCATATGATGAGAGTTACTCCTAAAACTACATAAATGAGTCCTTCAGAGGCCATCGTTCCAATAAAACCTGATTCATTTATATCAGACATGGCTTGCCATTTGTCAGAATAGGCTTGAGTTAATGTGTCTACCACGGTAGTGTCAGATTGAACGAACATGTCTATTGGTTTAGTTTGTTGTCCAGAGCGTTTTGTAGTTTATTTGTACGATATACAAGATCATAAAGCCAAATACCTAGACCTAGAAAAGCGATCACGGCCGGATAGAAGACATATCTTAATTCGGGTGATGTCATTTCACTAAAGGCAGGATTTCCGTCGGCACCCGGATGTAAACTTGGAAGTTGCCGAGGCAGGATATACAAGAGAAAAGGGATAGTTGTAGCCGCAAAGATATTATAGACTGCACTTAGCCGACCACGTTTTTCAGGGTCATCAATAGAGTATCTGAGCAACAAATAGCCGACATAAATAGTCATTGCCATAGCTGCCATGTTAATTTTAGGCTCGGCAAATGTCCACCATGTTCCCCAGGTAAACCGTGCCCACATCGAACCTGTGAGCAATCCACAGACTCCAAAAATCATACCTGCCTGGGTGGCTGACACGGCCTTTGTATCGACAATCATCTCCCCTTTAGCCAGAAAACGAATACTGTAGATCAAACCCATGAAGAAAAGGGTACTCATAACCATCCACATCGGAACATGGAAGAAGAGATTACGAGCTGTTTCGAACAGGATTGGTATTTTGGGGATCTGAATAAGAAACCCAGCAATTAAGACAAGGGTTACCATAAGGGCAACCGCCATCTTCCAAGGTTTAATTCGAACAGTACTGGTCTTTATATTGGCCATATACTATGAAATATACCACATTTAACCGATATCAGGGGGAAAAATCGTACCTTAGATGAGCGAAATTTTCTGATATATATGACAAAAACCTACCGTATTAAACCAGACCTTCGGATTCTTTACCCATGGGTATTACTGAGTCTTGGTCTGCTTTTACCTTTAGCCATCCAAGCATCACTTCTTGTATGGATTTCGTTTGGTTTTAGTGTCCTGTTAGTGTGGATCGTATACCGTCGCCTAAACCAGGAAAACTACATCCTTGGGGATCATTCCATACAGGTTGAAACACCACGTTCAGATCAGACCATCTTACTTCACGACATTACAGGTATACAGGCATCAAGATCATGGTGGCTGGCGGCTTTCGATCTAGGCGAGATAGAGCTTACGACTTCTTCATTTACTATTCGACTCAAAGGTATAAAAGATCCTGTTGGGGTCGGAGCCATCCTTCAGAAAGCTGTTGATGCAGCTATTGAGCGTCGAAGCCAGCAGCAATTCAAGGTACAGGCAGCTCCGGAACTTCATCCACCCGGCACACTGGAAACATTAAATGATCTGGTGGGTTTATGGCAACAAGGAATGATCGACGATGCTACATTTGAAACCGAAAGGCGTCGTCTGACAAAAACAGATTAACTCACTCCATTGTTAGATTCTATCGGCGATCCGCTAATAACTACGGCTGCCTCCAAAGGACGAACGGCAACAAAGTCGCCAGCAAAAAAAGGAACTCTGGTATCAGTATGCACCATGCATTCCACATCTTTTAGTTGCACTCTATAGGTGATATCATGGCCACGAAATTCGCGGGATAACACAACCCCTTGAACCTGGGTCTGATCATCTGCGGGTTTTTCCAAGCATAGCTGCTCTGGACGAATGGATAGGAGCACATCACCACGCATGGGTCGGTCGATACTAAGTTGACCCAAAGCGGATTCAGCCATCCAGCCCTCAGCTTTGGCTTTTAAAAGATTTGTACGTCCTAAAAATGCCGCCACGAAATCAGTTTTGGGTTGTTGATACACTTCTTCTGGTCGACCAATTTGCTCGATATGTCCATTTCTCATTACTGCGATACGATCTGCGAAGGAAAGTGCTTCTTCCTGATCATGGGTAACAAAGATGGCACTAATACCTGATTTCTTGATGATCGAACGAACTTCCTGACGCGTGCTATGACGTAATACAGCATCCAAATTGGAGAAAGGCTCATCCAAAAATAAGATGGATGGCATTGGGGCAATAGCTCGGGCTAAAGCAACGCGTTGTTGTTGACCTCCCGATAGCTCAGCGGGTTTGCGATGCTCTAATCCCTTCAAACCGGCAATCATAAGCATATGATCGACCCTAGCTTCGCACTCATTGCGAGGCAGGTCTTTTAACCCGAAGCCTATATTTTCTTTAACTGTCAGATGTGGAAAGAGAGCATATTCTTGAAACACAAATCCGATTTCGCGTTTGTTAGGCGAGAGATGAATCTTTGGACTTTCAACTACCGTCCCACGAAGCGTTACAGTACCTTCGTCACATCGTTCAAAACCAGCCAAAATGCGCAGCGCTGTTGTTTTACCGCAGCCGCTTGGTCCAAGAATGGCAAAAATCTCATCCGGATAGACGTCCAAACTTACATCACTTACAGCCGGTGAGGCATCCTTAGAAAATCGTTTAGATAATCCACTAACGGATAATATCGGATTCATAGGCTCCTCCATTCCTTTGAGAATAACACAGAAACAAAGATACCGGAAACACTTAAAATCGTTAAAGCATACGGAGCAGCATGTGCAAACATCGCTTCATTCGTATAACTCCAAACATTCACCGATAAAGTCTCGAAGCCAATAGGAGCCAAAATGTACGCCATAGGTAGTTCTTTCATGGAAGATAGGAAGACAAAGGCTGCTCCCGCAACTATACTAGTGCGTAATGATGGCACGGTAATGCTAAAAAAGGATCTCCAATGACTGGCTCCTAGTGATCTGGCAGCTTCTTCGAGTCTGGGTGAGGACTGATACAAAGCAGTTCGAATGGGTCCTAAAGCCTCCGCCATAAAGTGCACAGAGTAGGCTATGATTAATAAGGCAAGAGTATGATACATCCAGGGTACCGCACTTAGCGTGAAAAAGATAAATGCCAACGAGAGTGCGAGTGGAGGGATGGAATATCCCAGCCACACTAGACGCTCAAAGAAGCGAACAAATGCATTGGATTTACGAACCATCATATAGGCTACAGGAACGGCTAAGAATGAGGCCAGAAGCGCAGATGGTAAGCTAGCTGAAAGTGAAGCGGCCAAGGCTTGAGTCCATCCTAAAACGATACCCATATCCTGAAGACGAAACCACCAAAATAAAATCGTTGAGACCGGTACAACGATAGATATGAAATGAAGAATTACCAATCCAGTGTAGACTATTGGTGCAAATTTACCCAAGGGTTCTGATGTGAATGTTCTTGCAGCTCCAACAGAAGTTCTATGAAGTCGCACTCCCTTGAGTAATTTGTACTCGGCAACTAAAATCATTCCCGTAACACTTAGCATCATTAATGCCAGCCAGGCCGCATAGATACGGTCATAAGAAGCTGAGTATTGCAGAAAAAGTGCATAACTAAAGGTTTCAAATCTCATCAAGGAAACAGCCCCAAAATCACCAAGAACATACAGCCCAATGATGAGTGTTCCAGCCCAGAAAGATGGCTTAAGTTGTGGGATGACAATTTTCGAAATGACCTGAAGCTTTGAGAATCCAAAGGTCTGGGCGGCCTCTTCCAAAGAAGGGTCCAGACCCATAAGCCCCGACTTTAGATTTAGAAACATGTATGGAAAGGTATACAAGGAGATGGCAATGAGGGCACCCCAATATCCGCCCATCCGGGGAATTTCCAATCCAAGACTAAGAGCCAGACTCCCGTTTGCACCCGTTAGTCCCATAAGTGTATAAGCTAGCATATAGCCAGGAATTGCCAAGGGAAGCACACTCAAAAGGGTGAAAGCGGCTTTAAACCTAAGATCTGTTCGTGTGATGACCCACGCCAGCGGAAATGCAATCAGTGTGGTCAAAAACAAAACCCCGCCTGCTAGAAAAATCGTATTCAGAAAGAGCTCCAGATTTCGGGCATTCCATACTAAATCTAGCACCTTATCGGGCTGTGCTTGTGTTGCTTTTAGTACCAAATAGATTATAGGTACCACTACCACGGTAGCAACAGCAGCCGATAAGAGCGTGAAGGTAAACCGAAATGAGGACCAATTCTGAGCTTGCATTACAGCAGGCCTAGTTCACGAAGTAATGCTATGGTTGCCTCAAGATCACTGATTTTTTCCAAATCAACGACTGGAGCTTGTGATCTTGCTGCCTGTATTGGGGCTTCTTCCGAGCCAAGAGCTATCACTGGATATTCGAAGATATCGGTTGCAATATATTTTTGGGATTCCTCATTGAGTAAAAATGCGACAAATTGCTCTGCAAGATCATTTTTTTTGGAGCTGCGCAGCATTCCTACGCCGGCTACGTTGAGCATATTGCCCACATCAGAAGTCACAAAATAGGTTTGAGCAACTGGAAATTCAGGGTTAGTGGCCAAATTTCTAAGCAGATAATAATGATTAGTGAGCCCATAATCGGCTTCGCCGGCTGCAATACCTTCAATGATTGCATTGTTGTTAGCATAAGCAACCGCACCATTGTCTTTCATGGCGGCAAGCCAGGTACGTGTAGAATCTATGCCATGCATTTCAATCATCGCGCTTACAAAAGCCTGAAAGGAGCCATTCGTCGGTGCCCAGGCTACCTTACCTTTATATTTTGGATCTGTTAAATCAAAAACAGATTGAGGTAATGCAAGTGAATCGACCCTCACTTTTGAAAACGCTAATACGCGCCCTCTACCACTCGTTGAAATCCAGGTTTTGCTGGGATTGACAAATTCAGGTCCAACCAATCCCGATAGATCCTCAGAGAGGGGTTGAAGTAAACCGGCATTTGCCAGTGCTCCTAATGCACCAGCATCTTGTGCCCAAAATAGATCCGCTGGTGTTTGAGCACCTTCTTCAAGAAGCGTGATTGCCAGTTGCGTCGTGCCTCCGTATTTGACGTCCACTTTGATCCCAGTTTGTTCGGTAAACTTTTGAACAAGAGGTTCGACTAGAGTTTTTGACCTACCTGAGTATATGGTAAGGGTGGAATCCTGTGCAGGCTGAGTACATTGACTAAACACAAGAATCCCAAATAGGAATGGCAGGATGAGGTTTTTCATGGTAGAATGCTTTTTTATTTAGAATAAGTCTAAATAACATTTGCGTTTGAAAACGAGCTTCTGTTAAATTAGACCAAT
>CAZXGO010000052.1:0-15800 GCA_964640035.1 uncultured Chitinophagales bacterium
CCGCGAAGGTGGCCGTACCGTAGGTGCTGGTGTTGTAGCCAAAATCCTTCAATAAGAAAGGGATCATCTCCGTGGCAACACAACAAAAAATAAGAATCAAGCTCAAGTCTTTCGATCATAACCTGATCGATAAGTCTGCTGAGAAGATTATAAAAACCGTTAAATCTACTGGTGCGGTAGTATCAGGTCCTATTCCTCTACCTACCGACAAGACCATTTACACGGTAAACCGATCTGTATTTGTTGACAAAAAGTCCCGTGAGCAGTTTGAAACACGTTCACACAAAAGACTTATCGACATCCTGAGTACAGGTTCTCAAACAATCGACGCCCTCATGAAGCTTGAACTACCAAGCGGCGTAGATGTAGAAATTAAAGTCTGACCTTATAACCGTATACGATAATGAGTGGATTAATCGGAAAAAAAGTCGGTATGACAAGCGTTTATGATGCTGCCGGCAACTTCGTGCCTGTCACCGTCGTCGAGGTTGAGCCTAATTTGATTACCCAAATTAAATCAGAGGATACTGATGGTTACAAGGCTGTACAGATAGCTAGTATCGACAAGAAAGAAAAAAACACAACCAAATCATTGCTTGGTCACTTCAGCAAAGCAGGTACTTCTCCTAAGAAGGTAGTCACAGAAATCCGTGATTACCATCCTGAAGGTCTAGGACTCGGTGATAGCATCAGAGTTGAAGATGTATTTACTGAAGGGATATACGTTGATGTTGTCGGTATTAGCAAGGGTAAAGGTTTCCAAGGCGTTGTTAAACGTCACGGTTTCGGTGGTGTTGGTGGAAGAACCCACGGTCAGCACAACCGTCAAAGAGCACCTGGATCTATCGGACAAGCTTCTGATCCTAGTCGTGTATTCAAAGGTATACGAATGGGTGGTCAGACAGGCAACAACCGAGTAAAAATAAAGAATCTCACCGTTGTTAAGGTTATACCTGAATCGAATCTTCTCTTATTAAGAGGTTCAATTCCAGGCCCTGCAGGACGTGTGGTTGAAATCCATAAAGCTTAAGGTTTTAGAAAACCATGGAACTTAGCGTATATAAAATAGATGGTTCTACTAGTGGACGCAGCGTCACGCTCGACGATGCGATTTACAGTATTGAGCCTAACGATACTGTGATCTACGAAGCAGTACGTTCATATATGGCCAACCAGCGTCAAGGTACAGCCAAAATTAAAGGTCGCAGCGAAGTTAGAGGTGGTGGTAAGAAAGCATTTCGTCAAAAGGGTACCGGTGGTGCTCGTCGTGGTAGTATGCGTTCTCCATTACTTAAAGGTGGTGGAACCGTGCATGGTCCTCAACCACGCGATTACTACGTAGGAATGAATAAAAAGCAAAAACAACTCGCCAGAAAATCAGCATTAAGCTACAAAGCGAAAGACAATGCGATCATGGTAGTTGAAGATTTTAACTTTGACATTCCTAAAACAAAGAAATTCGTTGATATTCTTTCAGCATTGAAAATTGAGGGTAAAAAGGTTCTTTTATTAACAGGTGGTAAACAGGATAATGTTTACAAATCTGGTCGTAACCTGCCGAAAATTGATATTCTGGAAGCCAATAAGCCTTCTACCTACGAAATTTTACATGCAGATGTTCTTCTTATCCAAGAAAGCGCTGTTTCTGAAATTGAGAAAACCTTCAATTCAACTGCGGAGGTAGGAGCATGATTATCAAACGCCCTATTATCACGGAAAAAAATAACCGTGTACAGGAAAAATTAAACAAATATACCTTTGAGGTAGATATCAAGGCTACGAAGGATGATGTTAAAAAAGCCCTAAAAGAGCTTTATCCAACCATTACAGTTACATCGGTCAACACGATTGTAACACCTTCCAAACCTAAAGGCCGTTTTACTAAAGGTGGCTATGTAGATGGTCGCACAAGTGTGCGCAAAAAGGCCATTGTCACTTTAAAAGCGGGCGACTCCATTGACTTCTACGGTGAAATCTAAGAAGAGCTGATCAACCATGGCAACTAAGAAACTCAAACCAAATACCCCCGGTACGCGTCACCGCATTGCCCCGGTATTTACAGACATTACCACTGACTCACCAGAGCGTGGATTAGTCGTAAGTCTGAAAAAAACTGGCGGTCGTAATGTCTACGGTCGCATGACCAGCCGTCACCGTGGTGGTGGGCATAAGCGCCGTTACCGTCTCATTGATTTCAAAAGAGATAAAAATGGAGTACCAGCCACTGTAGCTACCATCGAGTACGATCCAAATCGTTCAGCTCGTATTGCACTATTGAACTATGTTGATGGTGAAAAGCGCTATATCATTGCTCCTGACAAACTCACTGTTGGCGACAAAGTGATATCTGACACTATGGCTCTTCCAGATCCTGGTAACTCACTTGAACTCCGCAATATGCCTTTGGGTACTGTAGTTCATAATATTGAGTTAGTACCAGGTAAAGGTGGTCAAATGGCTCGTAGTGCTGGAACAAGTGCTCAACTTGTGGCTAAAACCGAACGCTACGTCACATTAAAATTACCATCTGGTGAAATTCGCATGGTATTGGGTAATTGTCGTGCCACTGTTGGTACCGTTAGTAATCCAGATCACATGAATGTTACTTTTGGAAAAGCAGGCCGTAGCAGATGGAAAGGTCGTAGACCACATACCCGCGGTGTTGCTATGAACCCTGTCGATCACCCAATGGGTGGTGGTGAAGGTAGAGCATCTGGTGGACACCCACGTTCACCATGGGGTCAGATTGCTAAAGGCAAGAAGACACGTAATCGCCGCAAGCTATCCAATAAATACATCGTTCGCAGAAGGAACGCATAAGCTTAAATTGACTCACTATGCCACGTTCGCTTAAAAAAGGCCCTTTTATTCACCATAAACTGCAGAAGAAGGTTGACGAAGCCACTTCATCAGGATCGAAGAAAGTTATCAAGACCTGGTCAAGAGCCTCGATGATCTCTCCTGACTTTGTCGGTATGACCTTCGCTGTTCACAATGGTAAGCAGTTTATTCCGGTCTATGTAACCGAAAACATGGTTGGTCACAAGCTTGGTGAATTTTCACCAACACGTTCCTTCCGTGGTCACCCGCAGAAAAAAGCTGAAAAAGGTAAGAAATAATGGAATTGACCAACACACCTATCGAAGCTCGCGCAGTACAGCGCTATCTGCGTCGCTCTCCTCGTAAAACCCGTCTCGTTGCAGACACAGTTCGTGGCGATTCGGTTCGTAAGGCGCTAGATAAGCTGAAATACCTCAATAAAGGTGTTGCTTTAGAAGTATCTAAAGTAATTAAATCTGCTGCTGCTAATGCACGCGACAAATTTCAGGAAGAGCGTCTCGACAATGACAATATGTTTGTAAAAGCAATCTTTGTCGATGAAGGTCCAACACTCAAGCGTATCCAGCCAGCTCCACAAGGCCGTGCACATCCGATACGTAAGCGCAGTTGCCACATTACTGTCGTGGTGTCCAAGAAAGAAACGCAAGAATAATAACACTGAGGTAACCTTGGGACAAAAAACACATCCAATTGGTCTGCGTCTTGGCATCGTCCGCGGTTGGGATTCCAACTGGTATTCGGAAGATAATGCCGCAGCAAACCTACTTGAAGACAATAAACTTCGCAATTACCTGCAGACGCGTCTACGTAATGCTGGTCTAGCTAATGTACTCATTGAGCGCACTCCTCGTCGTGTTCTATTAACACTACTTACCAGCCGTCCAGGTGTTATCATCGGACGTGGCGGTGAAGAGGTTGATAAACTCAGAGAAGAGTTAAAAAGCATCACCATCAAAGAGGTTCAGATCAAAATTAGTGAGATCAATCGCCCTGAAGTGGATGCCAGTCTTGTTGCTCAAAACATAGCACAGCAGTTAGCAGCCCGTATATCATTCCGTCGTGCCATGAAAATGGCCATTGCATCAGCAATGAGAATGGGTGCTAAAGGTATCAAAGTAAAATGTTCCGGTCGCCTCGGTGGTGCTGAAATGGCTCGTACAGAGCAGTATAAAGAAGGTCGTGTACCTCTTCACACCTTGCGTGCCGACATCGATTATTCAAATACAACATCACAGACGATCTACGGATCAATCGGTGTGAGTGTTTGGATTTTCAAAGGTGAAATCATAGGCGAGGCAGATTTGACTCCAGCGGCAGTAACCGCACGTTTGGAGAAAACTGCTCCTCAAGCCCGTCGCAATGACCGCCCGGCACGTGGTGGCAGAGGCGATCGTCAAGATCGTGGTGGCAATAGAGGTGGACGCCGTCGAAATAACGCCGATCAATAAGGAGTATAAGCCATGTTAGAACCAAAAAGAGTTAAACGTCGTCGCGTATTTCGTGGTAAGATCAAGGGCAATACCAGCCGTGGTCACCAAATTGCTTTCGGTGATTTCGCCATAAAAGCAATAGACGGTAAGTTTATTACCTCACGTCAGATTGAGGCATGTCGTATCGCTATCAACCGTCGTTTACAGCGTGAAGGTCAGGTTTGGATTCGTGTATTTCCCGACAAACCGATCACTAGAAAAGCCGCTGAGACACGTATGGGTAGCGGAAAAGGATCTTTGGATCACTGGGTAGCAGTTGTTCACCCCGGTCGAATTCTATTCGAAATTGGTGGTGTTAACATGGATTTAGCTAAAGAAGCTTTACGCCTGGCTCAGTTTAAACTTCCAATCAAAACTAAAATTGTGGTCCGTCGTGACTATCAAGGTAAGTAGGAGTACGACCAATGAAAGCTAAAGAAATACGTGAAATGAACACGGCCGACATTGAGTCAAGACTTAATGAGACCTTGGCTGAAATCCAGAAGTACAATTTTGACCGTGCTATCAAAGGTCAAGTTGACAATCCTGCCCGGAAACGTCTGCTCAAACGCGACGTCGCCCGTTTAAGAACAATTTTGAAAGAAAAGCTCGCTAATTAAGAGGAACAGGAAACGCTATGTCTGATTCCAACGCACGCAACATGCGAAAGACCCGCGTAGGCCGGGTGGTCAGTAACAAAATGGACAAATCCATCACCGTTGCTGTTGACCGCCAGGTTAAGCACCCCATTTATGGAAAATTCATCACTAAAACGACCAAATACATGGCCCATGATGAAGAGAACAAAGCCAACAATGGCGATGTTGTTCGCATCATGGAAACACGCCCCTTGTCAAAAAACAAGAAATGGCGCCTTGTTGAAATCGTTGAAGTAGCCAAATAACCGCTAAAAGGAAAAAGTCATGGTTCAACAGCAATCAATATTGACCGTAGCCGACAACAGCGGTGCCAAAAAACTTATGTGTATCAAAGTTTTAGGTGACTCCAAAAAACGTTATGCCCGAGTTGGCGACCTCATCGCAGCTTCTGTTAAAGTGGCTATTCCGGGTGGTAACGTCAAAAAAGGGGATGTCGTAAAAGCAGTTGTTGTTCGCACAAAAAAAGAATATCGCCGTCGCGATGGTAGCTACATTCGCTTTGATGAGAATGCCGCTGTCATTATCAACAAAGACTCTGAGCCTGTAGGTACCCGTATTTTCGGTCCTGTTGCTCGTGAGCTTCGTGAAAAAAGCTTCATGCGAATCGTTTCACTGGCGCCCGAAGTACTTTAATCTGGAGAATCAACATGCCACGCAAGTTTAATCAACAAAACAAACTTCACGTCAAAAAAGGCGATATGGTTGAAGTGCTCTCCGGAAATGACAAAGGAAAGCGCGGTCGTATTCTTACAGTATACCCAGCCAAAGAGCGAGTGCTCATTGAGGGTATCAACGTACGAGTAAAGCACCAAAAGCCTAATCAAAATTACCCCAAAGGCGGACGTATCGAAAAAGAGATGCCCATCCATGCTTCGAATGTCCTGCCTATTGATCCGGTCAAAGACAAACCGACTCGCATCGGGCGTAAACAAGTCGAATCTAATGGTAAGCTGCGTTGGGTACGTGTTGCCAAACTCAGTGGTGAAGTTCTAGACAAATAATTCCTACCAAGGTTTAAATAAAAATGGCAGACGCAAGACTTTATTCACTGTACAAAGACGAAGTAGTATCAAAACTCATGACAGAGTTTGGTATTGATAACGTCATGGCAGTGCCCAAACTGGAAAAAATTACAATCAATGTCGGTGTTGGTGAGGCTGTTGCAGACCGCAAACGCCTTGACGACATTGCCACCAGCCTTGGTCAAATCACTGGTCAACGCCCGGTTCTAACCAAAGCTAGAAAATCCATTTCGAACTTTAAGCTTCGCGAAGGCATGCCTATCGGCGCTAAAGTGACGCTGCGCAAAGCAATGATGTGGGAATTTCTAGATCGATTTGTGACATTGGCACTACCACGTACCCGAGACTTTCAAGGTGTTCCCGACAAAAGTTTTGATGGAAGAGGAAATTACACGATTGGCTTGAAAGAGCATTCCATTTTTCCTGAAATCGACACCGACAAAATTGACCGCATTCACGGTATGGATATTACCTTTGTGACTACGGCTAAAACAGATGAACAGGCATATGCCTTACTCAAGCATTTGGGTATGCCCTTCAAGAAACGTAATAATTAACACAGCCATGGCAAAAAAATCCTGGATAGCCCGTAACAAAAAGCGCAGTGAGACGGTGGCCAAATATGCCGAGCGTCGCAAAGCATTAAAAGAAGCAGGCGATAGCCTCGCACTTCAAAAGTTACCGCGCGATGCTAGTCCGACACGCGTACGCAATCGTTGTGCCCTTACAGGACGCTCACGCGGATATATTCGCCAGTATGGTATCTCCCGTATTAAGTTACGTGAGCTATCACTCGAAGGCAAAATTCCTGGAATGAGAAAAGCCAGCTGGTAACCATCAGAGCACCAAGACCATGACTGATCCAATAGCCGATTTCCTAACACGCATACGTAACGCCCAACAAGCAGGTCATCGTAGCGTCGACATCCCAGCTTCTAAGATTAAGCGTGCTATGACACGTATTCTTCTTGATAAGGGATATATCTCAAATTTCATCGATATCACCGATAACAAACAAGGTGTGCTTCGTCTGTTCTTAAAGTATGACAGCTACGGGCAACCCGTTATTCGTGAAATCAACAGAGTTTCTAGACCCGGTCTACGTAAATATGCCGGTCACAATGTGCTTCCAAGAGTTCGTAACGGACTCGGAGTTGCGATTATCACCACTTCTAAAGGGGTGATGACCGACAAAGAAGCTCGTAAATTGAACATTGGCGGCGAAGTTCTCTGCTACATCTACTAATCCTATAGCTGAAGATATTATGTCCCGTATAGGCAAATTACCGATTAGTGTTCCCAAAGGAGTCGATATCAATATCGATGCCAATAACTATGTCACAGTTAAAGGATCTAAAGGAAGCTTATCATTACACGTTGATTCAGCCATCAGTGTTGAGAAAAATGACACTGAAGTGGTATTGACCCGAGCCAGCGAAGATAAACGCGATCGTGCAATGCACGGTTTGTATCGTTCCCTGCTCAATAACATGGTCAATGGTGTTTCAAACGGTTTTACCAAAGAGCTTGAATTGATTGGTGTTGGATATCGTGCAAACATGAATGGAAACATTCTCGAGCTTGCACTCGGTTACTCACACCCCTTCTTTTTTGTACCTCCATCCGAGATCAAAATTGAAGTTGATACCAAAACTTCCAAAAATCCTCGCATCATCATTACGGGCATTGACAAAGAGCTTGTTGGCCAGGTTGCTGCAAAGATTCGCTCTCTACGTAAGCCTGAGCCATACAAGGGCAAAGGTGTTCGATATGTAGGAGAAAATGTACGTCGTAAAGCCGGTAAGTCGGCAGGTAAGTAATTTTAAGGGTAATTGATCATGTTTACACTCAATAAAAATCGCAGAAAAAAAATACAGTTGCGCGTGCGTGCCAAAGTTACTGGCACCGCATCCCGCCCACGTCTGTGCGTGTTCAAGAGCAACAAGCATGTGTATGCCCAGTTGATTGATGACGACAAAGGCGTCACCCTATCGGCAGCATCGTCAAAAACAGCCGCTCTGAAAGGCCAACTCAAGGGTAAATCACCCGTTGAGGCTGCCAATATCGTTGGTAAAGAAATTGCCCGAATCAGCCTTGAGGCTGGTCACTCTTCCGTTGTCTTCGATCGAAACGGATATCGTTATCACGGCGTCGTAAAATCACTGGCCGAAGGTGCCCGTGAAGCTGGATTAGCATTTTAAATAGAACAGATTATGCCTAAGCAAATACGTAAAAATTACAATATCAAGGCGAGCGATCTCAACCTAGAAGAGCGCATGGTTCATATTAACCGTGTTGCTAAAGTGGTTAAAGGTGGACGTCGTTTCAGTTTTAACACCGTTGTTGTCGTTGGAAACAAAGATGGCGTTGTAGGTTCCGGTCTTGGAAAAGCAAATGAAGTATCAGATGCTATCCAAAAAGGTTTCGATGACGCTCGTAAGAATCTGATCAGAGTCAACGTCACAAAAACAGGTACAATCGCTCACCCAGTTATTGGCAAATGTGGTGCTGGCCGTGTCTTGTTGATGCCTGCTTCCGAAGGTACCGGTGTAATTGCCGGTGGTGCCGTAAAAGCAGTTCTTGAGAATGCTGGAATCCACAACATTCTTAGCAAGTCTTTGGGCTCATCCAACCCACACAACCTTGTTAAAGCTACTATCGATGCGCTGCGTCGCCTCGAAAGTCCAGAAGACGTCGCTGCACGTCGTGGCATCTCTCTACAAAAAGTATTCGAAGGTTGATCCTCAGATACCACAAACATCCATCATAGACAGATCAACGAATGAAACTCGAAAATCTAAAAGCTCCAGCTCCAAATCAAAAGACCCGCAAACGACTCGGTCGTGGTGAAGGATCCGGTCTAGGTCAACAGTCTGGCAAAGGTCATAAAGGTCAGCGTGCCATCAGTGGTTATAACCACAAAATTGGTTTTGAAGGTGGACAAATGCCACTTCAACGCAGAATTCCTAAGTATGGTTTCAAAAACCCATTTCGTGTAGAATACAAAGGAATCAACCTCGACACGATTCAATCTTATGTAGATGAAGGCAGACTGACAAACACCATTACTGTTGCTGATCTTGCAAAAGCTGGATTGGTGAATGCCAAAGATAAAGTGAAACTTCTAGGTCGTGGTGAAATTTCAAAAGCTGTGAACGTACATGTTCACGGATTCAGTAAAACAGCTGAAACTAAGGTGACAAAAGCAGGAGGTAGTGTCACCAAAGTTGAAGGTTCTAACAGTTAACGGTCCTTAACCGGCTCTCATACAATTAGCATGAGTTTAGTAGAAAACATCAGGAACATCTTCAAGATCGAAGAACTTCGCAACCGAATTCTATATACGGTTGGAATTCTTATGGTCTATCGACTTGGTACGTACGTTACTTTACCGGGTGTAGATGCGTCTCAACTTGTAGTTAGCACCGGACAAGCAACAGATTTGCTTGGACTGTTCAACTTATTTGTTGGTGGTGCTTTTGCCCGAGCTGGAGTCTTTGCGTTAGGTATCATGCCCTACATCACCGCATCCATCATCATTCAGTTGATGGGAGCCGTTGTCCCATATTTTCAGAAAATGCAACGCGAAGGTGAAGATGGACGTCGTAAGATCACTCAAATCACACGATATAGTACCGTTGCCATCACCCTGATTCAGGCTATTGGTTTTGCTATTAATTTGATGGCTACCTCACCTGATGCAATTGTCGTATCCAATACTTTATTCATCATCACTGCGATGATCGTTTTAACGGCTGGTACGGTATTTGTAATGTGGTTGGGAGAACGAATCACGGATCGTGGTATAGGTAATGGTATCTCATTAATTATTATGATTGGTATTATTGCAGCATTACCAACTAACGTGATCAATGAGGTTTCTACCCGTAGTAACGTATTCTTGTTTTTAGTTGAATTAGCCGTTCTTCTTGCTGTAATTGCCGGGGTTATCCTGCTTACACAAGGTACACGGAAGATTCCTGTGCAATACGCCAAACGCGTTGTTGGACGTAAAGTGTATGGAGGTTCTACACAGTTTTTACCACTACGTGTGAACGCTGCAGGGGTTATGCCTATCATCTTCGCGCAGTCTATCATGTTTATTCCAAGTACGATAAGTACTTTCTTTCCTGAAAGTGGCGTAATTCAGTTTCTGACTTCCTGGGCTAATGACTTCACCGGAGTCGGATATAATATCATCTTCTTTACCATCATCGTCTTCTTCACCTATTTCTATACAGCGATTGCTATCAATCCAAAAGAAATGGCTGATACGATGAAACGTCAGGGCGGTTTTATTCCTGGTGTACGTCCAGGTAAACCGACTCAGGAATTTATTGATAACATTCTGGCAAAGATTACTTTCCCTGGATCTCTAGCACTAGCTGTGGTAGCTATACTACCTGCCTTTGCTACAGCTTTTGGTGTAACACCTGGTTTTGCACAGTTCTACGGCGGAACTGGATTATTGATCATTGTCGGTGTTGCTTTGGATACTCTTCAGCAAATCGAAAGTTACCTCATGATGCGTCATTACGATGGCTTCATGAAAACTGGACGAATTAAAGGTCGTAAAGGGTAATGATTTATTTACGCACAGATAACGAGATCAGTAAAATCAAAGAAAGCGCTCAGCTGGTATCTTTGACTCTTGCTGAAGTTGCCAAGCACATCCAACCGGGTGTAAGCACAGGCAAACTCGATCTGGTTGCCGAAGAGTTTATCAAAAAGAAAAACGGTATCCCTGCTTTCAAGGGATACGGTGACAAACGAAATCCTTTTCCCTCCACACTATGTGTCTCAGTCAATGACGAGCTGGTACATGGTTTACCGGGGGCAAGGGTACTGCAAGAGGGCGATATTGTGTCGGTCGATTGCGGTGTAAACAAGGATGGATACTATGGTGATCATGCTTACACCTTCCCTGTAGGTGAATGTGATCCAAAAGTACTGCATTTACTAGCTACTACATTAGAGAGCCTCTATAAAGGGATCGATCAAGCAGTGCATGGTAATACAGTAGGCGATATATCGTCTACCATTCAAGAACATTGTGAGGCTCAGGGCTTCGGGGTTGTTCGCGACCTCGTTGGCCATGGCTTAGGTACTTCTTTGCACGAAGAACCATCAATCCCAAATTTTGGGAAAGCTGGAAAAGGTCCTCGGTTAAGAAGTGGGATGGTTTTAGCCATTGAACCTATGATTAATATGGGTAGCTGGAGAGTGAAAACAAATCCAGATGGATGGACTGTTGCATCTGCTGACGGATCCATGAGTGCCCATTTTGAACATAACGTGGCTGTAAGGGAAGATGAAGCTGAAATTTTGAGCACTTTTCAGTATATTACGGAGATAACCAAGATCGAACTGGAAAAATTGGCTATACATGGCTAAGCAGGAACCCATAAAACAAGACGGAACAATAACGGAAGCATTACCTAATGCTCAGTTTATTGTTAAACTTGACAATGGCCACCAATTGTTGGCGCATGTCTCGGGTAAGATGCGCATGTTTTACATCAAGATTCTTCCAGGTGACCGTGTCGCGGTGGAGATGTCTCCATATGACCTGACAAAGGGCCGTATCACCTACCGATACAAATAATCGCTGATCAATTTAGACCATGAAGACGAAATCATCCGTACGGAAGCGTATTCCGAGCGACAAAATCGTACGCCGCAAAGGGCGCGTGTACGTAATTAACAAAAACAATCCGCGCAACAAACAGCGCCAAGGCTAACCGAAAGTTTAGACAAATATGGCTCGTATTGCTGGAGTCGACTTACCAAAAGACAAGCGGGGCGAAATAGGCCTTCAATACATTTATGGAATCGGGAGTACTCGTTCTAAAGAGATCCTTTCACGCGTAGGTCTGGATACAGACACTAAAGTTCGTGATTGGACAGATGATCAAGTTGCTGCCATTCGTAAACTTCTAGAAACTGATTACAAGGTGGAAGGACAACTTCGTACTGAAGTTACCCTTGCTATACGCCGACTCATGGAAATTGGTTGCTATCGTGGTTTGCGCCATCGTAAGGGATTACCTGTACGTGGCCAACGCACGAAAACCAATGCCCGTACACGAAAAGGTCGTCGTAAGACAGTTATGGGTAAGAAGAAGGCACCTAAGAAGTAATCTAGACATTAAATACCACGGAACATGGCTAAAAGACAAGTCAAAGGCGCTAGCGCCACGGTTAAAAAGAAAAAGCGTCAGCTTACCGACCCTAATGGGTACGCTTATGTCAAGGCAACGTTTAACAATGTTATTGTTACGTTGACCGATGGGCAGGGTAATGTGCTATCATGGTCAAGCGCTGGTAAAGAGGGCTTCAAAGGCTCACGTAAAAACACACCTTATGCTGGACAACTTAGCAGTGAAACAGCATCACGCGAAGCCTTCGAAATGGGTCTTCGCAAGGTTGAGGTTTACGTTAAAGGACCAGGGAGTGGTCGTGAAAGTGCAATTCGTGCAATGAGTAATGCTGGGATAGAAGTTACTTTGATTCGCGACACCACACCGATTCCTCACAATGGTTGCCGCCCACCTAAGAGAAGAAGAGTTTAATTCATCAATCATCAACTATGGCAAGATATAGAGGCCCAAAGCAAAAAAAAGCCCGTCGATTTAAAGAGGCTATTTACGGACCAAGCAAGGCGCTTGAAAAGAAACCTTATGGTCCTGGTCAACATGGCCGGTCACGTCACTCTAAAAAATCAGAGTACGCCGTTCAACTCGACGAGAAGCAAAAAGCGAAGTACACCTATGGTTTACTAGAGCGTCAGTTCCGTACGCTCTTTGAAAAAGCCAGTGCTAAAGAAGGTGTTACCGGTGATAATTTGCTCAGATACCTGGAATCACGTTTAGATAACACGGTATATCGTTTGGGATTTGCCCGCACACGTCGTCAGGCCAGACAGCTTGTACTACACCGTCACATTGTGGTAAATGGCATCATTGTAAACATACCATCTTTTATGCTACGCCCTGGTGATGTAATCACACTACGCCCCAAATCTAAGGATCTTGAGGCTGTTCAAGACTCACTTGCGAATGCTAACCGCAAGAAGTATAACTGGCTCGAAATGGATCGCAAACTCCTCACAGGTAAATTCTTAAGTGCACCTGAGGTAGAAGAGATTCCTGAAAATATCAATGTACAGCTCATCGTCGAGCTCTACTCGAAGTAATTTGGCTGTTATATCTACAACCAACTAATTAGTACCACTACACCTGTTATATCTATGAGCACAACGAATCTCCAGATGCCGGACAGCCTCATCATTGAGGAAAGTACCGATACCTTCGGGCGATTTGTCTTACAACCCCTCGAGCGCGGTTTCGGCGTAACCATTGGCAACTCATTTCGCAGAGTTCTGTTATCATCATTGCCAGGTAATGCTATTACAGCTATTAAAATCGGTGGTGTGAAGCACGAATTTTCCAGCATACCCGGTGTTGCCGAGGATGTATACGACATCATCCTGAATTTAAAAGGTGTGCGATTCAAGCAACTTGAACAAAGTTCAGGGGTTATCCACATCAACAAAAAGGGACCAGGTGTCTTAACGGCTGCTGATATTGCCCAATCCACATCTGAGTACACCATCTTAAACACGGATCATGAAATCGCAACCATAGCGGATGATTCGGTTATTGAAATGGAACTTCGCGTTGGTAGAGGTAAAGGGTATGTTACTAGTGAAGATCACAATATCGAAGAAGATTTAGATGTTGATCTTATTGCGGTTGATGCCATCTTTACCCCCATCAAAAAAGTAAAATACACGATCGAAAATGTTCGTGTAGGTCAAAGAACGGACTACGAAAAATTGATCCTTGAAGTTGAAACCGACGGATCAGTTAATCCCAAAGAAGCTTTGACTATCGCTGGTAAAATTCTCAAGGATCACATCGAGAAGTTTATCACAGAAAAAATTAACGAACCATTTGTTCAGGAAGATGGTGAAGTCGATGCCGAAAAATTACGCATTGCTTCTCTCCTCCGTACATCCATCGAAGAGCTAAATCTGAGTGTTCGCGCTTACAACTGTTTGAAATCAGCAAACATTTTGAGCATTGGCGAGCTTGTTTCTAAAGAAGAATCTGAACTTCTCAAGTTCAGAAACTTCGGAAAGAAATCATTAGCCGAACTTCAGGAAGTTGTAGAAGAAAAAAATCTACAATTTGGAATGGATGTATCTAAATATCTCGACAAGTAATTCAACGTATTAGAAGCAAGGAATCCATAGGCCATGCGTCACCAACTCAAAGGCAAAAAGCTCAATCGTACCGCTTCCCATCGCAAAGCAACATTGCGTTCATTAGCAATCGCTTTGATCAAAAATGAGCGAATTGTCACCACAACCGTAAAAGCAAAAGAGCTGCGCCGTGTTATCGAGCCGTTTATCACCAGAGCAAAAGAAGACACGATGCACAATCGTCGTGAAGTCTTTTCATTCCTGCATGATAACGAAAGTACATCCAAGCTCTTCAATGAAATAGGACCTAAATGTGCTTCCCGTCCAGGTGGGTACACTCGCGTTATCAAACTTGGAACTCGTCAGGGTGACGGTGCTGAAGTTGCGGTTATTGAATTGGTCGATTACAACGACGTGAAACCAGAAGGAGCAAGTACTTCTACTCGTAAACGTACACGTCGTGGTGGAGCCAAGGCTAAGACCGATACTGTTGCACCTGCTACTCCCAAATCAACTGCTGCTCCTGCACAGGAAACACCAGCTGTAGCGAGTGAAGAAGTGGTTCAAGAGGCCGTCGCCGAGGAACATGATACGCTCGAAACTACTTCGGAGTCTGTTGCTCAACCAGAAGTTCAAGCAGAGGCAGAAGTTGCTAAAGCTGAACCTGAAACCGTTGAAGCATCTGTAGAAGAAGCTGTTGCTGAAGTACAAGAAATGGAAGTAGTTGAAACTACCGAAGCAGAAGAGCATAGTGAAGCGGAAGCTGAAGCAGAAACAGAAGCATCTGAAGAATCTAGTTCAGATGATGCTGAAGAAGAGAAGAAAGAAGAGTAAACGTTACATCCATGGTAACGAACGAAAGGCTCCATGTATCGACATGGAGCCTTTTTTTATTAATTTAAGGCTTGGTTGCTTCGAACCGAACGACGGATCCGAATCCATTATGATATTTTCCCTCATGAAGTTTAACCTCACACTCTTCCGCATGGATGATATCGAATCCAGAAAACGCAGTGATCAGTTCATTTACTGTATAAAGCATATCTGGATCTGAGGGTCCGCCAATGTAAGGATTGATCGTTTGATACTCGAGATTGCGTACACTAAACGCTTCTATGATGAGTACTCCCTTAGAACATAAACTTGAGTGTATCCATTGATACATCTCTTGTCGAACGCTGAAAGGGAAATGTGAGTAGATCAGAGCAATAGCCTCATAATGGTTTTCGGGAAACTGTGATTGATGTAATGCACTAAGTTGGTAGTGTATTACAGTATGTTTATCTGAAGCCAGTTTTTGTGCTTTTCGTTCTCCTTCGATACTTATGTCGAAGGCATAGGCCTCCCAACCCAGGGTAGCAGCGTAGACAGAATTCCTTCCTTCACCATCTGCTGGAAATAGAATTGTACCTGGAGTGTATTTTGGTAAAACCTGTTTTAGATATTCATTGGGTTTTGTACTGTAGGCATATTCTTCTTCTTGATACCGATGATCCCAGAAATCTTTCATTATGAATAGGTTGAAATGAGTTAAGGTCTAATGTAAATAGAAATTTATATGCAGATGAAGTATATGTTGGTGGGGGTGCGATTTATCATCATA
>CAZXGO010000053.1:0-15741 GCA_964640035.1 uncultured Chitinophagales bacterium
ATCCCTGTAATTTTTCCTCGGAATTCAGCGGGTATCAGGGCATCCATAAACCCAAAGTTGCCTCTAAGGGCAGTGAAGCGCGGATCCTGGATATCTGAACATGCCTGAAGCGCATCTTCGTCCTGATCGATCCCGAAGACGCGGGCGTTTTTACCCAAACGATCCAGGAGTGCCCGGGTGTGTCCACCGGCGCCTAGGGTTCCGTCGATGTAAATGCCGTCAGGATCAGTAATAAGCACATCTAGCGACTGACTCAGAAGAACAGGGACATGGTAGTCGGTGTGCGTCATGGAGTCTCGCCTCCGTTGCCCAGAACTTTCTCAAACAACTCCTGATAGGATTCGAAATCCATCGAAGCATCTTCTTTATCTAACTCATCGGGCGACCATATTTCCACACGTTCGCCAGTGCCAATAAAAATGGCTTTGTTGGTGATCCCGGCCCATTCTGCCAGGGAGGGAGGCAGGGCAATACGGGATTGGTTGTCGAGGCTGATATCGTCGGCCGAGCGTAAGAAGTTACGTACTACAGTGCGGCCTTCGCGGGAGAAGGAGTTTATGCGTTCGAGGCGTTGTTCGACAAGCTCCCACTGATCCTCAGGATATAAATAGAGACACTTTTCGAGGCCCTTGAGGATAGTAAACCGGTCTTGAATCGCTGGATTCAAGTACTTACGTAGACGAGAGGGGAAGCTTACGCGCCCTTTATTGTCTACAGAATGTTCGTATTCGCCTTTAAATCGCGCCACGACAACCGGTTAAATGTTTAAATATTAGTGTGCCTCAAAGTCAGGAAAAATCTCCCACTTTCCCCCACTTTCTCCCACAAAGTAGCGCTTCAAAGGTCTATTTGTCAAGCAAGCAAGACACTGAAAAACACGAAAAATGATCCAAATTTGCAGGTAAAAAACAGTAACATATGGATCAACAAAGACTTAGTATAAATGTACTAGAATTAATATAGTTTGTAGATTTTTTTATGTTCTTATCAATTCACCGCTTTCCTTTTTTCTAGCCTGCTAAGTTCCTCTCAGTCAATGTGTAAGTACTTCTCCAAACAGGTATCGAGCTTCAGATGGATGTTCAGACCCTTCGCGACTACGACCGCGGAGCCATCACCCGAGAAAAAGCCCTGTCGCTCGTCGGACGCCGGGACTTTTAACACAGGCTTGCACGCACGGTAACGGAACCTTGGATGGATCACGCAGGAATGCTAACTTCAAGGTTCCGCTTCCAACCGACGCAAGCCCCTATGTCTAATATCCGCGCTCTTCTTCTTCTGAGCCTGCTGATCCTCGCTCTCTGGACCCTCTCTCGCCCCTGGGGTAGCATCCCGGCCCTCGGAGCCCTCCTCGATCCCATCCATGGAATATGGTCAACCCCAAATGGAACGGATCTACCCAGCGGTACGCTTGAACTCGACGGACTCCAGGGTTCAGTGGTCATTCGATACGATGAGCGCGGGGTACCCCATATCTTCGCCGAACATAACGACGATCTATATTTCGCCCAGGGCTATGTGATCGCTCGTGATCGCCTCTGGCAAATCGATTTCGCCTCACGCGCCGCATCGGGCCGTCTATCTGAAGTACTCGGTGAGCGTACCATTGAGTTCGATCGCTATCAGCGCCGTATTGGCATGGTTACCTCCGCCGAAAAACTGGCCGCCGAATTCGATAAAAACGATACAACCCGTGCCCTTAATGCGGCCTTTACGGCTGGGATCAACGCCTGGATCGCCCAATTGTCACCAGCCGATTACCCCTTTGAGTTCAAATTATTGGGCTACGCTCCCGAGCCATGGTCAACCGTCAAGACCGCCCTCATGTTCATGAATATTCGCCAGGATCTGTCGTCATCCTCATCAGAGCATCGTATGGCCAACACCCGTCTGATTAAAGGCGACGCCTTTATGGATCTGTTCTTTAGCAACCAGCAAGATTGGGTCGATCCCATCATCCCCCGTGGCACGTCCTGGCCAAAGGATGGTATCTCAATTCCGGCGGCTCCAGAGACTTCTTTTGTATCGCGTTCACTACTTGGCGAGCCCCCATTTATGCCAAATCCATATAATGGAAGCAACAATTGGGCTCTTCATGGCAGCAAGACGGCAAGCGGTCGCCCGCTTCTGGCCAACGACCCTCACCTGAATCTGACCCTGCCGGCCATCTGGTACGAAATGCAGCTCAGCTCCCCGGATGTCAACGTCTATGGGGTTGGTCTGGCCGGAACCCCTGGGGTTACGATTGGTTTTAACGAACATGTGGCCTGGGGACTCACCAACACAGGCTCGGATGTGCTCGATTGGCTGGAAATCACCTGGAAAGACAGTACACGCAGTGAATACCTCTTCGATGGAGAGTGGCTGAGCGCATCCGTAAAAACAGAGATCATCAAAGTGAAAGGAAAAGCTGACGTCGTTGATCAGGTGTATTATACCCATCACGGACCCGTAGCCCTTTACCATGGCGAAAAAGCTTTTAATGTGATGAGTCCGCCAGAACATGCTATGCGTTGGATGGCCCATGACCCTTCCAACGAAATGCTCACGATTTTCAAGTTGAACCGGGCTAAGAATAAAGCAGATATCATGGAAGCCATCACCACATTTCGTGCTCCGGCTCAGAACCTGGTGTATGCGACCCAAGACAACGATGTTGGCATTATCAGTAATGGAGCGCTACCGGTCAAATGGGAAGGTCAGGGCAAGTACCCCGGTGATGGCAGCGATCCTCGCTACAGTTGGCAATCCTTTATCCCTAGAGAACATCTGCCTCAAATTCATAATCCTGCACGGGGTTTTGTGAGCTCAGCCAATCAACATCCTGCAGCTCCTGAAGAGTATCCCTATTACCTGGATTATGCTTTTGCCCCTTTTGAACGTGGAATGCGCATTAATCAGCGCCTAACGACAATGACTCAGGCCACTCCTGATTCCATGTTTCAGTTGCTCAAGGATAGCTACTCTTTGCATGCCGAGCTTATTCTTCCCCGTATGTTAGAAGGAATTAAAGATTTCAATACCGATACCCTCGATGTCACATCCCATAAGCAACTGATGCAATCCTGGGATTATCAGCTTCTTGCTGGTCGCGGCGCCGGTGCTTTATTTCAACGCTGGTGGGTCGAGCTCAATAATGCCATTTGGACGGATGAATATCCGGAGGGTGCCTTGTTTGCCACTCCGCAGCGAGACATTATGGCAAAGGCATTGTTGATGTATCCTGATGGGGAGTGGATTGATGACAAAAAAACACCGGAAACGGAACGTCTCGACGAGCTACTCCAACGCTCGTTTGTGAAAGCGATCCGCTATGTTGAGAAGCAACAATCACCGGATCCATCCACCTGGACATGGGTTAAATCACAAAACGCCAACATCAACCATTTGCTCAATCTTGCTCCATTTAATGCCACCGAAGTGGAAGCGGGTGGATGTGCCGAGTGCGTAAATGCCTTCCGAAATGGAAATGGTCCAAGCTGGAAGATGGTCGTCTCCCTCGAGGATGAAGTCAAGGCCTGGGGAGTGTATCCCGGCGGCCAATCTGGAAATCCTGCTTCAGCGTATTTCAAGAATAACATCCCAACCTGGGCCTCAGGGCAATTACACGAACTTTTGTTCTTGAAAGGGATTGAAGACAGACCCCAGACTACTGTTGCCACCTTAACCCTCAAAGCAAAAGGAAAGTAACATGCTATTTATACTGCTAATAGTACTTGGATTTATATCACAGTATTTACTCTCTTGGTGGGCTTTTCCCCTAGTAAGCTTCTTTTTAGCCCTCTTCCTGGGTAAAGGTTGGATAGATAGTACTCTGCATTCCTTCGCTGCTGGCGTTCTGGTTTGGGGTGGATTGACGTTTTGGTCCTATTCCAGCTACGACACTACATTCTTTGATAATTTCGCAAACTTGCTTACGTTGCCATCTGGTCTCGTTCTGATTATGGTTACAGCACTTCTCGGCGGACTCCTTTCCGGGCTTGCCGGTGCCGCTGGATGTTCTATTCGAGCTCTTCAAAAGAAATAGGATTACTCATGTCTCGTCTGTCTCTGCTTGGACTTGTATCATTAACTGTACTTGCTCTTACGAGCTTATACTCGTGTGAAGAGAAGCCTTCACGTCCCGAATTGCCCTTCGAAACCAGTAATTACACTCGAACCTCTACCTACCAGGAAGTGATCGATGTAGTAAAGTATGTGGCGTTTAAAATGCCCAATGCGTATGTCGATACCCTGGGCTACACCAACGATGGAAAGATCCTTCCACTGGTCATTTTATCCGATCAGCAAGTGACGAATCCTGAGCAAGCCCATGCCCTCGACCGCCCCCTCGTTTTTGTGATGGCGAATATCCACGGTGGTGAAGTAGAGGGTAAAGATGCCATGATGAAACTCCTCTTGGAATTTGCTGATGGTAAACATCGTGACCTTCTGAGCAAACTCACCATCATGATTGCACCCATTTATAATGCTGATGGTAACGATGATTTTGATCGCCTGAATCGAATCACCCAAAATGGCCCCGACAGCGTTGGCGTTCGTACCAATCGGCAAGGATTTGATTTAAACAGGGATTACATGAAATTGGAAAGCCCTGAAGCACGGGCTTTGATCGGCAGAGCCTTCACCTACTGGGATCCTATTCTTTTTATGGATCTGCACACTACGAACGGTTCATACCACGGTTACCATCTTACGTATTCGACTCCCTTAAACCCCAACACTCATCCCCAGATTGTATCCTATCAGGATCGAGTGATGATGCCGGTCATCAAAGAGAAGATGGCTGACAGTGACTGGAGGATTTTTGAATACGGTAATTTTGTTCGAAACAATCCCGATTCCGGTTGGGCTACTTTTAGTCCCCAACCAAGGTTTGGAACCAATTACTATGGCTTGCGTAATCGTCTCACGGTGCTTAGTGAGTCATACTCGTATGTCGATTTCAAGTCTCGAATTGCTTCCACCTACGATTTTGTAGTATCGACCTTGCAGGTTAGCGCCGATCAATCTCAGCAACTCAACGAGCTACGCAGACTCATGGATGCTGCATACCTCGAATATACAGGCTCACCCATGGATAGTCTAGGTACGGCATTCACCTTCGCTGAACCTGTTGAAGAACCATTCATCATGGGATCTGTGGATACGGTCGTTCACAAAGATATCAATCGGATGACCTTCAAAATGCGCCCTCAGACTCAGGAAAGAACCATCAGGAATTTTCGAGCCTTCACTCCCACACGCTATGAAAAGGTACCTTATGCATACTACATCGACAATTCAGATGGCCATATGGATACCGTTCTTATTAAACTCAAAGCGCATGGAATACAGATCGAAGAAATGACTGATGCTCCAGATAGTTTGGAGGTATTTGTGCCAAATCAAGTAGTCAAAGCACCAAGACCATTTCAGGATCGCATTATAAACACCGTTACAGGGTCCTGGACCTTGGTTGCTCGTCCAGAAAATGCCATGTACAGAGTGACTACCAATAATCCTAAACGGAATTTAATTTTTTACTTACTGGAACCAAGCACCGACGATGGACTGGTAGCCTGGGCTTTTGTAAACCCACGACTTGTCCCTGGTAAAGGTCTGGGAATCTATCGTCAATTAGTGAAATAAAACGTTGTTTTCCCCAATTTCTAAAGCTAGACGGACCTTATGAGTGCAACGAGAGCGTCTATTTTACGAATAGGCTCTCCTTTAAAGGCCATTGCTCTAATTCGGGAACTTCAACAACTAACTTGGGTATAATGGAGAAAGATACAAATACCCGCCTCGATTTTGATATGAACAAATCTTTTAGCAGGATTATTATGAAAAGATCAAGCAACTATAAAAGTTTCCTGGCAATCCTCATTATGCTATTTGTCGAGGTAGGTCAGTCCTACTCCCAAAATGCCGAACAAAAAAATGGTTTTGGTGCTTTTTACGGAATTCAGAAATATGCAGGAAGCTCCGGTGATGAATATTCACAATTCTCCAGTTCCGATTTCATGGCAGGGATCTCCTATTCCCGATATCTGACGAAGACCTTTGATTTCGGATTGGCATTCTCTTTTGCTCGTTTGGATCACTATAATGCCAATTATAATGGTGGACCATATTTCTATTTGAACGAGATGTATAACACGAACGTTCACCTTAAAGCAAAGCTCTTTAGAGAGGGTTCCCTGGTTCGTCCGTATTTGCTGGCTGGATTTGGATATAATTATAATGACGTTCTACGCGGCAGAAACAGTGCCAACGATCGCGAGAAGTTTGGTACGACTAACGTTCCTCTTGGTGGTGGATTCAAAATTAAATTGGATGATAATGTGACCTTCGACATCGAAACCACCTGGAATAAAGTATTGGGTAACTTTGACCTTGAAAGCTCAAGTAAGGATCCTGATGCGTTTATGTATCATACGATTGGACTAACCTATGCCTTTGGAAAGAAACCTACGGATTCTGACGCAGATGGTGTTCCTGACTACCGTGATCGTTGTCCGGATACGCCTCGTGGTGTTCAGGTGGATGAATTTGGTTGCCCCAAAGACAACGATGCCGATGGTGTACCCGATTTCATGGATCGCTGTCCAACCGTTCCTGGTTTGGAAAAATTTGATGGATGTCCGGATCGCGATGGTGATGGAATTGAAGATGCGTTCGACAAATGTCCAGATGTTCCAGGCGTAGCCGAATTCTTTGGATGTCCTGACAGTGATGGGGATGGTATTCCCGATGCTCAGGATAAGTGTCCGGATGCAGCTGGTCTGTGCCAGTTTGATGGATGTCCCGATCGCGATGGCGATGGTGTACCCGATTACATCGATGAGTGTCCGGATGAAGCCGGTACAGTAGCCAATAAAGGCTGCCCAGAAATCAAAAAAGACGATATCGAAGCCATCAATGCGATGCTCAATAAAGTGTACTTCGATTTCGACAAGTATGAGGTGAAATCCGAATCGTTTGAAGCGCTCAACAAAATTGTAAATATTCTCTCTGAGAACCCATCGTACAAAGTATTGATTGAGGCTCATGCCGATAATATCGGATCCAATGCCTACAATAACAGCTTGTCTGCTCGCCGTGGGGATGCTGTGAAGAATTATTTGATTTCTAACGGTATCAACGAGTCACGCCTCACCACACAAGCCTATGGTAAGACTCGACCAGCTGCCTCAAATAGTACAGCTCAAGGTCGTGCCTTGAACCGTAGAGTCGAATTCACCATCAGTTTGTAAACATCAACCAACCATTTCGATAGTTTAAACCCCCGTCTCTGTGAGTCGGGGGTTTTTTTATGTTCAAAAAATTCATTTCCAAATCGTATCATCAAGCAATGTCATCCACTCTTCACATTGAAAATAAGCTCTAACGTATGCGCGTAGTCATCGCTCTTGCCGGACTCGTTTTTGGGTACATCGTGCTCACCGTGGGCAAGCCCATCATCATGCCCCTTATTGTGGCTGCTTTTTTTGCAATACTCTTGGTTCCGGCCGTAAATCGTCTCGAAAGCTGGAAGTTTCCTCGTGCCCTTGCCATCTCAGCGTTGATGATTGTCCTAATTGGGATCATCACCTCGCTCATCTACATCGTTCTTAATCAGGCAGTTGCCATTGCTGAAGATCTGCCCGAAATTTCTGGCAAGCTGGAGCTCTGGTATGTAAGCTTTGCTAGCTATCTGGAAACGGATCTAGGTATTAGTGCAGCCCGACAGACCGAATACCTCTATTCTGGAATTGAGAAGTTATTAGGAAGTAGTGGAACCTTTATTCAAAGTACAATTAACACGACGGCAAATCTGTTTACATATCTGGCGCTCATTCCAGTTTATGTATTTCTGATGCTCTACTATCGTGAGCGTTTTCAAGATTTTTTTATCGCTGTAAATGATCCAGATGCCCGCAACCGCGTCGAAGATACACTTGATCATTCTAAAGGGGTAATCCTAAATTATGTGTCAGGTTTGTCATTGGTTGTCATCATCATGGCCGTACTCAACGTGGGAGGACTACTTCTGATCGGAATTCCCTATGCTGTATTTTTTGGGATTGTGGCCGCATTACTGACGATTATCCCCTATGTAGGGATTATCATCGGTTCCATACCTCCCATTGTGATCGCATTAATCATGACCGATAGTCTCTTCTATCCGATAGCAGTTATCATATTATTCGTTGTTGTCCAAACCCTTGAGGGTAATTTTATAACCCCTAAAGTGATAGGCAGTAAAGTGAGTGTGAATGCTCTAGCTGCTATGGTTGCCCTGGTGATCGGAGGTTTTCTTTGGGGTGCTATTGGGATGATTTTATCGATACCAATAACCGGCATCCTGAAAGTTATTTTGCAACAATCGCCGAAAACACGCCCATGGGCACTAATACTCGGATAGGTTGACTAATGTTTTTTATCCAGTTGATTCGATACGTAATAATAACAACTCTCACGACCTAAACACCACACTTAAGATTCCACTACACAATTCCACCACAAATACGGGGAACCGTAGTAGTACACCTTTGGTGATAAAACTCTTGAAAACCTCAGTAAACACAGGGAAATCAACCCGGATATCTGTCGCCTACTCCACCGTAACACTTTTGGCTAAATTTCTAGGCTGATCGACGTTATTCCCCCTGTTTACCGCTACATAGTACGATAAAATCTGCAAGGGAATCACCGTCAGCAAGGGAGAAAAAGCATCTTCACACGACGGAATCGGAATGTAAAACTCAGCTAAATCGGCGACCTCGGTATTCGTGGCTGGACCAATGGCAATGATGCGTCCTTTGCGGGCTTTGACCTCCTGAATATTACTGATCATCTTATCATTGGTATGATCGGTGGCCGCAATAACGATCACCGGCATGTACTGATCAATCAGAGCAATAGGTCCATGCTTCATCTCCGCTGCTGGATACCCTTCAGCATGCAAATAGGAGATCTCTTTTAACTTCAGAGCACCCTCTAAAGCTACCGGATAATTATAACTCCTGCCTAAATAGAGAAAATTCGGAGCATACGAGAACAAACTGGCAATCTCTTTAATATGAGCATGATTTTTTGTGATTTCAGCGACCTTCTTGGGTATCAGTGCCAACTCGTTTGTAAGATGCTGGAATCGTTGTTCATCCAAAGTACCCTTGAGTTGACCCAATCGAAGTGCCATCATCGCTAAAACGGACACCTGAGCCGTAAACGCCTTCGTCGATGCCACCCCAATCTCGGGTCCGGCATGTGTATACACCCCGGCATTGGTCTCACGGGCAATCGTAGAACCCACCACATTGCAGATTCCAATCACAAAGGCTCCACGCTCTTTTGCCAGTCGCAAGGCAGCCAAGGTATCGGCTGTCTCCCCACTTTGGCTGATAACCAATAACACATCATCCTCACTAATAATCGGATCTTTGTATCTGAATTCGGACGCATACTCGACTTCAACCTGGGTACGCGCCAAATGCTCGAACAAATATTCGCCTACCAACCCCGCATGCCAGCTGGTTCCACAAGCAGCAATGATCAGACGTCGGGCGGCTAAAAGGCGATCCATCACCGGCTCAATTCCACCGAGCATAATCTGAGCTGGATCCGTACGGAGTCGCCCACGCATACAATCGGCAATCGATTCTGGCTGCTCCATGATCTCCTTGAGCATAAAATGGTCATATCCCTTTTTCTCTATCTGCTCCAGGTTCACGGCTAACTCGTGAATCTCCTTGTCCAGCTCGATCGACTTCATATTCGTGACTTTGTAGCCATCAGCCCAGACCTCCGCAATCTCATCAACATCTAAATACACCACTTTGTTCGTGTATTCAACCACTGGAGCAGGATCGCTGGCTACAAAATGCTCTCCCGAACCCACACCAATGAGCAGGGGAGAGCCACGTCGCGCTACAAAAATTCGATCCGGATAATCGCGATGCACCATGGCAAGTCCAAATGTACCCGTTAGTTGACCCAGGGCCTGAGGAAGAGCCTCTGGAAAGGCCAGACCAGTACGTTGCATGATTTCGGTGATCCAGTGTGCAATCACCTCCGTATCTGTCTCGCTTTGGAAGACCACACCCTTGCTTTTTAGCTCTTCTTTAATGGCGGCATAGTTTTCAATAATTCCATTGTGCACCAGGGTGAAAGACCCATCACTACTCAGGTGAGGGTGGGCGTTGATATCGTTAGGTTCACCATGCGTGGCCCAACGGGTGTGACCTATGCCCAGATGGCTTTCATGGGAGGTCTTAGCCGCAAGTTGTTCTAAATTGGAGACCTTGCCTTTACATTTTATGGTCGTCAGATCCCCATTTAATAAAGATATCCCTGCCGAATCGTACCCTCTATACTCTAATCGCTTCAAACCCTTGATAAGAAAATGCTCAGCTGAATTTGGACCAACATACCCAACAATACCACACATAAAGTTTACTTTCTAAAAGTTCCGGTTTTTCTCGTAGGTTTAATACATTATCATGTCACTCTATCAAAGGGTAACGGCAATCGAACCATTACCGTATACAATCGCTTCGATGATTGTGCGTTCTCCGATGATCACAATGTTCATAATAGAAACGTTTTGAATAAAAGTCTTCTTTTTTTTGATGATGAGCGCACTTTTTTGATCGATCCGATCACCAGTACCCGCGCTGCAGCTGATCTTCGATGTGGTATTTTCACCATTTTCGAGAAATGGAAACGCCGTTTAGGCATCGAAAGTGCCTTCTATCTTACACGGCCCGAAATCCATCTCCTATACCCATCCAAAGACTCCTTACCCGCAGAACTTCTGATCATTAACGGCCGGTGGATGCCCGACACGCAGGCCCTGGACCGCGTCAATCAATTAAAAACGGGTGAGGCCCTCATCCATGGATCCATCCTCCTCGCAGCACGACCTCAGCCCACTTCATCGGGAATGCATTCCGATCAGCAAAATCTCCTGCAACAGACTGCATACCAATGCCAGGACTGTGAACAAGGGACCTTGATCAACACCGCAGCCGATCTGTTTATTCATAATGAGCAGCAGATTCTACACGACCAATCCCTGCTCCAACCCAGCACAATACCCATTCAAAACTACCCTGGAGTCATCTACACCCAGCCAGAAGCCATTCACATCGGCCGCGATGTAATCATCGAACCAGGGGTTATTCTCATCCCTGACGGTGGATTCATCCATATCGATGATGGCGCTCACCTTCAGGCAGGCTCAGCTATCCGAGGCACCTGCTCGATTGGTCGATCATCAACGATCAAAATGGGATCGCAGATCTACACAGGTACGACCGTCGGTCCATATTGTAAGGTTGGTGGCGAAGTGCAGAATAGCGTCTTTTTGGGATACTCAAATAAAAGTCACGGTGGATTTCTAGGCAATTCTGTGGTCGGCGAATGGGTGAATATTGGTGCGGACACGAATACTAGTAATCTGAAGAATAATTACACCCATATCCGTATCGACGACTGGCATTCGGGTGCCTCGGTCGATACCGGACTCCAATTTTTCGGTTCTATTTTCGCTGATCATGTAAAGGTTGCTATCGGCAGTAAGCTCAATAGCGGCTCCCAATTTGGAGTGGGAAGCAGCTTCATCTCTCGTGAGTTTTCACCCAAGCGACTGGCGCATTTTTCCTGGTTTACCGATGAGGGCATCGAAGCTTTTGAAATCGAACGTGCTCTGCAAACGGCCCGATCAATGATGCAGCGGCGTTCGATTGAATTACATCCCGCCATGGAAAAGGTTCTCCGCGCCTTGGCATCCCAATAGCAGTAAACACCTTTTGCGTCTGATCTCGAGCTTAACCAGTCGATTCTCTTGGGAAATTTCGACCTGATGGATTATTATATGCCATCCGAAGGTACACCCGAACGACATACTGAAGATTAACCCTACACTCATGACGAAACCCAAGAAATCCTTACTTACCCGATTCCTTGATATGGTGGAATATGTCGGTAATAAGCTCCCAGACCCGGTTACCCTGTTCTTCATTCTTATTGTAATTGTTCTTTTTGGCTCCTGGATAGCCACACTTGCCGGACTCAGTGCTATACACCCGGGTACGAAAGAGACGATTAGTGCCATCAACCTCTTCTCAAAAGAAAACGTAATCCGAATTTTCACCCAAATGCCTGCAACCTTTACTGGTTTTGCCCCATTGGGGATGGTTTTGGTTGTGATGCTGGGTATTGGGGTCGCCGATAAAACCGGGATGATCAGTGCCGCCCTGAAGACCTTCGTTCTAAAGGTGCCACGCAGTCTGCTCACGGCCTCCCTCGTGTTTGCAGGGATTATGTCGAGTATGGCCGTGGACGCTGGATACGTAGTCCTCATCCCCCTCGGAGCCGTCATCTTTATGAGCGCCGGTCGTCACCCCCTGGCCGGTCTAGCCGCAACCTTCTCGGGTGTTTCCGGTGGATTTAGCGCCAATCTTATTGTGACCTCCCTCGATCCGCTTCTGGCTAGCTTTACTGAGCCCGCTGCCCAACTGCTCGACCCAACGTACTCTGTGAATGCAGCCTCCAACTACTACCTCATGGTGCTCATGGTACCTTTGTATACTCTCGTTGGATGGTTTGCTACCGAGAAAATCGTTGAACCCCGGCTGGGAACCTACAGCGGGGATGTCGTCGATGATAGTATCTCCAAGCCTATCGAGGCCATTGAAAGGAAGGGTCTGCGTCGTGCCGGTCTCACCAAATTGGTCTTGGCTGTGCTGATTGCATTATTAGTAGTACCAGAAAATGGCATTCTCAGAGATCCAAATGCAAGTCTGAGTATTGCGCCTTTTCTAAGTTCTATCGTTGCACTTATGATGTTCCTCTTCCTTGTTCCCGGCATCGTTTACGGGGTTACTGTTGGGAAAATCAAAAGTGATAAGCAGGTCGCGGAGATGATGGCCGATAGTATGAGCAGCCTTGGATCCTACATCGTTCTGGCCTTTACCGCCGCACATTTCGTGGCTTTCTTTAATTGGTCGAATTTGGGCGTCATCACCGCCATCCGTGGTGCTGAATTTTTGAGCACGATCGGTTTTACAGGCATTCCACTGCTCATTGCATTCCTCGTCTTTACCGGATTTATCAATTTATTTATCGGTAGCGCCTCTGCTAAATGGGCTTTGATGGCGCCTATCTTTGTGCCGATGCTCATGCTGATGGGGCTATCCCCTGAAGTGACCCAGGCTACTTATCGCCTTGGCGACTCCTTCACGAATATCATCACTCCCTTGATGGCCTATTTCCCATTAGTGATCATCTACGCACAGAAATATCAGAAAGATCTGGGTATTGGAACATTGATTTCGATTATGCTCCCGTACTCGCTCTTATTCCTGCTTCTGAGTATCGTTGTGTTGGTGATCTGGATTCTTACGGGTATCCCTGTCGGACCCGATTCACCATTATACTACACTGTTCCATCAACATTTGGAACCCCCTAAGAGGAATAAAAAAAAGGCCTGGATCATCTCCAGGCCTTTTTTCTTTATAAAGAGTGTTACTTACACGATGCGAAGAATAAGCTCCGCTGTTCTCTGGCTGTAACCAGCTTCATTATCGTACCAGCCAATCACTTTTACCATCTTGCCACTCACTTTGGTGAGTTCGGCATCGAAAATACAGGAATAAGGATTGCCGATGATGTCGGTCGACACCAATGGATCGGTAGAAAATTGAAGGATGCCCTTCAGCGGACCCGCAGCAGCGGCCTTGAATGCGGCAGTTACTTCTTCGAGGGTGGTCTCTTTGTTCACTTCAGCAACGAAATCAGTGAGTGATCCTGTTGGAACCGGAACGCGAACGGCGCCACCGTCAAGTTTGCCTTTGAGGTGAGGCAGAACTAATCCGACAGCTTTTGCGGCACCCGTTGAGGTGGGTACGATGTTAACGGCTGCTGAGCGTGCACGACGCAGATCTTTGTGTGGTGCATCGAGCAGGCGTTGATCGCCGGTATAGGCGTGGATGGTAGTCATGAAACCCTTCACCACTCCGAAATGATCATCCAATACTTTAACCATCGGGGCAAGGCAGTTGGTGGTGCAACTGGCATTTGAATAAACCGTGGTCTCTTTGTCGATCACATGATCGTTCACGCCGAGTACAACAGTCTTCACGTCGCCGGTAGCTGGGGCAGAAATGATCACTTTCTTTGCACCGGCTTGCAAGTGCTTCTCGGCATCTTCCTTCTTGGTAAAGAAACCCGTCGATTCTACAATGACATCAGCACCAAGCGCTGCCCATTTCAGATTGGCAGGATCTTTTTCGGCACTGATACCAATACGATCACCATTGATGATGATGGCATTACCATCTACAGATACCTCACCATGAAATGGACCTTGGGAGGAGTCATGTTTGAACAAATGGGCCAGGGTAGCGGCGTCGGTCAGGTCGTTGATACCAACGATATCAATTTTATCGGAATAGTTGGTAATAATGGATCGGGCAACAAGGCGTCCAATACGGCCAAAGCCATTGATGCCCACTTTAATTTTACTCATAAGTGCTACATTTTGGGGTATGTCGTCAAACCTATAAACTACCAAGCAAATCGCCCATTTTCAAGTAATCTCCAAACCTTTCCCATCATATAACGATATGTAATGGCAATCCAAACGCAGACTCGGTATATTAGAAGTCTATTCAATCTAAAAAATCCCTTTTTTCATTTTTGTCTTTTTTGCACATGAAACCATTCGCTAACGAAGTGTACCTCGATTTTTCTGACCCCACGGTGGCAGCCGTTCAAAAAGCAGCCATTCGGGATGTTCGAACGAAACTTGGGAAAACATACAAGAACTATGTGAATGGAGAGTGGATCACCGGCGACAAAGGTACCTTCGACAGCATCAACCCTGGAAATCTGAGCGAAGTGATCGGTACCTTCCCCATGCTTAGCAAAGAACAGGCTTTGGGCGCCCTAGATGCGGCCTGGAACGCCTTCGATTCCTGGAAGCGAGTGCCTGCAAAAGAACGAGCCGATTACCTGTTCAAAGCCGCAGATGTGATTCGTCGTCGTCGCGGAGAGATCAACGCATGGATGATTACTGAAGTGGGTAAAAATTTCATTGAGGCCGACGCGGAAACCTGTGAGGCCATCGACTTCCTCGATTACTATGCTCGTCTAGCCCTCAAACTGGATGAGGGGATGGATGTCATCGACTCCTTTGGGGATGTTGATCGTACAGTGTACGTCCCGCTTGGAGCAGGAGTTTCGATTTCACCCTGGAATTTCCCTTTTGCGATCACCTTTGGGATGGCAGCGGGTCCCATCGTAGCCGGTAACACCGTCGTTGCAAAGCCATCCCCTGATTCACCGATGATGGCGTACCTCATCGCAGAAATACTGGAAGAAGTCGGCCTACCCAAAGGCGTTTTCAATTTTGTTACCGGCGATAACCTCGAGGTGGGTGAAAGCCTAGTGATGAGTCCACGCACGCGCTTTATCAACTTTACCGGTTCTTTGGGTGTTGGACTCCATATCACCGAGCTGGCAGCTAAACCCGATCCCGATCGTCACTTCATCAAACGTGTGGTTACCGAACTAGGCGGTAAAAATGCCGTTGTCGTCGATGATGATGCCGATCTGGATGCCGCTGCGCTAGGTATCGTTCAATCCGCTTTTGGCTTCCAGGGGCAAAAGTGCTCGGCAGGATCACGTGCCGTGGTCGTCGACAGCGTCTACGATACCGTTCTGGAAAAAGTAGTTGAACTCACCAAAGGCTTATCGATTGGGGAATCGAA
>CAZXGO010000054.1:0-8789 GCA_964640035.1 uncultured Chitinophagales bacterium
AATCTGAGGTCGGCACCGACCCAGATGAACTGCAGCAGGGTCGGTAGTATGGCAATCAGGTCGATCAGCCCTGTGAAACTGAAAATATAGTTAAGCCTTTTTTGCAGGTTTGTGTTGCCCTGCAGATCGCGATTGTCGGGTGCCGACCAAATCCTCAACACGTATTCAATCGAGAAGAGGATGACTGAGATAAATTCGAATATGAGCAGTTCCGAGGACCACGCAGATTCAATGGAGGCAACCGACTCCAATGTAATAGCGATAAGGCTCATAATGATGAGCGCAAACAAAAACGTATTCAGTCGGCGAGCGGCGACTTTGTGTTCAGAGGATCGCTCAAAAAGTGACCCAATATACTTACGGCTATTCAACGTGGCGTTCCTTTGGCTCGTGGAGATAGGCAACCTGCGGTTGCCGCTTTTTCAAGCATGCAGTATGTTGCCAGCAAGGCGATCGCAAGGTAAGTACTAAAAACGACGTGCTGCGCGGGCTCCGGACGCGAAATGGCATCGAGGGTGCGGCCGCGAGCGTCGCAAAAGAAAGAGGCGATAAGCGAATAGCGTCATGAATTTGAAATGCGGGTTTTTCCTGATGGTGCCTCTACTGACGAATTTGTCGTATGCAGAGCCCATTATCAGTGCCTCCTATAAAGACGTTTGCGAAAAGATGGAACGAGAGGGAGTCGCCAGCCGCACGCAGTCGGCGCCCGGGTCAGAGTCAGTCACGGAAAATGTGGTTGTGGTAGTGGGTGCGGGATCACCGAAAGCCCAACGGTATAATCGCCCCGTATCCAACTCGGAGATTATCGTGGGCGCCAACATAACCCAGATTTCCACGGTTAACGCCGAATCCTCGCAAAGCGAGGCGGGCCCCACGCCTGCCTCTAACCCGTGTCGCTAAATTAGGGTGCAGCGCCAGAGATGACGACAGAGCAGCGACTGATCGGCAGCAGTGCGGTTACCCGAGAGCTTCTCGCTTATCTCGAAAAAATTTCCCCGACCGATGCCCCCGTGCTGGTGCGTGGTGCGACCGGTGTTGGGAAAGAGTTGGTTGCCAGAGAGATTCATCGTCTTTCCGGCAGGGAATCGCAGGGCCAGTTTATAGCCGTTAATTGCAGTGCTATTCCTACCGAACTCTTGGAAAGCGAACTCTTTGGGCATGAAAAAGGCGCTTTCTCAGGCGCTGTCAGTAGCTACCAGGGCAGAATGCGGCTTGCCGACGGCGGTTCATTGTTGCTGGATGAAATTGGGGATATGCCCGCCGACCTGCAGGCAAAACTATTGCGTGCGGTGCAGGAGGGTGTGGTGACCCCTGTGGGTTCCGGTAAGGAAATTGCCGTGGACGTGCGCATCATTTCAGCGACCCATAAGCCGTTGGAGGAGCTCATTGATCAGGGCCAGTTCCGCGAAGATCTGTTTTTTCGTCTGAACGTGATTCCCATCACGGTGGCGCCACTTCGTGAGCGCCCCGAAGAAATCGTGGAGCTCTTCGATTACTTTAGCGATGCCTATGCGCTGCGAGGAGAGACGATAAAACTCAATGCCCGTTCCATTAGCCTGCTGCAGGCGTATCGCTGGCCGGGGAACGTTCGCGAATTAGAGAATTTCTGCAGGCGGCTGTCTGCACTTTATCCCGGGGAAACAATCAATCTGTACGAGTTGCCCACCGATTTTTTACCCCCACAGATGGTTAATCTGATGGGTTCAGAGGTAGCCGATGCCGGCGGTTCGACGAGAGATCCTTTGCGCGATGTTCAATCCGAGATTTTTGCTGACTTTGCCGAGGATGACGCAGATGGTCTGAGCCGCGTATTGGGGATCACGGCGGCGGAGGCGCCCACCGAAGTCGAGTTGACCGAGGCCTCCTTGAAAGACCGGGTCAGTGATTTTGAACGGCAGTTGATCGAGAGGGCGCTGGCCGACGCCAATGGCAATATCTCAGAGGCTGCCCGATTGTTGGGGGTAAAGCGGACTACCCTGATCGAAAAGATGAGCCGGTTGGGTATTGCTAAAACCTGACGCTTAGCCGTCAATTTTTTGACAATCTTGTCAATTTAACGCGGCTTTAAGCGCCCCTCTTTATTTAACCTACTGAAATTATTCATTAAAAAAATGCTGGCCCTGCCTTTGCAGTAGTGTGCTTACACGTGTGGGGAAGCGGTTCAGTGTCAAGAAGCTCCATTGCAGATTCACAGCTCAATGTGCTGGCTGTTCGCGGGACAGGCTTTCCCGAGGAATGTCTGCAGGCGTTCGCCGACAAGCACCTTCTTCTCACTCAGGCGCCCGATACTTTTGCCGCGAGGGCAGCGCAAGGCAGCCCCTCCTGCATAGCGGTAGGTCCTGCCTGGCCGGTTGAGGCGCGCTATTTGCAGCAGGTCTTGCAGCAGTCGCCGGAGGGTTCCGTCCTGTTATGCCCCGAGGGCGACGTCAAACTGGCGCATCTCGCCGGACTGGCACACTTTGGCGCCCTAGAAACCTATTCTGAAGCCGCAGATTGGAAGCTCATCCTGAATCAGGTGCACGCCGCATGGGAGGCGGGTGCCTCCCAGCCGCCCCAGTCACTTGAGGGAGGCACGCAACCGAGTATTGATGCGCGGGGCCAGCGCAAGCAGGTGGTTTTCAGTGACCCGACCAGCAAAGCCATGCTCGCGTTGGTTCAGCGCGTCGCTCAGGTAGATGTGACTGCACTGCTTTCTGGCCCCTCGGGCGTGGGCAAAGAAGTGGTCGCTCAGATTCTGCACAACGCCTCTAATCGCTCCTCTGGCCCGTTTATCGCGCTGAACTGCTCGGCGATGCCTGAACATTTGGTAGAAAGTATTTTGTTTGGGCATATCAAGGGGTCGTTTACTGGCGCGATCAAAGACCAGCCCGGTATCTTTGAAGAGGCACACAACGGCACCTTGTTTCTCGATGAGGTGGGCGAGTTGCCGCTTCATATCCAACCTAAGCTGTTGCGCGTTATTCAGGAACGTAAAGCAGCGCGCATCGGCAGCACTAAAGAGATTCATTTTGACGTTCGCCTCGTTGCAGCGACCAACCGAAATTTGGTGGAGCTGGTCAAGCGAGGTGAGTTCAGAGAAGACTTGCTCTATCGCCTGAATGCCTTTCATATCGGTATACCGCCGCTGAAGGAGCGCCCCCAGGATATTCGCCAGCTGGCGATTACCTTTGCCGCCTCAGAACAGCTGGCCGGGCTCAGCATGCAGATCGAAGAAGCCGCCATCCAACAACTGATGACCCACGACTGGCCGGGTAACGTTCGCGAGTTGGATAACGTCATTTGCCGCGCAAAAGTGCTCGCTATTCATAACGTGATTCAACCCGAGCACATTTATTTTGACGCGTTGGAGTTTTCTCCCGACACGCTCAGTGCGACTGCGTCCGCCGGTGCGTCGGCCCCTGCTGCCGCGCCGCCGATGTCCGAATTTGGCGTGAACGCAGACCAAGATTTGGTATCCGCCAAGGAGCAAGCCGAATGGCAGTTGATCCAGGCTGCGCTGCAGGAGACCGATTCCAAAAAAGAAGCCGCTGAGCGCTTGGGTATTAGCCCAAGAACGCTGCGCCACAAACTCCAGAAACTCAAGGCGTCTGAACCCGACGCCATGCAATCGATAGGTGCCTCATGATTGATAGAGCAAACATGCAGGGCGTGATGAACGTCATCCGGCAGGCCGAGTTGGCCAACAGCCAAGCGGCCGACGCGTCTCTTCGAGTCAGTAATGAGCAACAGCAATCCCGTTTCGCGTCTGATTTGCTTGCAGCCATCCGGTCCGTAAATGAAACGCAAATGCAATCAGCCGAGACAAAAACTAATTTTGAGGCGCGCGGTGATGTCAGTGTCACAGACGTCCTCATTGATTCGCAGCGCGCATCGGTGGCTTTTGAGGCCACTTTGCAGGTGCGCAATAAAGTTCTGAAAGCCTATCAGGATGTCATGAGCATGCCGGTATAAAGCGCCGGGCATGTGGACAATGAGGTAAGAGATAATGGAAGCAGCACTCGAGCAACGCCCTTTGATTGAGGGATCGGCGACCGAAGTGGACGATACAACCAACCCCCCTGCGGAGTCCGGCAAAGCCGCCGTGCCTGCTGAACAAGGTGCGGGTGGTGCGGCCAATCAGGGGCCACCGCTGCCCGCAGTGCGCGATGTGATGTCGCAGCCAGCGGTAAAGCGTGCGATGCCCGCGATTATTGGTCTGCTGTCGCTCCTCGTGGTGCTTATTTTCTGGTCCATTATGACCTCTACGCCCTTTCGTAGCGTGTCGGACGGTTTCGAATCTGCCGATGTGCAGCTGGCTTTCGAGGCGCTAAAAGCCGCCAATTACGATGTGAGAATTAACAAGTCGACCGGCCGCCTGGAGGTGCCCGAAAACGACTTCCAAGCCGCACGTATTTTCCTCGCCTCTCAGGGCATCCCCCGGGCCGCGGCTGAAGGCGGCATGGGAAGCCTTGCAGAAGGCAGTTCCATGACCACCAGTCAGTTCATGGAGCAAGTGCAATATAACAATGCGATTGAGATTGAGCTGGCTCGAACGATTACCGAGATCAGTACCATCGAAACGGCGCGCGTGCATCTTGCGGCACCAAAGCAGAGCGTATTTGTCCGCGACCGGCAGCCCGCCAAGGCGTCCGTTATTGTAAAGCCGTATCGGGGGCGCGTGGTGGACCCGGCGCAGGTGCTCTCCATCGTTCATCTGGTCAGTGCCAGCGTGCCCTACCTGGCGACGCAGGATGTGACGGTGGTCGATCATTACGGCAACTTGTTGACGGGTAGCAACGCCGACAAGGATGGGACGCCGGCGCTGAATAATGCCCGGTTTGAGGCCGAGCGCGAGGCTGAATTGGCCGAGCGTATCCGCGAGCTCCTGATCCCAGCGCTCGGCGGCGGCAATGTCCGTACAGTTGTAAACCTCGAGATGGATTTTACCCAGCGCGAAACCACACGCGAGCAATACCTGGACTTCGAGCCAGACCGAGCTGAGGTACGATCCGAAGTGATTACGGCAGACTCACAAACGGGCATTGCGGCGTCCGGCGTGCCTGGCGGCACGACGAATATTCCCCCCGATCAGCCCGAAGTGGTGCCAGAGGGCGAGGTGGCCGCAAACCCGACCAATACCCAGACGGCGACTACCGAACGCGAGCAAACCACGCGCAATTATGAGCTGGATAAAGAGATCACCTTTGTCAAGGAACAGGCGGGGCGCGTGACATCGATGACGGCGGGCGTCATTGTCAATGAGGAATCTCTCAGGGATCTGGCGAAGCGCCGCTACTATGCGTCACTTGATGAGCAGCCGACCCCGGCCGGGGACCTTCTCGAGGCAGGCGCTGATGGAGAGGGTGACGCCCTCGGAGGAGCAGCTGCGTCCCTGGCACCAATTCCCGCTGCCGAATTGCAGCAGTTTATGGCCGACGAGCTGGAGCGATTACGCGCGCTGGTACTGACTGCCTTGCCCTATGACGCGGCGCGGGGGGATAGCCTTACCCTGACATCGGCCCCTTTCTTTACAGACCCACCTCAGGACTATCATTTGCCTTGGCACAAGGACCCCGCCATTATCGAATGGGGCCGACACGGCATGACGTCTATTGGCCTGATTGCGTTCTTTCTCCTGGTGATTGCGCCGGTCCTGCGGGTTTACATGCCCAAGATTGAGGAAAATGACGCGCTGTTGGCTGAGCAGCTTATTGATGGCGAACTCAGTATGGCGGACAGAAAAGCGCTGGAGGACGGCGAGTCGCTTGACGAGATTAAAGCCAAGCTTAAGCCTAAAAAGTCAGCGATTTCTGCAGATATGCTGGACACAGCAAACAGCTACGATGACAAAGTGGCGATCGTGCGCTTATTGGTGGCAGAGGACGCCGGGCGTGTGGCTAACGTGTTGAAGAAGATGATCAAGCCCGTTTAAGGGGGTTACACCATGGCTGAAGCGGCAAAGAAACCGGCACCCGCCGAGGACGTTAAGGAACTCTCCGACGTGGTTCGCGCTGAGCTGGAGACGATGACCTCCACCGAGCGTGCTGCCGTCATCATGTTGTTGATGGGTGAGACACAGGCATCGGACATTATTCGTTACCTGAATCCTCGTGAGGTGCAGGCATTGGGCTCCGCGATGGTGGGCGTGGTGGATCTCTCCCAGGAAACGGTGAGCGCGGTACTCGATGATTTTGTTGGCACGATCAAACAGCAGACCAATCTGGGTTTGGGCACCACTGATTATGTGGAGTCAGTTTTGAAGCGAGCTCTGGGTGAGGACAAAGCCAGCACCGTGCTCAGTAGGATTCTGCCCGGGGGTTCCACCAAAGGCCTTGAGATCCTTCGCTGGATGGATGCCCGCGCGATCTCCGACATGATTATCAATGAGCATCCGCAGGTGATCGCGATTATTCTTTCCGTACTGGAGTACGATGTCGCAGCCGACGTGCTCAGTTTCCTTCCCCCAGAAAACCGCGGTGAAGTGATGCAGCGCGTGGCGCGACTGGAGACCGTGCAGCCCTCGGCAATGGACGAGCTTGAGAGAATTATGGCTGCCCAGTTCTCCAGTAACTCTTCTGCCCAATCTTCCAGCTTTGGTGGTGTTAAAACCGCCGCCAAGATCATGAATTTTGTCAAAGTGGATATGGAAACCTCGGTGATGCAGGCCCTGACTAGCCTGGATGAAGAGCTGACGCTGCAAATTCAGGACAACATGTTCACCTTTGAAAATCTGTCGATGGTCGATAATCGCGCTATTCAGGTCATGATGAGAAACATCGAGTCGGATCTGTTGATGGTGGCACTTAAAGGCGCCAGTGAAGAAACCCGTGACAAGTTCTTCGACAACATGTCGCAACGTGCGAAAGCCATGTTTATTGATGATATGGAGTCCAAGGGCCCCATGCGTATTTCCGATGTGGAGGACGCACAGAAGAACATCATGAGAATCGCGAGAAAGCTGTCGGATGCGGGTGAACTGGTGCTGGCAGGTCGCGGAGATGACTTTGTCTAAAGCGACTGACACTGTTGTTTGGGAGCTCAATGAGCTCCTCGCTGCCGATCGCCGAGCGAGAGCCTTCAGCGAGGCCTCCCTCGCCGGCGATTTACCAGAACGATCGTTGGGTTTTGAAGCGACTCAGTGGCACAAGCTCGGTGATGAATCTGACGATGACGCTGAAGCATCCGTAGATGGAGCAGCGAGCCCAGAGGCAAGTGATGAGCCGTTGGAGGGCGAGGTTGAGGATGCCCTGTCTGCGGAAGCACCCGTTGATATGGAAACGCTATTGGAGGCACGTTATCAAGAGGGTGTCGCGGAGGGGATTCGCCAATCCAATTTGGAGAATCAACAACGGGAAGCTCTGGCAGAACGGATCGAGGCAGTGATTCAGCGCGAGATGGCCGCATTACCGCGCGTATGGCCGGTGGTCACCGATCTGTCTCTTGATATTGCGAAGACGGTTTGCCTTCATGCCCTGGAAACGGACGAAAGCTTTTTCAGGGACTATTTACGCCGGGCATTGCAGCAGGCGGAATTGCCAGAGGACATCCCCGTCGAAATCAAGGTTTCCGCGGCGATGGCTGAGTGGGTGCCGGCAGAAAGGCTCGCTGAAATGCTCCCCGACCAGCCGGTGACATTGTCGGTTGATCCGGCACTGGCTGATGGCGATATCGCCATTCACTACGACCACATCGCGATTGAGCGGTTACTGGAAGGTGAATTTGCCCAGCTTCGGGAGCAGCTGGTAGCGCAATTTCCCGAGCGGCCGATCGAGCCATGAGTGATGACCCGCCAGTGAGTGACCAGGTGTCGCGAGCCGATCAGTTCTGGCCTCACCTGACCGCCCCCGAAGCTTGGCTATGGGCAAAGATCCGCCATGTCTCCGGCCATGTTGTTGAATGTGATGGTTTACAGGCACCGATGGGGGCCATGTGTGAAATCGAGACCGATGATCCCGCGGCGCCAAATGTGCCGGCGGAGGTCGTGGCGTTTTCAGATCAGACGCTCAAACTGATACCGTTTTCAGATACGGTTGGCGTGTCCCGGGAGAGCCGAATACGACTGGTCAACCGCCGGGTCGGCCTGCCGGTGGGCCCTCACCTGCTCGGGCGCGTTATTGATCCCTTGGGCAACCCGCTCGACGGGCAGCCCTTGGCTCATCCCCGCTTCACGCCGCACTTTTTTGGCCGATCGATCCCTGCGCTGAAGCGGAAGGCGGTAAACACGCCTCTCGATGTGGGTGTGCGTGCTATCGCTGGCGTATTGACGCTGGCCACAGGTCAGCGCGTGGGGCTGATTGCGGGTTCGGGTGTGGGCAAGAGCACCTTGCTGGGAATGATGACCCGACACACGGTGGCCGATGTGGTGGTACTCGCCCTGATTGGTGAGCGCGGCCGCGAGGCGGGCGAATTTTTGGCGGAGAGCCTGGGTCCCGAGGGATTACGCAAGGCGGTGGTGATTTTAGCAACCTCGGATTGTGCGTCGGTCATGCGCCGGCAGGCAGCGGAGGTGGCCCATCTGGTGGCGGAGTATTTTCGCGATCAGGGCAACGATGTGTTGTTGTTGTGTGACAGCCTGACGCGGATCGCCCATGCCCAGCGTGAAATCGGCCTGGCGACGGGTGAACCGCCCACGAACAAAGGTTATCCGCCGTCCGTGTTCAGCGACCTGCCAAAGCTGATAGAGAGGGGTGGCCCCGGCGACGGAGAGGGGTCCATCACCAGCGTTTACACGGTGCTGTCCGAGCACGACGAGGGCATGGACCCCATCGTCGAGGTGGCACGGGCATCACTCGATGGTCAAATTATGCTCT
>CAZXGO010000054.1:8806-15657 GCA_964640035.1 uncultured Chitinophagales bacterium
AGCAAAAGTACTGAGTCATCACGAGATTAAAATGGCGACGGACTTTCGGCGACTGTGGTCGTTATATGAGGCGAACCGCGATCTCATCATGGTTGGTGCCTACGAGCAGGGTACGGACCCCGAGCTCGATCTTGCGATTGCCATCAGGCCCATGATGCTGGATTTTCTCCGGCAGGAGGCCACGGAGTCGTGCTCGATGGATCAAGCGGCCGCAGCGATGGCGCAAATTGTAGCGCGGGGTCAGCATGGCCACTAAGTGGGATCCCCTCGTTCAGAAATACCGACGCCGGAACCAACAGGAACTCAGCCGATTGGCTGAATTGCGCCGGCATCTGAGGGAAACTGAGACCAATCGCGACAAGGTGGCTGAGCGACAACAGCATTTTCGTCAACAACTCACCGTTAACACCCGGCAGGAAATCGCCGATTGGCGTGTGATGAAGTCCTTTCTGGCCGATCTGGACGTCTTGCGCAACAACTGTGAGGGCCAGCTGATGGAACTCAGGGACCTGATTGGACGCGCCCAGCAGCAAAATCAAAAAACCCTGCAGGTACTGCAAAAATACGAACATTTGCAGCAGCAGACCCTCGACACCCGCCGCATGCAGCGGGAGCGCATTGAGATCGACGCCATCGATGAGTGGGCGGTTCAGAGTTATGCCAGAGCAGACTTGGCACGCGACTTGCATTAACTACCTTTAGTAAACAATGTGACAAGCGATTGAATTGTGGACTCTCAGATCGGATCAGACATAGCCAAGCTGCTAGGAAACCTGGGTAAATCAACAGGTTACAGCGCCCCGTCGGCGCCGAATAGCGGCTCAGGTACCACGTTTAAGCGCGCGCTGGCGGCATCTGAAGAGGCGCAGGCGGGTGTTACGACCGGCAAGCAGTTGCCGGTGGCATCCACCCCCCATCACGGGGCTACTGTTGCGACTTCGGTAACTGACGCGCCAGTTGCATCGGCACCGGTTGCCGAGCAGGCCCAGTCCAGCACCGCATTGCCTGGCTTTGATCTGTTGGTCGTGGGAGATCCGGTCGAGCCGTCGGCGATCTTCAAATTCGCTCAGACCAGTGGGCTCTCGTCGGCTGCGCTGGCCGAGCTTTTCCCAACAGGTGCCAATGACGCCGCCAATCCTGCTACACCAGAGGGTGCGTTGGCGCACGCAGTGGCTCGGGCTATCGCCGACTGGGTCTCATCCAATCAGGCGGCGCAGCGCTTCGTTGGCGCTAACGAGGCAGCTCTTGCAGGTACGGACCCATCTTTAAGTGCGGCGTCGATGGGCGAAGCACTGAATACCGCTGTTGCCACGCTTTTAGCGGATGGCAAAGAGAGCAATGAGGCCAGCCTGTCCGAGCTCGCCAACGTCGTTGCCGCAGAAATTCAGCCGGTCGTGGATCGGTGGAAGGTACTGTCCGGTTCGAGCGCGCTGGCGCAAGTAGCCCTGGAGCAACAGCTGCGCTCCGCCATACAGCCCGTGGCCACCCAATGGATGAATGAAAACCCTGCAATTGCGGCCTCTGCTGGCGTATCAGAGGAAGTCCTGGTTGCGAGGCTCGCTGAGACTGCTGTTCCAGTGATGACGGGTGGACAGCTGGCTCAAGCGCAAAATGCGTTGAATTCACCTCTGGCTGTGGCTGAGCTGGAATCGGCGGTTTCACGATGGCTCGATCAGAACGCTTCCTCGTTCGATCGCGGTAGTGTCTCTCAGCAGTGGCTCCGCGACCTCAGCGGATCGATCATGCCGGAGATGGCCAAATGGATGACTGAGTCCGCCGAGAGCCGCGGCAATGTGACCCAATTGGCAGCGAACATCGCCCCGCAGATCGCTCAAGCATTGCAGGCCCTGTCTGCCCAGACTGGCGCCACCACTCCGGAGTTAAGCCGACTGATTGCTGAAACGGTGCCGTCTGCGGTCCGGGATGCTCCGACACCTGCCGCAATGACGGTGGTTCAGTCGACTGCGCTCATGAGCACCACGCTACCGGAGCTCGCTGCCGTTAGAGCGAACGCGTTATCTCAGCCGGAGCCAATCAGCGTCGCCATTACAGGTGGTGAGTGGGCGGGCGACCGGGCTGCCGCTAAACCCCTTGCCAGCGCCCTCGCGCAGGTCGTGGCACCGGTAGCCAGCCCCACTTTGCCGGAGGCTACGGTAGTATCTCAGGCAATGTCTCAAGCAACGCTCGACAGATTTGCGCTCCGCAGCGCCGGTATGCGTCATGACAGCGTGAGCAGCGCGATAAAGACCGACAGTGTGCCGAGCGCCGATGGCGTCAAGGTAGCAAATGTTGAAACGGTCACCGCATTGCGTGACATGGTCACGGCTAGAACGCTCGAGCTGGCTCGGTTGGGTGCCCAGATCGAAAAGCCGGTGACGAGTTCTCCCACCGCCCAGACCCCCATCGCGGGCCTGGTGCCGGGCGATGGCTCTGATTCCAGTGCAGCGCGTTTGGCCGGTCAGGGAGAATTATCCTTTAGGCAAAATTTAGCGGGCCTTGATCGCGCTGGACTGTCGGACGCTGCGCGATCGAATCAGTTTTCTTTGAGTCAGAATCCGGCGGGCCGCGAGATGGCGGGTCGAGCGCTCTCTGAAGCCCTCGGCCAGCGCTTGGCAGCCAATATTGCGGCGGGCCACTATCGGCTGACATTTAACGTCAATCCCAAAGAGTTGGGCGCCATCGATGTTGTCATGGAGATGCGCGATGGTCGTCTTGACGCCCAGATCAACTCAAGCAACGCGGTGACGCGTGAATTATTGGGTGACTCGCTGCCCAGATTGCGCGATGCGCTGCAACAGAGCGGCATCAACCTCGCGCAGCTGCAGGTAGGTTCCGATTCACAACAAGGCAATGCGCAGGGGCGTAACGGCGGAGCCGAGAATGCCGAGCGTCAAGCCGCTGATGAAAGGCTTTTAGCTGATACTGCGGCGGATGTAGTATCAGAGGATATCGAGCTGGGTCTCGACCTGGATTCCGTGGATTTTTGGGCATAATAGAGACGTGCCCCGAGTAAGGATGGAAAAGCACCATGGCTGATGAAGAAGTAGACGCAGGCGAAGAAGGCAAGAAGTCCCCCATTCTCGGGTATGTCCTGATTGGCGTCGGAGTCATTATTGCTCTGGCCGTTACGGTTTTGGCAACCATGTATTTTGTAGGGTACTTCGATCCCGATTCTGCTGAGCGTATTGAAGCGACGGTACAGCAGTTGGAGATGGATGCTGCCGAGGCCCGACAGCGGGCAGAAGAGCTTGCCAAGGGCCCCAGCAAGGAAACCCTCGACTCTCCAGAATTGACGCGCTTCGAAAATACCTACATGGAAATTGAGCGCCCGTTGGTCGCCAACATCGTTAATTCCAGAAAGGTGATGCAGATCAAGGTGGCCATCATGACCCACTATGATGACCGTGTTGTGGCCAATATGGAGAAGCATGCCTTTGCGATTCGTTCCGAGATGCTGGACGTGATGCGAAAGATCGACGAGACCCGGCTGGCGGAACCCAATTTCCGTGGTGATCTGGCCGAGCAGCTCAAGATCGCAGTGAATTCGGTATTGGAGAAGTACGAAGACTTTGGCGGTGTTGAAGAGGTCATGTTCACTGAGTTTGTGGTTCAGTAATTTCGGTAGCTGGGTGAGAGAGCGTTATGGCTGAAGATAGCAGCAGACTTTCCGAAGAGGAGCTCAATGCATTGACCTCCGACGAAGGTTTTGAGGAAGATTCAGCTCTGCTCGACCCGGATAGCGCGTTGGGTAGCTCGGTCAAGCCACACAATCTGGTAACCGAAGACACCACCATCGGCATCAATTTAGCCGCGGTAGATATGATCACCGAGCGCTTTACCCGGCATCTTCGCCTGGGACTGCTGGAGGTTTTGCGAACCAGTCCGAGGATTACCGCGGACCGTGTGAAGACATTATCTTTCTCCGAATACACCAGAGGGTTGAAGGCGCCGCTCTCGGTTAATACCGTTCGGCTGTCGGGGCTCCGTGGCACGTCGATGGTGGTGATTGACCCCAACGTGGTGTTCGCCTCGCTTGATAATTTTTTTGGCGGTTTTGGACGTGGTATTGACGGCTTGCCCCCGGGGCGCATGTTTACTCCCACCGAGACCCGCATCATCAACATCATGCTCGAGGTGATTTTTGCCTCAATACACGAGGCTTGGTCTCCCATTATGGAGATCAACTGCGAGCACGTCGGTTCAGAGATCAATCCCGCGTTTGTTCAAATCGTTGATGAAAACGACCTTGTTATTGTGTGCCACCTAGAAGTGGAGTTACCCGGCAAGGAACGCGGCGCCATCGATGTTGTTTATCCCTTCGCCACGCTCAAGCCGATAAGGGACGTATTGCGTGGTCGGGTGCAGGATTCCGAGGATCCTTCTGTCGATCACGATGTCTGGGCCCGCGAGTTGGCCAGTGCGGCATCCGATGCGGAGCTTGAGCATCGCGTGATTCTGGGCGAAGTTGATCTTACCTTGGGCGACTTCAATAACATGCAGCCGGGACAGATGCTCGATCTGAAGAAATTTGACCTGGCTCGCGTATTGGTAGATGACATACCGCTGTTTGATGCCGAAATCGGCACCGCAAACGGCTACGCCGCTGCTCGGTTGGTACAGGCAGTGGAGTTGGCGGAGTAGCGCAGGCAGCGTCTTCTGGATGGCGGCGACGTGAATACTGACCCGTCTGAGATGTATTAGGAGTGACACATGAGTGATGAAGAGGAAGTAGCTGACGTTTCCCTGGAGCAACTCGTCGAGGATTCACCTCAGGCCAAGGGTTTTGATGCCATGGTCAGCGCCGACGTGCTACAAAGCGTACCGGTGACACTCTCTGTCGAAGTGGGCAGAACACGCTTGAAGATTCGTGATCTCCTGAGGCTCAAGCAGGGAAGCGTAATTGAACTGGAGCGCAACGCCGGTGAGCCGCTGGATCTGCTGGTCAACAATACGGTGGTTGCTCAGGGCGAGGTGGTTCTGGTTAACGATCGCTATGGTGTTCGCCTCACCCGCATTTTGCCCTCCGAAGACCGCGTCGAAAAACTCTAATTCCCGGATATTGCCGTGGCCGACGAGCTGAGCTGGGTCCGCTGGGTAACCGCGCTCTTTGTGGTAGCGGTCGCGATGGCCGTGAGTTTTATTGCGCTGCGCCGAGTGCAAATTTCAAATAAAAACTGGATGCCTATCAGAATTACGGGTCGAGTGCGCCTCAATCGCTCCGCCGAGCTGATGCTGGTGGAAGTGGAGAATGAACGGTTCTTAATTGGCGCAACACCCGCTAATATCAGCACTATTGCAAAGCTCTCGACCGAGGACGGTGCGGCATCGGCGCACGCTTCAACTGAGACCGGGAGCTCACTGTCAAATACCCGATCTGAATGACCCTGCCGCGGGGGCACGGTCAGGCACCGGGCCCATCGACGGGGGGATTATGCTGAGATACCTGGTGTTGGCGCTCAGCCTGTTTGTGGCCAAAGACGCCTCGGCCCAGGCGGCCATCCCGATTCTGAGCGCCATTCAGGGCCAGAGCGGCGAAACCGAGTACTCGGTAACGCTCCAGCTCCTCGGTCTGATGACCGTGCTTACCTTGTTGCCCTCGATATTACTGATGATGACCAGCTTTACCCGGGTCATCATTGTGCTGTCATTGCTCAGGCAAGCGATGGGAACCGCCCAGACGCCGCCGAATCAGATCTTGCTCGGTATTGCGCTCTTTCTCACGATTTTCATCATGGCGCCCGTATTTACCCAGGTCTATGACGACGCGATTGCGCCTTACAGTAACGATGAGATAGGACTCGAGGCGGCGGTCGAGGCGGCGCAGATCCCGATGAAGGATTTTATGCTGCGCCAGACTCGTGAAAAAGATTTACAGACCTTTGTCAGTATTTCTGATAACCCGGATATCGCGGCACCCATGGATACCCCCCTCACCGTTTTGGTGCCAGCTTTTATTACTTCAGAACTGAAGAGCGCCTTCACCATTGGCTTTATGCTCTACATCCCCTTCATCATCATCGATATGGTGGTGGCCAGTGTGCTGATGTCCATGGGCATGATGATGCTCTCCCCCATGATTATCTCCCTGCCCTTTAAGTTGTTGCTGTTTGTCATGGTGGACGGTTGGATGCTGCTCATGACCTCCTTGACTGGCAGCTACGTGTGAGGCGCTAGGCGATGGAAACGACCGAAGTCATCAGCATTGGCAGGGAGGCAATCTGGACTGTCATTTATGTGGCAGGCCCGGTGCTTTTGATTGCGCTGTCGGTGGGTCTGATTATTGGCGTATTTCAGGCAGCGACGTCTATTCAGGAGATGACCCTCAGTTTTATCCCCAAGTTGGCCGCGCTGGTGGCGACGCTACTCATATTTGGGGATTATCAGCTGACGATACTCTCGGACATGTTCATCACAATCTTTGACATGATCCCCCAAGTCTTTTCGCGATGAACCTCATCCTCGATGATGTGGTGCAAATGCTGGCCACGGGTTTGATTCCCCTCTTACGGATCTCTGCACTGTTACTCGCAGCGCCGCTGGTCTCTCTCAGAGTGGTTTCCGTGCGCATTCGGGTCGCGCTCGCCGTGGTGCTGACCATTTTTATCTACCCTACCCTCAACCTGCCCGCTATCGATCCGGTCAGCGCTCCGGGCTTGATGTTGATCATCCGCGAACTACTCGTTGGTCTGTTATTCGCCCTGGTACTGCAGGTAGTGAATGCCGCGCTGGTGGTGGCGGGACAAACGCTGTCAATGAGCATGGGCCTGGGTATGGCGCAAACCGTAGATCCCAATATTGGCAGGGTGCCCGTGCTGGCCTCTTTTCTCGTGGTCATGTCCACGCTGATTTTT
>CAZXGO010000055.1:0-15542 GCA_964640035.1 uncultured Chitinophagales bacterium
ATTTGAACTTGCGACCCCTTGCACCCCATGCAAGTGCGCTACCGGGCTGCGCTACACCCCGAACAGAACAGTAAATTACAAAGAAAGAGGATGAAAAAGAAGATGTTGAAGAGTTGAAGATTGAAGAGTTTAAGGATGAGGTTTGAATGTGGTAGCTGGAATAGATTCATAATGATTCTTAATAATTGATAATAATTGATAATGATTGATTACTCCTTTTTTCCGTACATTCACTTTTGTGAAATCCATTGAAAAAATATTACTCCCGTATTATGCCATTTTCTTGTCTGAGCAAACAAGAAAAAAAGCAGAATTCGTCATTGTTATTACAGCCATCGTTAGCTTTATTATCCATCTGTTACTCATACTGTTACACAATCAGGGGCTGTTTTATGCAGGATTAAATTCAAATCTACTAACCAACCCGATCAGTGCGATTTACACCCCATTCTCTTTTATTTTGCTCTATGAGGTTTTTCTACTCGTTTACTATTTGCCTCAATCCATCAGTAAGTACATCGGGAAACAGTACGAAATTATTACCCTGATTCTTATCCGCCGTATTTATTACGATCTGGCCAATCTGGAATTCACCGAATCCTGGTTTCAAGTACAAAGTGACCTCCAGTTCACCTATGATATCATCGGCACTTTGTTGCTTTTTAGTTTAATCTTCGTCTTCTACCGTATCAATGATAGTTTAACTAGAGAGGTCAGCTTGACTGAGGGGGTGATCTCCTTCATACGCATCAAAAAAATGATCGCTCTATTTCTGGTCCCCACCTTGTTTATTCTGGCGGTTTGGAACCTGTCCGAATGGACCCTAAGCTTATTCGAGCCGGCCACTACGATCGATCTGTCCGTAAAAAGCCTGAATACCATCTTTTATGATGAGTTTTTTACCATTCTCATCATGGTGGATGTGCTTCTACTTTTGCTATCCTTCCTGCATACGGATCAATTCAATACTGTGATCCGCAACTCCGGATTCGTGATCTCCACCATCCTGATCAAGCTCTCCTTTAGCACCGACGGCATTCTGAACACCATCCTTATGGTCGCTGCGGTACTCTTCGGGGTGATCATCCTTTGGATGCATAAGCAGTATGAGAAGTTGAAGAGCTGAAAAATGGAACAATCAATTACAATCATTTACAGTTATTTTCAATGAGGAACAATTACCCCGATGTTCCGATGCTCCGATGACCCGATGTTAACATCTCGAGCCTTGTCCTGAGCGAAGCGAAGGACCTGCGAGGGATCCTGTCTTTGTATAAAACTGCTTGATCTGCGAGGGATCCTGTCTTTGTTCGAACCTCGAATTCCCTGAGAGGGATCTGTCATCCACGAACGAATTTGTCTTTTATTCGTCTATACCTCATCTTCATTTGATGCACAATATATTCCCCATGAAAACAGCATATTTTCCGGGTATTTGGGTCCTTTTAATCATGGCTCTCCTTCTCGGTTGCAGTGAGTCACTTACCTCCACCACCGACGACACCCAAATTCTTGCGAAAACATTTGGGTCGAATATCAATCTCAATCAGCTCGATAACTACGCTTCTCAGCCGGTTCCTGCATACATCACCAAGAACAACGCACCGAATACTCCGGTTACAAACGCGAAAGCGACTTTGGGAAGAGTTTTGTTTTACGATAAAGAATTATCCCTCAACCGAACACTTTCCTGTGCATCTTGCCATCAGCAGTCTGCTGGTTTTAGTGATGCCGCCATCGCAAGTAAAGGTCTAAATGGCAATACAGGTCGTCATTCTATGCGACTGATTAATACGAAATTTGGAGTGGATCCTCGATTTTTTTGGGATGAGCGAGCAGCTAGTCTGGAACTTCAGGTCACCGAACCCATTAAAGATCATATCGAAATGGGTTTTAGTGGGATCGGCCCAAATTCCACATTTAGCGATCTTACCCGGCGACTCTCCGACCTTGAGTATTATCAGATTCTCTTTCGATTCGTTTATGGTGATGCCTCCGTCACCGAAAGTCGCATTCAGGAAAGTTTGGCCCATTTCGTGCGCAGCATTCAGTCATTCGATTCTAAATACGATGTGGGTCGCGCCCAGGTACCGAATATTCAGGCTAATTTTACGAATTTCACTCAGCAGGAGAACACGGGCAAAATGCTATTCACTATGCCACCCAATTTTGATGCATCCGGAACTCGAATTCTGGGAGGTTTTGGTTGTCAGGGATGTCATCAGGCACCAGAATTTGACATCGATCCAAATAGCAGAAATAACGGAGTGATTCAATCGATCAGTGGTCCAAACGACCTCACGAACACCCGTTCCCCCTCTTTGAGGGATCTTTTTGGCCCGGATGGAAGCCTTAATGGTCCGATGATGCATAATGGTGCTTTTGCCAGTGTTGAGACCGTATTGCAACATTACAATGATCTTAGCCCGAATCTCAACCCCAACCTCGATCCGCGTTTACGTCTTGCGGGTAATGCTCAAAAATTAAATATGACTCCTCAGGAGTCTGCTGCCGTCGTCGCCTTCCTGAAAACCCTGACCGGCAGTACTGTTTACACCGACAAGAAATGGTCTGATCCGTTTGTGAGATAAGACCGAAGGAAGAGAAGCTACAATCGTTTACAATCATTTTCAGTCATTTACAGTTATTTTCAATGAGGAACAATCTCCCCGATGTTCTTATAAAAAGCTTCTCATCGCTGGGTATCATTGGTAATGATTCCTAATGATTGAAAATAATTCCAAATGATTGAGAACGATTCATTATGTTCTCTTCAACTCTTCATTCTTCAATCTTCATTACCTACTCTTCATAATAATAGGAGTAGTCAATGCCTTTCAGATACATATCCCGGCTGTGGATCTCGGGGGTGAGGGCATTTTTGAGAAGTGAGTTAAGGATGCTGCTGTTCACCGAGCTGATTACCATCGCATTCAAATAGTCATATTTTCCAATCTTACTCCAGTCGACACATCGTTTGAGGCGTTTTTTAAGGATAAGATCCAGCCAAATCCGAGTGCTTCTTCCGTTACCCTCCATGAAGGGATGTGCGACGTTCATCTCTACGTACTTTGCAACGATATCGTCGAAGGTGGATTCGGGCATGGCGTCGATCTGCCGCAGGGTTTCACCCAGATAGCGTGCGGCGGCGAACTGAAATCCGCCCTTAGAAATATTCTTTTGCCTGATCTGGCTTGCGAAGTCGTACAATCCACCGAACAGGTAGGCGTGGATCTGCTGCAGCCCTTTCGTGGTTCCAACTTCGATAGTATCGATTAATGAGCTCTCAAACAAAGCATACGCTTTCGATTTGCTTTTTCCGTCGATACTTTCGTCACTAAAAGTGAACCACTCGATGAAACGATTGGCCTTCGTGCTTGGAAATGTTCTGCCCAAGGCGATTATCCCATCATAGTCTAAAACATCAGTAAATCGGCGTTTACCGTCTGGAGTAAGCATTTTCAACTGGGTAGTAGCACTAACCAGTTGATTTTCCTCCTTCTTGAGTTTAGCCTTGAGGTACTTCCAGTAGTTTCGGGTTTTAGTATAATCGTCCTGATCGTTCAGAACGCCAATAATATCCAATACCGAAAACCACCACTTCATTTGATCGTCGTCCCAAACGGCACGCACCTCTCGGTCGTCGAAAAATCGGATGGATATTTTTGTGTTGCTCATACTTTAAACTGTCCAGGAAATCTTCCGCTCCCATTAGCCAAACTATCAAAATTGACGTACCGAAACAAAAAAGAACCACGCCCCCTCTTCCCCTCTTCAACTCTTCAACTCTTCAATCTTCAACTCTTCAACTCTTCAATTCTTCAATTCTTCAATCTTCTCCTCTTCTCCTTTCGCTCATGCATCCCTAGTAGTGGATCAGAATGAAGGAGGCCTCACCCGATGGGAAGCGCTGCACGATCCATAGATGATCGTACTGTTGATCCTCTAAATCTTTGAAGCGTTCTTCTCCAAGTAGCGCATTCACAATTCCGGGAGCTGTATTCGAGTGACCCGCGATGAGCACTGTTTTTCCATTCAGGGCTTTGAGCATCTCGATAAAGGGAGCTGCATTTCTTGGATCGTACTCTTCCACAGTGAGGCCATATGCTTTTGCCGTTGGCGCAACCGTCTGATGCGTGCGCTTGAAAGGGGTCGTATACGCCAGATCAGGTTTCATTGAGGCCAATGTCGCCGCCAGACGCTCGGCCCGCTCCAGACCCACCGCCGATAGATCCGGATCCCGGGAATCGTCTACCTTCTCCGCATGACGCACGATGATGAAGGTGGAAGTCTCTTTGGTGACTTGTGCATGGATGTAATCTGTGCTTAAGGCGATCAGAACGACTACAAACAGAAACAACGGAAGCTTTGGACGGTAAATTCTCATGACGATGATATCTTTAGGAAAAATGTTTGACTAATTTAGCCAAAAAGAGAAAATTGCTTCTCATCACTATTTCCTTAAGTCTTGAACTATTCCTCAATGGATGTCACCAAAGACGCTAAACATCCGATCGATGGACCCTCGCTTGATCCTGCTGACTGGCAGGCCATGCGCCAACTTGCCCACACCATGGTCGACGATATGCTCCATTTCCTGCAAACCGTCGACGACCGACCCGTCTGGATCCCTCCCTCCCCAACAGCCCTATCGGAAACCAACACTCCGCTCCCCCTCGAACCGACCTCGCCCATTAAAGTCTACCTGACCTTCCGGGACCATATCATGCCCTTCGTCAAGGGCAATATCTCACCCCGCCATTTCTCCTGGGTCGAAGGCACAGGCACCGTCATGGGCATGATGGCCGATATGCTCGCCGCCGGTATGAACCCCAATGTGACCATCGGCAATCATATGGCTATGGCCATCGACTCCCGGGTTATCGAGTGGTGCAGGCAGCTTATGAACATGCCCGATACCACCTCGGGAATGCTCGTCAGCGGTGGCTCCATGGCCAATATCACTGCCCTGAGCGTGGCCCGAAACAGCCTCTATGGCGGACAAATCCGCTGTCAGGGTCTCCTGCAAACCGGTAGGCAGCTTGTGGTCTATTGTAGCAGTCAAACCCATAACTGCGTCAACAAGGCCGTCGAAGCCCTGGGTATCGGCTCCGACTACCTCCGACTTATCCCCGTCGATGAGCACTTCAAGATTCGTATCGACCTGCTCAAACATCAGATCGCCGAGGACCAGGCCGCCGGACTCCAACCCTTCTGCATTATCGGCAATGCTGGAACCGTGAATACCGGTGCCATCGATCCCCTCGATGAGCTTATGGCCATCGCACGATCCGAAGACCTCTGGTTTCATGTCGACGGGGCCTTTGGGGCGGTGGCTAAGATCACCCCCGAGTATGCCCCTCAGCTCAACGCCATCGAACAGGCCGACAGCCTGGCTTTCGACTTGCACAAATGGTTCTATGTTAACTATGAAGTCGGCTGCGTGCTGATCCGCGATCGCAAGACCCACCGCGATGCCTTCCGCATGGATGCCGATTACCTGACAATGCACGAGCGTGGACTTGCTTCCGGACCCGAAACCTTGAGTCACTACGGACTCGAACTTTCCCGTGGATTCAAAGCCCTAAAAGTGTGGATGTCGTTCATGGAACATGGTTTGAATCGATACCGAAATATCGTTGAACGCAACATTGCCCAGGCACGCTATTTGGGTGATTTAGTCGCAAAAAACGCCCATTTGGAGCTCATGACCCCGGTTAGTCTGAATATTGTTTGCTTCCGTTATCGTTTCAACACTACGGATACCGACATCCAAAATGAACGAAATCGGGAGCTCCTGATGCGCCTACACGAGAGCGGGGTGGCGACGCCATCGTACACTATTTTGGACGGAGCATATTGTATTCGGGTGAACATCACCAATCACCGAACACAGTCAAAACATTTGCGACTGATGCTCGATACCATCCTGCAGATCGGCAAGGAACTGGACACATAAAAAAAGCCCCGACGAATGTCGGGGCTTTTTTGTTGCAAGTAGAGAGTGCAAAAAGATAGGTTAGTTTTGGCTTAGTTCTTCAGGAAGGAACGAAGTACCGTCTGAAGAATGCCACCGTTACGATAATAATCAATCTCAACGGGGGTGTCAATACGGCAACGCACTTTAAAGTTGGTCACCGAGCCATCACCCTTGCGGGCTTTGACTTCAATCATTGCACCCGGACGTACCGTCTCATCGATCTGGATGTCAAAGTGTTCTGTGCCATCCAAACCAAGGCTTGTCGGGTTTTGTCCGTCGATAAACTGCAAGGGCAGTACACCCATACCCACCAGGTTAGAACGGTGGATGCGCTCGAAGGACTCCGCGATAACAGCATGCACGCCGAGGAGCATAGTGCCTTTAGCAGCCCAGTCGCGTGAGGATCCTGTGCCATACTCTTTACCGGCCAGAACCACCAGTGGAGTGGCATCGGCTTTGTAACGTAACGATGCTTCGTAGATGGAGGTCACCTCGCCACTAGGCAGGTGAGTTGTGAAGCCACCTTCGGTGCCGGGCGCCATCTGGTTTTTGAGACGCACATTGGCGAAAGTTCCGCGAGTCATGATGCGGTCGTTTCCACGACGAGATCCATAGGAGTTGAAGTCTTCTTTGCTCACGCCATTTTCGATGAGGAACTTACCAGCCGGCGAATCCGCTTTGAAGGATCCTGCAGGAGAGATGTGGTCGGTGGTGATGGAATCGCCCACTTTTACGAGCACACGTGCACCTGCGATAGGCTCAATGCTTCCCGGCGTGGCTGCCATATCGACGAAGAAAGGAGGCTCCTGGATGTAGGTCGATGCCGGATCCCATTCGAAGAGCTCGCCACCGCTGAGGGGGATGGCATTCCACTCTTCGTTTGACTCTTCAATGCCTTTGTACATGCGGTTGAAGATGTCGGGGCGGACGGCGTTGTCGAGGTGGGCCAGGATTTCGTCGGTGGTCGGCCAGATGTCACGAAGGTAGACCTCTTTGCCGTCGCTGCCTTTGCCGATGGGCTCATTCACGAGGTCGATGTCCACGGTTCCAGCGAGGGCATAGGCCACCACAAGGGGAGGAGATGCCAGGTAGTTGGCTTTTACGCTCTGGTGAATACGTCCTTCGAAGTTCCGGTTGCCAGACAGTACTCCAGCAACGATCAGATCGCCCTCTTTGATGGCGGCTTCAACGGCATCGGGTAGAGGACCCGAGTTACCAATACAGGTGGTACAGCCGTAACCTACCAGGTTGAATCCGATTTTGTCCAAATACGGGGTTAGGCCTGCTTCGTTGAGGTACTCGGTCACCACACGTGAACCCGGCGCTAGGGAAGTTTTAACATATGGAGGAACAGAAAGACCTTTTTCAACTGCCTTTTTGGCCACAATACCGGCGCCCAACATGACAGATGGATTTGAAGTATTCGTACAACTGGTGATGGCGGCAATCACCACATCACCGTGCGTCATCTCAACGGTAGTTCCGTTTTTGTAGACGCCTTTATTGGCTAATTTTTCCTGAGTTAACGAGAAGCCTTTGGTGGCTTCGGTGCTCACCAGGGCATTGTTGAAATCCGTCTTCATGGCAGTTAATGCCACACGGTCCTGTGGACGCTTTGGACCGGCAAGGCTTGGTTCCACGGTAGAAAGATCGAGCATCAAGGTATCGCTGAAGATCGGGTCTTCAGTTTCGTCGGTGCGGAACATTCCCTGTGCTTTGTAGTAGTTTTCTACCAGTTTCACGAGCTTTTCTTCGCGGCCGGTGCGTAGCATATAGCGGAGCGTTTCGCTGTCGACCGGGAAGAAGCCCATCGTGGCGCCATATTCAGGAGCCATATTGGCGATCGTGGCGCGATCGGGCAGGCTCATCGAACTCAAGCCACTACCATAAAATTCTACGAATTTACCCACTACACCTTTTTTACGAAGCATTTGGGTCACCGTAAGGGTGAGGTCGGTGGCAGTCACGCCTTCTTTGAGTTTGCCGACGAGTTTGAAGCCCACTACTTCAGGGATTAACATATATATAGGTTGGCTGAGCATGACGGCCTCTGCCTCGATTCCACCTACACCCCAGCCTACGATACCCAGACCGTTGATCATGGTGGTATGCGAATCGGTTCCCACGAGGGAGTCAGGATAGGCAACCGTGAGACCATCCTCAGAACGGGTGAAGACGCCTTTTGCCAGATATTCCAGGTTCACCTGGTGCACGATCCCACGGGCAGGAGGGATTACGCGGAAGTTATCGAGTGCTTTTTGTCCCCACCGCAAGAATTCATACCGCTCGCGGTTCCGCTCGAATTCAATCTCAGCATTGCGGGAAAAGGCAAAGTCGGTTCCAAAAAGATCGACCTGCACACTGTGGTCGATCACAAGATCCACAGGAACGGTTGGGTTGATGCGCTTAGGATCGCCTCCCATGCGTTTCATGGCAGAGCGTAAAGCGGCCAGGTCGACTACTGCCGGAACTCCGGTAAAATCCTGTAGCACCACACGAGCCGGCTTGAATGGGATTTCGGCATCGGAAGCCTTGGTGGGATCGTAAGCCATCAGATTGCGGATATCGTTTTCGGTTACGACATAGCCATCACACTCGCGAACGACCGCCTCCAATAACACTTTATATGAAAAAGGAAGACGTTTTGTGCTTCCGAATCCAAGTTTCTCGAGCATTTCGAGGCTGTAATAGTGAACGGTGCCATCCGAACCCGGTAAAGGGAGGCGTGCGGCGGTCATCTTAGGTTCGCTCATGAGGAAAGAGAAATATGTAAATACTAGGGGAAAGTTTATAGATTGGTAAAATACGGAAACAATCACGTACAATCACGTACAATCGCTTACAGTCTCTGACAATCGCGTACAATTTGGTACGATTTAATTAGGTCGTCATCAATCATTTGATTTTAACCTCGCCTGTAGAAAACCAAAACTAGTAGTTGAATATTGTAATTGATTGTCAGAGACTGTAAGTGATTGTACGTGATTGATCACGATTGTAAGTGATTGAAAACTTCCATATATTTCCTAGCTATGACAATTTCCACCCGATAATTCTATCGACCGTGAGTAAGACATTTTTCAACACATATTCGGCCAAGCCTTCTGATATCGATAAAAAGTGGGTTTTGGTTGATGCTACAGGGGTACCCCTGGGCCGTCTTGCAAGTAAAATTGCAACGATCCTCCGTGGTAAAAACAAACCCATGTACACCCCGCACATGGACACTGGCGATCATGTTGTCGTCATCAATGCCGAAAAGGTAGCTCTTACTGGTAAAAAAATGACCGATAAGCTCTACTTCAGCTACTCCGGTTATCCAGGTGGCGAGAAGTACGTTACCCCTGAGACTATGCTCAAGAAGAATCCATCCTTCCTGATCATGCATGCTGTAAAAGGTATGATCCCAAAAAATCGCCTGGGTCGTAAGCAGATGACTAACCTGCGTGTATATGCCGGACCAGTTCATCATCAGACAGCCCAGAAACCAGAACCAATCAGTCTTTGAATTCAATGGCTCAGATCAACAAAGTCGGACGCCGTAAGACATCGACCGCTCGCGTGTATGTGCAGCCAGGTTCAGGTTCTTTCGTGGTAAATGGCAAGAAAATGGAAGAGTACTTCCCTATCCTCGCTCATCAAATGACTATTAACTTCCCGCTTCAACAAACGGAGAACGTGGGTAAATTCGACATCAAAGTCACTGTACGTGGCGGCGGTGTAAGTGGTCAGGCTGATGCAGTGGCTTTGGGTATCTCCCGCGCCATCGACACGATTCAACCTGAAATGCACAGTGTACTTAAGTCACATGGCTTGTTCACACGTGATGATCGTATGGTCGAACGTAAGAAGTATGGACGTCCAAAAGCCCGCAAGCGTTTCCAGTTCTCGAAACGTTAATCGGCAAAGCCACTTCCGGGTGGCTGTTACACTCTCATAATCACACATACACAGGGATTGATCATCCGAGTGCCCTATGGGTTGGGTGGTCAATATGATCTGTGTAGCGGAATAAACTCAACCAATAATTACTATGCCACAAGCAGCTTCCATTGAGGAACTCCTCAAAGCTGGTGCCCACTTTGGTCACCTAACACGTCGTTGGAATCCTAAGATGAAAGATTTCATCTTTATGCAGCGTAACGGGATTCACATCATCGACCTCAACAAGACACACAACTATCTTCAGCAGGCCCTTGAAGCGGTAACACGCGTTGCCCGTTCTGGTAAGAAGGTTCTTTTCGTCGGTACGAAAAAACAGGCCCAGGAAATAATCAAACAAGAGGCATTACGCTGTGAGATGCCCTACGTAACGCACCGTTGGTTAGGTGGTATGCTCACCAACTTCTCAACTGTACGCAAGAGTATTTCCCGTCTCGAAGAAATCGACACCATGTCGAAAGACGGTACCTACCAAAACATCACGAAAAAAGAGCGTTTGATGCTTGATCGTGAGAAAGAAAAACTCGAGCGTGTACTTGCAGGTATCTCTAACATGAACCGTCTGCCAGGTGCCATCTTTGTGGTCGATACTGTCAAAGAAAGTATCGCCATGGAAGAAGCCATCCGTCTTAACATCCCCATTTTCGCACTCGTAGATACCAACTGCGATCCTGACATCCCTGACTTCATCATCCCATGTAACGACGATGCTGCCAAAACGATCGAACTCGTAGCACGTAACTTCTCTGATGCGATCATCGAGGGACAAGCCGAGCGTGAGGCCATTCAGGAAGAACAACTCGTTGCCGAAGCTACCTCAGACGCTAAAGAGGCAGGCGAAGAGAAAAAAGTGGTCATGCGCTCACGTCGCCGTCGTTCAGGCGATACATCATCATCCGACGAAGAATAATATCATCTAAACAGGCTCAACTATGAATATTTCAGCATCAGACGTCAAAAACCTGCGTGAGCAAACCGGCGCGGGAATGATGGACTGCAAGAAAGCTCTGGCAGAAGCCAATGGCGATTTTAATCTCGCAGTTGAAATTCTGCGTAAAAAAGGGCAAAAAGTTTCCGAAAAACGTGCTGACCGCGATGCTAATCAGGGTACAGTCGTTGTAAAAATTTCAGCCGATGGTACCCACGCAGCTGCTCTTTCTTTAAACTGTGAAACCGATTTCGTTGCTCGTAATGAAGAATTCCTTCAAACAGCCACCGATTTTGCTACCATGGTTTTTGATAACAAACTTAGCAACTTCGACCAACTCAAAGACATGTCTTATAAAGGAATTACGGTTGGTAAGTTCCTCGACGACATGATCGGCAAGATCGGTGAAAAGATCGCGGTGAATGCTTTGCACTCATTGCATACTACTGGCCAGATCGTTGCCTATGAACACCCAGGCAATCAGCTTGCCGTTTTGGTTGAATTCGACGGTCGTCTGAAAAGCGCTGAAAATGGTCGCGATGTAGCTATGCAAATCGCAGCTATGCGCCCAATCGCTGTAAGCAGTGATCAAGTTGATTCAAGCATTCTCGAAAAAGAGCTCGAAATCGCTAAAGAGCAACTCATCAACGAAGGCAAGCCAGCCGATATCGCTGAGAAAGCTGCTCAAGGTAAACTTCGTCGTTTCTTTGAAGAATCTGTTCTCCTAGATCAGAAGTTTGTCAAAGACAACAGTGTGACGATCGCTCAGTTCCTCAAGAACAGCGGTGAACCTACCGTTAAGGCATTCTGGCGACTCCAGCTCGGCGAAACTGCCTAATTCTGTTTTTCAAAAAAGCTACTTGAAATCAAGTAGCTTTTTTTTTGCCCAAAATTCCGATATTCAACTTATGGAATCTCCCTACAAACGCATTCTGCTTAAACTTAGTGGCGAATCACTACTCGGTGAACAAGGACACGGTATTGACGGAGTTGTTCTTGAACGCTACGCTTCCGAAATACGCGAAGTTCATCAACTTGGATATGAAGTAGCTATCGTAATCGGTGGCGGTAATATTTTTCGGGGCGTAAAAGGAGCGACTGCAGGTATGGATCGTGTGCAAGCTGATTACATGGGCATGCTCGCCACGATGATCAACAGCATGGCTCTACAGGACGCTCTCGAGCGCAAGCAAGTTCAAACTCGACTGGTATCTGCCATTCGTATGGAACAAATTGCCGAACCCTACATTCGCCGGCGCGCCGTTCGACACCTGGAAAAAGGTCGTGTTGTCATTTTTGGTGCTGGTACCGGAAACCCCTATTTCACCACCGATACCGCCGCATCCCTAAGAGCTATCGAAATCGAAGCTGACGTGATCCTCAAAGGCACCCGCGTAAATGGGGTTTATGATAAAGATCCTGAAAAACACAACGATGCCGTCCGTTTCGAAAGTATTACAGGCGATGAAATCCTTCGTCGCAATCTAAACGTGATGGACCTTACCGCATTCACCTTGTGTCGCGATAACCGCACGCCTATCATCATCTTCAATATGGATGAGCCTGGTTCCTTTAAACGTGTTGTGGCCGGTGAAGAATTAGGTACAACCGTTACCTGGTCGTAGTTTCTGTTTACGTTTCTCCACGTTTTTGAGTGGAATCCAATGCTGCGCTCTGCGCTAAAATGTGTATTTTGACAAAAAATATTCAACCATTCGTACTATGATTTCGCAATTTCAAGAGATTTTCGACAAAGCAACATCAGATATGGATCACGCTATCGATTACTTTAAGCGTGAGCTTGGTCATATTCGTGCCGGTAAGGCTAACCCAACCATGTTGGACGGAGTTAAAGTGGATTACTATGGATCGATCATGCCTTTACATCAGGTCGCAAATGTTGGCGCACCCGAACCTCGCATGATCACCGTTCAACCATGGGATAAAACCATGATTCCTGCCATCGAAAAGGCAATTCAAACTGCTGGTTTAGGGTTCAATCCTCAAAATGATGGTGTCCTTATTCGAGTACCTGTTCCCATGCTTACCGAAGAACGTCGCCTTGAATTGGTGAAGGTTTCACGCGAACAAGCTGAAAAAGCACGTATCGTTGTTCGAAATGCTCGTCGTGATGCCAACGATCATATCAAACGCAAAGCGAAAGAAGAGTCTCTGCCAGAAGATGCCCGATTCGAAGCCGAAGCATACATCCAAAAAATTACTGACGCAGAGATTTCAAAAATTGAAGACCTCCTGAATACGAAAGAGAAAGAAATCACAACCGTTTGAATGAGGTCTCCCACTCCTTGGTCACTTTCTATCCCTAACCCATGTATCTCGCTGAACTAGATCTGCATGGTTTTAAGAGTTTCGCTCAGAAGACATCAATACGATTTGATGATGGGATCACTGCGATCGTTGGACCCAATGGCTGTGGTAAATCCAATATTGTAGACGCTCTTCGATGGGTTTTGGGCGAGCAACGCCCTAGTTTGCTGCGTTCTGCAGCTATGAGCAATGTTATCTTCAATGGTACCTCTACTCGTAAAGCATTGGGGATGGCTGAGGTCTCCGTGACCATCCATAACAGCAAAGGCATACTTCCACTCGAATATACCGATGTAACCATCACACGCCGTCTATTCCGTAATGGTGATAGCGAATACCTGCTAAACAAAACACCATGCCGCCTTAAAGACATTATTGAGCTATTCATGGACACCGGTATGGGATCGAATGCCTACTCGGTGATCGAGCTTAAGATGGTCGAAGACATTCTGAGTGATAAAAATCATGATCGTCGTCGTCTTTTTGAGGAAGCGGCAGGAGTTACCAAATACAAAGACAAGCGCAAGCAAACCTTCCGCAAACTTGACGAAACTCAGGCTGATATGACGCGTATTGAGGACATCCTCCTCGAAGTGCGCAAAAATGTGAGTAGCCTCAACCGACAATCGAATCGGGCTCGTCAGGCTAAAGAACTCGAAGAGGAGCTCAGAATCCTTGATCAAGCTGTGTCACGCGTTGAATTCACCCGTCTACAGGATCAGCTTAGTCCATTACGCCAACGTCTAACAGACGTCGAACTGGAGAAGGAGCAACTTCAACGTACGATTGAGGAGACAGATCAGGCTCGTGTATTGGCAGAAACCAACCTGATTGATAAAGAGTCCCGACTTAGCCAGGTACAGGCTTCTCTTGCCGAAGTGAACGCAGCTATCCAGCATTCGAATACATCGATTCAAATTGCCAGCGAACGCATCGAATCAGAAGAAAAAAATATCAAACAATTCGAAATTGATGTTTTTGCCGGCGAAGAAGAGATCAGAAATCATAAAATTGCCATTAAGCAGTTCGAAGATGAACGGGATGTTCTGCTTCGCAAACGCGAGGCCATGGATGCGGAGTTACACCAAGCACAGGAACATTATAACGATCTTGAAACGCAGGTCCAGGCTGCAAAACAGGCTTTAGATCAGGCGAATGCAGCCTACTCACAGGCCAATGCCCGACTCACTGAACTTAAGACAGCACGGATACGTATTGAATCTCGTCTTGAAAATGGCGGGGAAGAGATGCATCGATTGCGTCAACAAATGGAATTGGCTGATCAGGATTTGGATCAGGTTACCCAGGAATCAAAGAAGCTCGATAAAGAGCTCAAAGAGGCTAAATCTGAGCACGAACAAGCCGAGATGCGGTATGATGAGGCGATGAAACGACGAGAGGTGCTTGTAACCGAAAGCAATCGTCTCAAAGATGTGATTCGAACCCATACCGGCACGATCCAGGGACTCGAGCGAGAAATGGAACTCCTCCATAATATTGCTCAATCACAAGAACATTTCCCCGAAAGTGTGCAATATTTGCTTTCTCGAAAAGGAGATTTTTCTTTTGCAGCAGTCCTCACAGATTTACTGTCTACCCATCCAGATCTTTCACTGGCTCTAGAATCGGTACTGGGCGAAGCCTGTAATTTTGTCGTACTTGGAACAGATCAAGACGCCGAGAAAGCGATTAGTCTTCTCAAAACAGAGAAAAAGGGCAGGGCAACGCTTATCTCTGCTGAGCGTATTGATTTCGACAGCGAGGTTCATCCTGATTCAATTGTCCATCAGGTGCAGTGCGATAAGAAATGGAACCGTTTAAAAAATCTGCTCTTGGGACAGGTGGTTATCGTTGAAGAAAAGCAAAAACCACCAAAAGGCACAACGGGTGTTACTTTGCAAGGTGAGGTGATAACTAGAGAGCATTTTATACGCGCGGGTAGCACTAATACTAGCACAGGTATTCGAACCAGTCTTAAAGACAAGATCACGGCGCTTGAGAAGCGTATCATGGTCGCCGAAGATGCCAACGATGAAGAACAGCACGCTCTTAAAAAGATTGAGCGAGAACTTGAAGGGCTCGATTTATCCGTGATGAGCTCGGCAATACGACAACACGAACAAAATGTGCGTCGTATCGAATCTCAGAAAAGTGGTCTGAGTGCGCGGGTCCAGGTTCAGGGTAAGAACCATGCGCAAATGAAACAACGCTTGGATACCATCGTCGAGGAACGCACGTCTCTGCAGACCCAACTCGAAGAGCATCAACCTGAAGCTGAGCGCCTGCAAGAACATATTGCGGAGATGTATGAGGCGGTTGCTCATCAACGTGGCGCCCTGGAGACGGTAGAGCAAAATCGCAACC
>CAZXGO010000056.1:0-14149 GCA_964640035.1 uncultured Chitinophagales bacterium
GTTCTTGGAACGCCTCTGTATGCCATACTCGCGGCAACGGGTGTTATTCTGGCTGCCGTTTATATGCTGTGGATGTTCCGAAGAGTAATGTTTGGTCCATTGGATAACGAGAAAAATCAATCACTCCAGGATCTTAACGCTCGTGAAATTGGTCTCCTCATTCCATTAATGATCTTAATGATATGGATTGGTGTGCGTCCAGTTGACTTCATGAAATACTCTGAAAAACAAATTGACACGCTCCTGGAGCAAAGTCGAGCCAAAAGTACGATGGTTTTGAGTAGCACCAATATCGAACAAACGCCCGACTGGACGGTTCGATTCTACGATCTTAAAGCCGAATTAACGAAAAATACTCCCCAGGAGTAAGTTCATGTTGCAAAACGAAATCGAAATAGCATTGAAGGATCTTCAAGGATGGTCATTCCAAAATGACAGCCTCGTGAAAACCTTTTCTTTCAAAGATTTTCGTGCAGCTTTTGCGTTCATGACACGTGTTGCCTTCTTAGCCGAAGAACATCAACACCATCCTCGTTTTGATAATGTTTATAATTCTGTTACCCTCAGCCTAAACACTCATGATGCGGGTAACAAAGTAACTGAAAAAGATCTGGCCTTAGCCAGAAGCATACAGGCTCTGTAACCACCTTTATTACATAATGGATATTCTCGCTGATCTTCACACATTTTTACCCGCAACACTTTTAGCCGTTGCTGGACTCATCGTGATCATGCTCGACGCATACAAAAAAAGTATCGATAGCATCTATTGGACTGGTGTCGTTGCCCTTGCTGGTGCCTTGGGGATTGCTTTTTTCGATATCAGCCGACCCATAACTACCGCCTTTTCTGATATGATCGTTGTAGGTGGTGTAAACAGCTTCGGTTCTGTTGTGGTGCTGCTTGGAGCGTTGTTTAGCACCGTTATCTCTAAAGAATATCTAACAGCGATCAAACACAATCTTGGCGAAGTCTACGGGCTCATTCTTTTTGCCAGTGCGGGTATGTTGGTTCTGGCGGCATCCAATGATCTGCTGATGGCTTTTATCGGTTTGGAAACGATGTCGGTGTGTTTATATGTACTCGCCGGACTCGTCAGAGAACAGAAAACTGGGATGGAGGCAGCCCTCAAGTATTTCATGCTGGGTGCTTTTTCCACAGGATTCTTTCTATATGGTATAGCCCTAATCTATGGTGCAACGGGTTCCACAACCCTACCAGAGATTGCTGCAGCAAACGCTACTGGTCCACTTTTCTGGGCTGGGGTCGCTCTGCTGTTTGTAGGGTTCTTCTTCAAAGTGTCTGCTGTGCCGTTTCACATGTGGACTCCGGACGTATACCAAGGCGCTCCAACGTCCATCACCTCCTTTATGGCCACCGCATCTAAGTCGGCAACCTTCATCGCTTTGATTCTCATTTTAAGCCGTGCTCTTCCGGATACAGTGGGCACCTGGAGCACCGTTTTGCAGGTTATTGCCATACTCACGATGATTCTTGGAAACCTGGTTGCTTTAGCTCAGGATAATGTCAAGAGAATGTTGGCCTATTCCAGTATCGCACACGCCGGATATATCTTGGTTGGATTATCAACCGGAACAGTTGAAGGGTACAGTGCCGTCTTCTATTACTTGTTCGCATATACCGTTATGAATGTAGGTGCATTCGGTGTGGTTGCCTACTATGAACGTCAACATGGTCTGGATTTCACCTCTGTAGAAAACTACGCCGGTTTGGGATATCGTCATCGACTTATGGGAGTTCTGATGGGTGTATTCATTTTCTCCCTTGTTGGTATCCCCCCAATGGTTGGATTCATCGGTAAATATCTGATCGTGATGGCAGCTCTAAACGCCGGTTATATCGCTATGGCAATTATTCTTGTCTTAGCTAGTGCTGCCAGTGCCTACTATTACCTTCGTGTGCTGGTGTATCTGTACATGCGTCAACCAAAACACAGTACGGAATCCTTTGAACAACCTGGTTTTGTTTACCAATTAGCACTGACCATCCTAGCTGTTCTGGCGATTGTTTACGGTATCATACCAGGAACCATCACCTCTATGATGTAGGCCGTTCAAATCAGGCTTTAGATTTGAACGAATCAAGGTTTAGTCGTATATTACGAGTCTGTCGACATCTCGTGGTGCCGACTGGCTTCAGGATAACCTGACGTCAACCACAGAAAATAATCATGAAGAACAATTTCTACGAGCTCACGTACATCATTACTCCTGTACTTGAAGCCGATCAGTTTTCCGAAGTTGTGAAGAAGTTCTCTGACTTCATTACAACAAACGGTGCTTCCATCGAAGAGATGGATGAGTGGGGTTTGAAAAAAATGTCCTACGCTATGGACAAAAAAAATACAGGCTACTATGTGAACCTGTATTTCAATGGTCCTTCCGACCTTGTGGCTAAATTAGAGCGTGCAATGGCTATCGACGATCGCATTATGCGTTTTCTGTGCCTAAAGTATGATGCTAAAATGTTGCGTCATCGTGAACTTCAGAAGAAGGGCGAAGTACCTTCCATCTTCAAAAAAGAGGAAGATGAAGTTATCATCGACGATACAGATATCTAACCATCGCCATTACTAAGGAATTCGAATATGTTAAAAAATCCATCTCATCCACGTAAAGGCCAACTACGTAATAAACAGTGTCCTTTTACCAAGGTTGGTATTGAATACATCGATTACAAAGATGTAAACACCCTCAACCGCTTCACAAACGATCAGGGAAAAATTCTTCCAAGTCGTGTTACCGGTGTAAGTGCAAAACACCAGCGTCAATTATCGCGCGCAATTAAACGTGCCCGTCACCTCGGCCTTCTCTCATTCGTAGCCGAAAACCTTCGTTAATCCAGGAAAAGAACGATCATGAAAATTATCCTTGTTCAAGACGTTGACAACCTTGGTTCCAAAGGTGACGTCCTCACAGTTAAAGACGGCTATGGCCGTAACTACCTGATTCCACGCAGTATGGCGGTAATCGCCAATAAGTCGAATCTGGCTCAAAATGAAGAAATGATGCGTCAATCCGTTCGCAAACGCGAAGGAAATCGCAATGCTCAGCTAGCTCTTGCAGAGCAACTCAAATCAGTGAAATTGACAATCGCTGTAAAAACAGGTGAAGATGATCGTATCTTCGGTACGGTAACAACTCAAAATATTGCCGAGCTCCTCACCGAAAAAGGTTTTTCTATCGACCGTAAGAAAATCGCTCTCTCCGACGATATTAAAACTTTGGGTGAGTACACCGCTACGATCACCTTAGTCGCAGATATTAAACCTGAAGTAACATTCTGGGTGGTTAAAGCAGAAGAATAATTGTAGCATCTGATGGATTAAATTCCTCATGAAACAATATCACGTTGACAAGATTCTTCAAGTGTTGGGGATGGTGTTTTTAACACTATCCCCAACTTTTTTGTATGCCCAAACTGAGATTCCTAACCCTGTATCTTTTTCCATTACCCAACATCCTGATACCGTTAAAGCAGGGGAGATCTTTCAAGTTACAGTTAAAGCAATCATTGAGGATACATGGCATCTCTACTCCATTCAACCGGTTGTAGATGGACCAATTCCGACTAGTTTTTCCTTAGGGTCAGACTCTCTTTTCCTTGCTGGTGATATCACCGAATCTGAACCGGATATCAAATTTGATCCCAACTTCAATATGGACATCGGGTGGCACGATAATGAAGCTACCTTTTATCTACCCCTTGCTTTTGCATCCACGATTTCTGGTCCATCAACGATCGTCATCAATGTTCGGTTCATGGTATGCGATGATAAAATGTGTCTGCCTCCAACAACGCGTACCCTAGTTCAACCAATCACGGTTTCAGGTGTGGCAGAAAATCCTTTTCAGGCACCTGTGTCTGATAACTCATCCACTTCGTTTAATGCCGGAACGGTCGACAAAAATACAGTCTCAAATGTGATCGGTGAGGGAATGTCAGCTTTTATTTGGCTTGCCATTACTGCCGGTTTTGCTGCTCTACTTACACCCTGCGTCTTCCCACTCATACCACTTACCGTCTCATTTTTTAGTAAAGATACTGGCACACGCTCACGTGCTGTGTTTAAGGCAAGTATGTTCGGACTGTCGATCATTGCCACCTTTACTATCCTTGGGGTGCTTTTATCTCTTATCCTTGGCGCCTCAGGAGCCAATCAGTTTGCAGCGAACCCATGGGTAAACCTATTCATAGGTCTCGTATTTATCGTTTTCGCATTCTCTCTACTGGGAATGTTTGAGCTTCAACTTCCTCACGGATTTACAAACTGGCTCAATCGAAAAAGCAACGAAAGTACAGGTGCGCTAGGTATTGTATTTATGGGTCTCACCATCAGTGCTGTTTCATTCTCGTGCACGGCTCCATTTGTTGGAGCAATATTAGCAGCTACTACGCAAGGTGAATGGTTTTATCCTATCGTAGGGATGATGGTTTTCTCGGCAGCATTTGCCAGTCCCTTTATTTTCTTCGCCATTTTCCCGAATTGGTTACAATCTCTGCCCCGATCAGGTTCCTGGATGAACACCGTAAAAGTGATCCTTGGGTTTGTTGAACTGGCTGCAGCATTCAAATTTATCTCTAATGCTGATTTAGTCTGGCAATGGGGATTGGTCACTCGACCATTAACAATAGCCTTCTGGATTGTTATCTCAGCGATGGCAGGCTTCTACCTTTTAGGTAAACTCCGATTATCTCACGATGGTGAACCAAAACCAATTAGCACATGGAAATTGCTTTCATCAATGCCTTTCCTTGCATTTTCCATCTATCTTCTTCCAGGCCTTTTTGGATCAAACCTTGGAATTTGGGATGCCTGGTTACCCCCTAAAACCGCACGAGATATCGGAATAATGAGCACTACAGGTGTTCCCGCTTCCTCCGACGAAGGTTGGAGCAAAGATTATGATACCTCCCGAGATGCTGCTCTTCAAGCTGGTAAGCCAATTTTTATCGATTTCACAGGCTATACCTGTACCAACTGTCGAGCAATGGAATCTAATGTCTTTCCGTTAACTTCCGTCAAAGATCGCTTCGAACAATTCGAACTCGTAAAATTATACACCGATGATGGTATTGATGGACCCGATAATCAAGTCTTTCAATTTCAACTCACCGGTACCGTTGCTCTTCCAACCTATGCCATCGTTGATCCCGAAACCGGAACGCTTCTCGATATCCTCAGTGGTTATGCCAGTGAGGAAGAGTTTACTCGTTTTATGGATAGAGGTTTATCACGATTCGGTGGGTCTCCCTAAAGATATATTTAGATGGACCTTACCCTTTTATTATTTAAGGGTATATCGATGAGGGGATTTTTCATTACACTGCTTTTACTACTAAGTGTTGGCACGCTTTTCGCTCAAACACCCCTAAAAGTACAACGTAGAATTACTGCAGTTCACACGGATAGTACCTATTCTTTGATGGGTAGGGTTGACCCAGAGTCGATACAGGTTTTTTATGACACCCTACGTATCGATCCGTATCGATGGAGGTATACAATACAAAACCAGACCTGGATTCTCTTAGATAGTACGCTCAACGGGAAAGAGTTAATAATTAACTATAGTACAAGTCCATCATTCCCGCCTATTCTAGTTGCCTCCGATAGAATAAAACCTTATCCAACTGATTCTGGCACCTCAAAACAGAGTATCTCCACGCCCATAGGTCCTCTCACACGAGCGGATATCTTCGGAAATACTTCTATTCAACGTTCAGGTTCATTATCCAGAGGAATCTCATTTGGTACTAACCGCGATGCTTCATTAGAGAGCGGCCTACGCTTGGATTTATCGGGTAACATTTCCGACGATATAGAAATTCTGGCCACACTTACCGATCAAAGTACCCCCATTCAACCTGAAGGTACTACTCAAACACTACGTGAATTCGACCAGGTCTATTTGCGACTTCGTGGTAGCATGGGGCAAATCCAAATGGGTGATGTGGACGTGGCGTTGCAAAAAAGCACCTTTGCTCGTGTAAACCGTCGACTTCAAGGTGTTGATCTTATTGCACACACTAAAATGGGTAACCAACGGGCTACAGCCTCAGTTAGTAGAGGTATTTTTCGGATTCAACAGTTTAATGGTATCGATGGCGTACAAGGTCCATATCGACTCACCGGGGCCTCAGGAGAGGTATTTATTATCATTCTCGCAGGAACCGAAAATGTATATCTCGATGGGGTGAAAATGACTCGAGGCGAGCAAAATGATTATGTGATTGATTATGGTCTGGGCGAAATTCGCTTCACAAATAATCGCTTCATTAGCTCGAAAACACGTATCAATGTTGATTTTCAATACCTCAGCCAGCAATATTCACGATCTCTACTTGCTGCTGAGTCAAGTGTTGATGGACTTCTAGGGGGTAAAATTTCTTTCCTAACTACTGTTATCAGAGAAGCTGATAGTGATAATTCCAATAATCAACTCTTTCTGAATCGTTCCGAGATTGAGATTCTACGTCGCGCTGGCGATGCACCCAATTTGGCCATTGTATCCGGCGTAGAACCCTGGGATCCTACTGAGCAGACTCAAACCATTCGCTATGTACGAAGAGACACGCTTATATCAGCACAAAAAGTGGTGTATTATGTCTCAAGTAATGACCCATCACAGTTAGGATATTCCATTCGTTTCAGCCGTACAGCGTCACGCAGAGGTGATTACATTCGTTCCGGCACCACACTCAATGGATTCGTATTTGAATATGTTGGTCCTGGTAATGGTGACTATGATACACTGCGCACAATCATATCTCCAGAGAGCAAACAACTTGCTTCGTTACAGTCAACACTAAAGTTAAATCGATTTCTGAATCTCAGTTCAGAGCTTGCTGTCTCTAGTTTGGATAAAAATCGTTTCTCATCCACCGATGACGAGGATAATGAAGGATTCGCTTACACATCAGCACTATTTGGAAGTCTTCATGGGGAACAGCCCTCAGTATTAACATATAGGCTGCAACATAGGCATATAAGTTCACGATTCAGCTTCTTTGATCGTGCTCGTAGTGTCGAATTTGATCGAATCTGGAATATCACCGATGTGGATCAGGTAAAAGAACGATCCACTGATGCAACGATGACATGGCAACCTGCAACTGCGACAACGTTCCAGCTTGATGCCGGCAAGCTTTCCAGAGATCAAATACGAAGTGATCGTATCCAACTACGATTTAATTCGGCTGAACAGAGGCTTCCACATCTAAGCTATCATGGGTCGATAGCAAGCTCAGTAGATTCTATTGCCACGGAAAAAGGAAATTGGTTACGACACGGAGGACAGCTGAGTACATCAAATGAAATTGGAAATTTCATCATTCAACCTGGATTTCGACTTGAACATGAAAACAGACATCAAAAGAATCTTTTTTCTGACTCGTTGAGTGCGAACTCTTTAAAATTTATCGAATATGGGCCTTTTGTATCCTTCAGACCGGAGCATGCACGCTGGATTGTAAACCTGTCGAGCTTGTACCGAAACGACGAAATTCCTCTATCTGGTGCACTTGTTCCTGAAAGCCAGTCCAACACTCACAGCATAGCCTGGGTCAATGATCAGGGCCTAAAATTTTACACTGAACAAAGTATTGGCATTCGATCGGTTCGATATGATGAAAACATAGGCACCGCTCAAAGACTCACCAACAACGTTCAGGTTCGTTCTCTAATTCGTTACAACCTGCTTAATCGGTTTATCGATGCCCAATGGACATATGATATAAGCTCAGAACGTCGTGCTAAATTGCAGGAGCGATATGTTGATGTTGGACCTGAACTTGGTTCGTATATATGGGAAGATGAAAATGGTGATGGCATTCAGGATATAGATGAATTTTTCCCGGAACGTATCCCTGGCGAGGGAACATACATGTTGCAATTTGTACCGATTGATGATTTTATTCCTGTAACTAGTTTGGAAACGGGACTACGACATGTATTACGGTTTAGTGAGCTTTCATTGACGTCAGATCACCCTTTATGGAAACGGGCTGAATTTAGTTCACGCTTATTTGTAAAAGAAATTAACAGTTCGAATGTCAAAGAGGTCTACGCATTAAAATTATCCAATTTTCAGGGAGTCAATACGATTCAGGGACGTCAATCAGCTCAACATGAGCTTAGAATTAGTCAGGGCCTTACAAAGTTTGGGGTGATATTCAGCCATGATTTCATCAAATCTAGTAATGCATACAGCCTGGGAGCGGAGTCTAACCTACGTAACATCTGGAGAACAATCACCCAGTATCGGATCAATGAACACTGGTCCACAGAAATCAAACTCCTTCACTCCATACATACAAACGACAATGAACAACTCAGTTCCAGAAGGTATAATATTAAAACCAATCAAATCGAATCGAGTGTCCATGTACGTTCCACGAATAAATGGAATACTCGCTTCGCTACTTATTTCGCCGATAAAACAGATCGAAAACCTTTGAACCCTGTTGATTTATTATCATGGGGTCTCGATGTAGAAACGAATCTATACTACGCTAAGGCATCCAGAACTCGGGTTGCTCTAGGTAGGCGAGTGAATACCTTAAAGGGTAAAAGTTCCAGCTATGGTTTGTATGAGCTTACAGATGGAGGGGCAGAAGGAGTTGTTTGGAGTGCAGCACTTCAATCCGAGTATCGAATCAGTGACTTCGTTCGTGCCAGCCTACAATATGATATTCGACATTTTGAGGGTAAAAAAGCTCTCCAAACGATGAGATTCGTCGTTTCAGCCATTTTGTGATAAAAAAATGGGTTTCTAACATTAAAAAATCATTTTAATGTGATGAGATACTCAAAATTATTCCCAGATTACCTTACATTAACCGATGTACACAGAAACTGGATTAACCAGTTTTTACACAAAAAACCTTTCGCAATGTTATTGCAGTTTTGACATTTAGGGGAAAATGCTCTATAATTTCGCTGCTTAACATGCACAGATACAACATAAACCATCATTAGATAATTGGAGCATATTATGATGCAGTCCCTTTCAGTTTTTCTGTTTCAAGTTGGTGCAGAAGAGGGAGTTTTTAACACGCTGGTACGTCAGTTCAATGAGGGCGGTAACTTCATGTGGCCTGTTTTGGTCGTATTGATCCTCGGATTGGCAATCTTTTTGGAAAGACTCATCACGCTTAACCGCGCTGACATAAACACTCGTAAGTTCATTTTAGATGTAAAAGAAGCACTCGCAAGTGGTGGTGTCGCTGCTGCAGAAGAATTATGCTCCAAGACTCGTGGTCCTGTTGCGTCTGTTTTCCAAGCTGGACTTATGCGCGCTGACGAAGGTGTTGACGCGGCTGAAAAAGCAATCACGGCATATGGCTCTATTGAAATGAGCTTCATGGAGCGTGGACTTGTTTGGTTATCACTTTTCATCGCTCTGGCCCCATTGTTCGGATTCCTTGGAACTGTAGTTGGTATGGTTGAGGCATTCGATGCGATTGAAGCCGCTGGTGATATCTCACCATCCTTGGTTGCTGGTGGTATCAAAGTAGCTCTTTTGACTACCGTTGCTGGTCTTATTTCAGCGATTATCCTACAGATCGGATACAATTACTGTATCTCTAAGATCGATCGCCTTGTGGTAGATATGGAAGAATCATCCATCGTGTTGATTGATTCCATCGCTCAGATGAACTCCAAGAAATAATTCTTGATGCATCTCCGACTACGTCGGATGTAAAGCGATACAATCCATCACCATTAAGCGAAAGAAAAAATTATGACAGTTCAAATAGCACTTACGGTAATGCTTGCCATGATTGGAGTAGGTGTACTGATGATCCTCGTCTTCGGTGCCAAAAACTTAATGTCAGGTAAGCATGAAGTTCAGAAGCTAGTAACGATGGTTGTCCCATTTGTCCTTTTCGGAGTAACCTTTGCAGTAATGGGTTATGCTACACCAGCAGCTATGGCCACCTTACTGATTATGATCGCTCTACTCGTGCTCTTTATTTTGGTCACGGGACTACGTTCAACCTTCAATTTTTAAGGCCTCTAAAGGAAGACCACATGCTTCTGAAAAAAAAGAAAAGAGAAGAGGCCGAAATTCCATCCGCATCGTTGGCTGACATCGCCTTCTTGTTGCTCATCTTCTTCCTGGTTACTACAACCATTGATGTTGACACAGGTATCGGTCTTGTTTTGCCTCCAAAGCCGGATGAAAATGTTAAACCGCCTCCCGTTAAAGAGCGGAACCTATTGAAAATTCTCGTTAACCAGCAAGGTCTCGTTCTTGTGAACGATATGCCTTCAGCGGTTACTGATGTGAAACAAAAGGTTCTGGATTTTGTGGATAATGCGAATAAGGCTCAAGATCCTAACTTGTCTGAAAGTCCTAAGAGTGCCATCGTATCTCTGAAAACAGACCGTGCGACTCCGTATAGCTTATACATCGCCATGCTCGATGAAGTACGAGGCGCATATAATGAGTTGTGGGATACCCTGAGTATGCAACGCTTTGGTGTTAAATACGCCATGCTTGATAATGAACGCAAAGCTGAAATCAGAGCTGTTTACCCAATGAACATCTCAGAAGCTGAACCAGACCCTGGTACAAATTAACAGGAAGGAAATATTCTATGTCAAAATTCAGCAAAAAGAACGCTTCAACAAAGCAAGAGGTGCCTACAGCAGCGCTACCTGACATTATCTTCATGCTCCTGATTTTCTTCATGGTAACTACCGTTCTTCGTGAAGTAACGCTGCAAATTCGCGTTACACTCACCAAGGCTGTAAACATTGAGAAAATTGAAGAGAAACGTCTTGTGTCCTATGTCTATATGGGACCAGAAAAAGTCGGACAAAACTCATTTGGTGCTACGAAAGTACAGATCGATGATGTTCTCATCGAAGATCTTACAAACATCCGCACCATTATGTATGAGAAACTTCTCGAGCAACCAAAACTGATCGTCTCCCTTCGCGTAGACATGGACTCAGAAATGGGACTCGTTACCGACGTAAAACAAGAACTAAGAGAAGCAAATACACTTCGAATCAATTATTCGACGAAGCGTAAAGTTCTCTAATTCTTTCGATACACTCTTTACAAAGGCATTTGTAGGTACACTGCAAATGCCTTTCTTTTTGCACCTTGTATGAGCTTTACCCCAATTTCTGACATCGGTCGCCAGGCACTTATTGAACGTATCAAAAGTATATGTGTCAAAGAAAGTGATCAAACGCTAATTGGAATTGGTGATGACGCTGCCTTATATCTTACTGATCCTGGTTATAGTTCTTTAATAAGTACAGAGACCCTGGTTGAAGGAATTGATTTCGATCTGACCTTCCATCCATTATCCCATCTAGGATTCAAAGTAGTGACTTCAGGAGTAAGTGATATTTTAGCCATGGGTGGGGTCCCCAAACAACTGCTTATTAACTTGAATGTTACGACTAAAGTCAGTGTTGAGATGGTAGAAGAATTCTATCGTGGGGTAAAAGAGGCATGTTTATTCTATCAATGCGATCTTGTCGGTGGTGATTTACGTTCATCTCGAGGGACGATCGTACTATCTGTAACTGCTACAGGATTAGTCAAATCAGGTTCGGTTAGCACTCGGCGTTCGGCGAAAACAGGAGATGCCATCTGTGTAACAGGATCATTGGGTGAGGCTCTTGCTGGACTTAAAATTTTACTGAGAGAACGAAAATTTTGGGAAGATAACCCCGAAGCCAGTCAACCTGAATTGGACGTTTGGAAAGAAGTTGTTTCTAAGCAACTAATCCCTCGTGCACGTATAGATATCGTTCATCTAATGAACGAACATCAAATACGACCAAATGCAATGATTGACCTCTCCAAGGGTTTTCTAAATGAGTTAAAAGAATTGTGTTCGCAAAGTCACGTTGGAGCCTACGTGTATGAAGCCGCCTTACCAATCTCTGATCAGACCAAAGACGTGGCATCTGAGATGGGTGAGCTCGCTTCCGCGTATGCCCTACAGGGGGGGGAAGACTTTGAACTTATGTTCACACTTCCGGAAGAATCGGTCGAAAAAGCATTTGAGATTCTAAAAGATATTACCGTCGTCGGAATGATACGACCTGCCTCTGAAGGGATACAAATTCAAAAATTTACAGGTGAAGTGTGGGAAATCGATTCTGATCAATAAGGTCGAATCTGAGCAACTTTCCTGTCGATATTTCGTATTTTGGTAATCTATCATGACGAACGATTATAAAGCTAATCTACGTTTTAGGTAGATTGAATCATCAATTTAGATATCCTCAGCCTTCAAGGCTTCATTTTATACATGGCAGAAGAAAAAAAAGGTAATCAAAACACACCTACTCCAAATCCAAACAAGCCATCGCGCTTTCCGATTTGGTTTTATGTAATCATCATCGTTCTCCTATTTGCTATTCAATTCATCAGCACTCAGGACGAAGGTAACCGTCTCGATTACAGTACGTTTTTGACGTACGTCAAAGAAGGCTATGTTGAAAAAGTGAACATCCGAAATGGGATGTATATCGATGGTACGTTTAAACCCATCGCTGTTGACAAGGGTATTGCAAAACCTAAAACGGAACAGCGTCCGAATTTGTGGCAGTCAAATGCTCCGGAAGCTCACCTTCGTTTTACAACAACCATGATCCCTAACGATGAAATTCGTCCTCTTTTAGACGAACATCAGGTTAATTATCAAGCTACAGTCGAAGATAATTGGTTCGGTAATATGATCTTTTGGATCTTTCCACTCGCTTTGCTGGCTGTCTTCTGGGTGTATATGTTTCGCAGAATGAATCCAGGTCAGCAGGTACTGAATATTGGCAAAAACAAAGCGATGCTTTACGACAAGCAATCTGATAAAAAAATAACGTTTAAAGATGTCGCTGGATTAGAAGAAGCCAAAGAAGAGGTAGCTGAAGTGGTTGAGTTCCTAAAAAACCCTCAAAAATTTACTCGTCTTGGCGGTACAATACCCAAAGGTGTGCTGTTAGTTGGACCTCCAGGTACCGGTAAAACTTTGATGGCAAAAGCCACAGCCGGCGAAGCGGATGTTCCCTTTTTTAGTTTAAGTGGGTCTGACTTCGTGGAAATGTTTGTTGGGGTTGGAGCAGCACGGGTACGTGATCTCTTCAAACAAGCCAAAGAAAAAGCGCCATGCATCATCTTTATTGATGAAATTGATGCCATTGGCCGTCAACGTGGTAAAGGGAATATGATGGGTTCGAACGACGAACGTGAAAACACCTTGAATCAACTTCTCTCCGAGATGGATGGTTTCAATACTGAAAAAGGGGTCATCATTATGGCGGCAACCAACCGACCTGACATCCTGGATTCGGCGCTTTTACGCCCTGGTCGTTTTGATCGTCAAATTCTGATCGACAAGCCAGATATGAACGGAAGAATGCAAATTCTAGAAGTACATGTCAAAAAACTCAAACTGGCTGAAAATGTCTCCCTAAAGTTGATTGCTACTCAGACTCCAGGGTTTGCAGGTGCTGAGTTAGCCAACATGTGTAATGAGGCAGCTCTCCTAGCGGCGCGACGCAACAAGGAAGTTGTCGAAATGGTTGATTTTCAGGATGCCATTGAGCGCGTAATCGCAGGTCTTGAAAAGAAAAATAAACTCATCTCCCCGCGTGAACGTGAAATTGTTGCTTACCACGAATCAGGCCATGCCATTGTTGGTTGGTTCCTAGAGTATACCGATCCGGTCATGAAAGTAAGTATCGTGCCAAGGGGTTTTGCCGCTCTTGGCTATACTCTTCAAACTCCACTGGAAGATCGTTTCTTGATGACTCGTGAAGAGCTCATGGACAAGATATGTGCTCTTTTAGGTGGTCGTGTTGCTGAAGACATCGTATTCGGAAAAGTGTCTACAGGCGCTCAAAATGACCTCGAGCGTATCACGAATATGGCTTATGCCATGGTTGCGGTGTATGGAATGAGTGAAGAATTAGGCAACATTTCCTTCCTGGATTCGCAAAATCCTGAAAATAGTTTTGGCTTTAACAAAAAGTTCTCTAACGAGACCTCCAGTAATATTGATAAAGCAGTTAAGAAGATAATCGATGAGTGCTATTTGAGAACCAAAGATCTACTCTTAAAGCATAAAGACAAGCTGGAAGAGATGGCTCAGGTATTGC
>CAZXGO010000056.1:14159-15455 GCA_964640035.1 uncultured Chitinophagales bacterium
CAAAAAAGAGATCTTGAGCAGCGACGATTTGCTACGTATGCTAGGCGATCGTCCTTTTGGAAACTATCCTACCAAACATGCTGATTTACTACCACTCGAAACAACGGCCTCAACCAATGGTGAATCTTTACCTGATGCTGCAGCAGAGGACGAAACTCCAAAAGTAATCGGAGTAGATGATCCTCCAGATCCATCAAAAGAATAATATTAAGGAATGATAACATTGAGCCCGCACTAGCGGGCTTTTTTTATGTCATTATGCATCAATGATATAGTTGATTGGTTTCAACTTATTCTATCATTTGATTACAAAGAATTAATAGGGAGATAACACAAACATCATATGCTGATAATGTTAGCACAACACAGGTGGGCTAAGTTGGGGTCGGATTTCAAATGTCATACCCAACGACCCAAGGAAAGTCTACAGATCTGGACGGTAAATATACTATCGAAGTTGAGCCTGGAACGTATGTTGTAGTCGCGTCATATGTATCCTACACGCGCAAGCGAATCACAGATGTTGAAGTTTTAGCAGGTAATGTTACTAAACTTGATTTCCAATTGGAATCCGAAGCTCTTGACCTTGGAGAAGTCACGGTATCAGCTTCAGCAATCCGTAACAATGAGGTTTCATTATTACGTGACAGGCAAAAATCAATTTCAATTTCTGATGCCATTTCTGCAGATGCTATAAGCAGAACAGGATCTGGTGATGCCGCTGAGGCAATGAAAAAAGTAACCGGAGCTTCTGTTATCGGTGGAAAATATGTCTTTATTCGTGGACTAGGAGATCGATATTCAAGTACTCAATTAAATGGATCAGATTTACCGAGTTCCGATCCCAATAGAAAATCGTTTCAATTAGACTTACTCCCAAGCTCACTGCTTGAAAATATTGTCACACTTAAAACTTTCACGCCTGATAAACCTGGAAATTTTAGTGGCGGCCTTGTAAACGTTGGAACTAATGATTTTCCAGACAATTTTACTTTTCAAGCATCAATCTCTAGTTCATACAACACAGTCGTCACTGGGTCCCAATCAATTTTACCATCGAGTAGTAAGACAGATTGGTTAGGATTTGATAATGGCATGCGAGCAATTCCAGAGGTTTTGAAAAATCGAGCATTCATTATTCCATTTGAATCTGAAGCAAGGTTTAATGCTGACAAAGCTAAAACACTAGATGAGGTTTCACGTTTGTTTAGACCAGAAATGAGTCCGGACGAAACTACTATTCCATTAAATCGCTCATTTTCTTTTGCCTTAGGCAACCAAATCACATTACTCGAT
>CAZXGO010000057.1:0-14854 GCA_964640035.1 uncultured Chitinophagales bacterium
CTTGCTGCCTTGCTGCCTTGCTGCCTTGCTGCCTTGCTGCCTTGCTGCCTTGCTCTTTCCTTCATTTCGCTTGAAAAGATAGTAAATTAGTATCTTGATTGCTTTCATTGCATCCTACTCACTCAAACTCCTGAAGTTCCATTGATCGCCCATATTCTGACCATCGGGAATGAGATTCTTATTGGTGATACCATTAACACCAATGCCAGTTGGATGGCATCGCGGCTGACGGCACTAGGCGTTCATGTGCAACAGGTCTTGACTATCTCTGATTCGAGATCAGACATCATAGAGGCCATCAACCGATCCATCGAAAGAGCCGATCTACTATTGGTTACGGGAGGTTTGGGTCCAACACGTGATGATGTTACCAAAGCAGCTCTTACCGAGCTTCTGAGCTGTGGCTATCGTCTTGATGAGCAAGTGCTCGCGTATGTACAGCAGCTATTCGACCGACGGGGTCTTCCATTTTCCAAATCGAACCATGATCAGGCCATGGTGCCAGAGCTTGCAGAAACGCTGTTCAACAGAATGGGAACAGCTCCTGGATTATGGCTTCGACTGGGCAGTTGTGATGTTGCTGCGATGCCAGGAGTGCCCCGTGAAATGAAATACCTCATGGATAAAGAGGTTCTTCCCAGAGTGATCGACCGTCTGGATGGCCGATCGGGGTATCATGTGCAATATTTACACACGTATGGGATTAGCGAGAGTCAGCTGTCGGATGATGTAATTGGCGATACGGATGCACTCACCTCATCCAATGTTCTGTTGGCTTATTTGCCTGGTCAGGGGGGAGTTACGTTACGTGTGAGCAGTTTCGCCGATACTGCTACCCAAGCCCGGCATCAGGCACAGCCCTTAATCGACTATCTCCTTAGCCGGGCTGGCGACCATATTTTCTCGACAGAGCCCCACGACACCCTGGCTACCACCGTTAACCGGATACTGAAAGATCGCGGCCTTCGCATCGCCACTGCCGAAAGCTGCACCGGTGGACTCCTGGCTGGGGCCATCACCGATGTTCCTGGCAGCTCTGCGGTCTTCGACGCCGGTATCATCGCCTATGCCAACGCTGTCAAAGCTGCTGACTTGTCGGTGCCTGCCGAAACCTTAGCTAGCTTCGGGGCTGTCAGCGCCGAAACCGCCGCCGCCATGGCCGCCGCTGTGGCCCGGAAATACGGCGCCGATATCGGTATCTCCACCACAGGCATCGCCGGACCCGACGGCGGTACCCCCGACAAACCCGTTGGTACCATCTGGATCGGCTTTTGGAGCAAAAACCGTCATTATGCTACCCTAGCTCGTCTGCTTCGCGATCGCGATGAGAACCGACAGCGTACCGTGGGCATTGCACTCGATATCATGCGTCGTGAACTCCTGGGCATCGACCGCCTTCCTTTCGACATGAAACGGGTGCCCTTTCCATGAGAATTGCACTCATCATACTACTGTGGAGTTTCGCTCTGATTGGAGCACATGCGCAATCATCGCCTTTGTCTGATGGTCAGCGTGAAGTAAGCAACGATAGTCTGTTGCGCTGGCAGCAATGGCGTGACCTGGGTGAATGGTCATCCAGACAGTTCGATCATCTCAGTTGGTCACTAGGTGGGCTGGGTCGCTCGTCAGCGATCTACACCTCATGGGCCACTCCAAACTCGGATCGCCTGCGTTGGAATGGAATTCAACTCAATAATCCTATTACGGGTCAGTTTAACCCCTCTGAAGTGCCCTTCGATCAAATCGCTACAATGCGATCGGGTTTGTCGGGATGGTCCTTGCAACCACGTCGTTACTCCGTATCTAAGCCTCTCACGTACGTTCGCTATGAACAAGGCAAGGATCAGGCGCGCGTTCTCGATGCTGAGCTCGCTTTGCCGATCGCTGACAACATCAAGTTTCAAGCCTCCTACCAGGGGACTAAGGAGCTTGGGAATTATGCGCGCTCAGAAATGATGGGTCGTCGCAGCACGGGTCATATGGAGATCTCGTTGGGTTCAAGCTGGCGACTGAGTCCATTTTGGCTGTATCAAGGTGCCGAAATGGAGGAATCGTTGGGCTATGTTTTCGATGAGCCGGATGATTTTTCGTTCGATCGTTTTCGTGCCCAGGCACGCTCGGGGAACACCCAATCGATGCGTCGATTGATGCTATCTGGAATTCACATACGCACAGCGGGGTCAAGCCAGGACGAGGGTCTACGACTGTTTCGGAAGCTGCATCGTTTTGAGTGGCGTGGACCCGACGCGCATTGGGTTCGTAGTGTGGAGTGGGGTATGAGTGCCACACAGGCGCTCATACGAAATAAGTGGATTGAACTCCGGCCCTTCGTGGATCTGAGTAGTCTGGAACTAGAACGTGATCAAGTGGGTGCCAAGCCGGAACAGGGTATCCATTACCGTGTGGGTTCGAACATCGGGGCGAAGCCGGTCTCTTTTATGAGCCTCCATGCCGCTGTTGAGGCCGGTGGATGGGCTGATCGTTCGGGTAGGGCGCTTGAGGCGGGTCTTCAGGTAGATCTTCCATACGGGGCAAAAGTAGATGCACAGTTACTCAGCTCCACGGTTCCAAGGCAGCTAGGTAGCTGGCTGGGTCAGGTAGGTGCGAATGGGGAGGGGCTTGCCATTGACCCTCAATACACAGCCCTTGATCTTCGTCTGGGTCGATATACTGGAGTGTGGCGCTATGCGCTAGGTTACCGTATAAGCCGTTCTGATGGGGATCTTTTTATGAAAACGGATCAAACGGTGGAAGCCATCACTGGCTTGGAATCTCAATACAGTTTTGTGAACCTGGAATATCATAGTGATTCATGGGAATTTGGTGCTCATCATCGACTCTTAACCATACTGACGTCCGATCAGCCACTGGATCCCAATCATCGGGATGAGCAGCGATTACAGGTATTCGGTTACTGGAAAGGGCCAGTGATCAAATCTGCTGCCTATCTGAAGATGGGTTTTATCTACACACAACACCTATCCGATTTTTATGCCCCTATCTGGTACGCCAAGCAGGGTTTATGGATTCAAAGCCTTGATCAACGCGTCCCTGCCTTCAACCGATTGGATCTTGAACTAGCCGCACGGGTACGCAGTATGATTCTCACTGCAAAACTTGAGAATACATTGGATGGTTGGACACAAAAAGGTTATTTTGAGACACTACCGTATCCGCAGTATGGTCGGCACCTCCGAATCGGCTTAAAAGTCATCTTCCGTGATTGATACCCTAATGATATGACGCTACCCTATGTTCTCCGTGAAGGTCTTGCTGGCTTTAGCAGAGCAAGATTATCAACAATTACCGCTATTTCAGCTCTAACTCTGGCAATCTTATTGGTCGGTGTGCTCATTCGTGTTGCATACAGCGCATATGAAGTCTCCGAAAACATGAGAAATATGGTAGAAGTGGAAGTATTTCTTCGGGATGTAAGTGACAACGAAACAAGAGCCATCCGCAGAGTTATTGAAGCTCGAAAATTTACCAATGAGATTGGCTACGTTTCAAAAGATAGCGCAGCTGCTATTTTTAGAAAAGAATTCGGGGAAGAGGGAGCCGCTCTAGCTGACCTAAAATTTTTACCGGCATCCTTCAAGCTTAGTGTTAAAGATAATTATCCCATAGATAGTCTGAATCAACAAATAGCATGGCTTAATGGACTCTCTGGCGTTGACGAAGTCACCTTCAATCAACAACTACTTGAGGTTCTCGAATCCCGCATCAACACTGTGGTTACGGTTGGGGGGTCGTTGGGACTCTTTGTGATGCTAGTCTCGCTATTTTTAGTGTATAATACCATTCGACTCACTATCTATGCGCGTCGAAAACTCATTAAGGCCATGAAGCTGGTTGGCGCTACGAATGCATTCATACGTCGGCCATTTTTGGTGGAAGGGCTCTTGCAAGGCTTAGTAAGCGCCATTATAGCATCCACGCTCATCATAATCATTTTCAGTTGGATACTACCGAGGTTTGTTCCACAATTAACCTATTTCGATTGGCCCTGGGGTAATCCTCTATCTCTTCTTTCTATAATGATTGGTCTCTCACTGTTTATGGGCTGGATGGGTAGTAATCTCGCCGCTCGTAAATTTATTAAAGAAACAACGGTGGGTTAGTGTTTCGCTTGATTTAAACCAGGTTTGTTGTGTGACTTCCTGGAGCACTGATCAGGATCTTTACAGCTTCCATAAAAATGAAGCGAGTGACTACTGATGTCAAAATCGTGAATCTTTTCCATCATCATTTTGATTTCGTGGATTCTCGGATCACAGAATTCTAAAACAGTTCCACACTCCCGACAAATAATATGATCATGCTGTTGGTAAGCATATGCACGCTCATAAAATGATTGATTTTGACCAAATTGTTGACGTTGCACCAATCCGCATTCTACCAGCAGTTCAAGGGTATTGTATACGGTGGCTCTTGAAACGCGCGATCCTGTATTCTTCATCTTAAAATAAATATCGTCGGCGTCGAAATGTCCGCTGCTCTTGTAGATTTCTTCCAACACCATAAAGCGTTCCGGTGTTTGTCGGTGTGCTTTCTCCCGTAGGTAGTTTCGGAAAATTTCTCTTACCTCAAAAAAGGTATCATTAGTCCCTGAATCTGTCATATCGAGTAGAAATCAAATTTTTTACTAAAATACGGAATGCTATTCAGTTTTATGTTGGTTTTCGGTAGTTTCATCCAATATCCTTATCTCATAAAAGCGCTACCATTTCGACTAACCCTCATTTAATTCTGATTCTATGTCCATCATTGTGCCTTTTAACACCATCCCTGAGTTGTTCCTCAACGTGAGCAGCCATTACAGTGGTAAACCCAAAACGGCATTCGCCTTCAAGCCCAAAGGAAGCAATGAATATAAACCGATTTTGTGGGATGAATTCACAGCTCACGTGATGTCAATGGCCTCCTGGATGAAAAATCATGGTCTCGTTCCGGGTGATCGCGTAGCTATTTTGAGTGAAAACCGTTATGAATGGGCCGTAACAGATATGGCGATGCAACTCATCGGCTGTGTGAATGTAGGGCTATATCCCAGTTTACCTAGCAATCAGGTTGAGTATATCATGCAGGATAGTAACTCAAAAATCCTTTTTGTATCTACGGGTATCCAATTAAAAAAAGCGGTTGAGGTCTTTGATGCTTGTCCCGATTTGATGACGGTTGTTGCATTTGATGATGCTACCAATAAAGATCACATGCAACTTCCTTTTGTTAGTCGCTTTGAAGATGTAATGGATGGTGGACAAGCCATCCACAGTAAGATGCATTCGTCTATTCGTGAAACTGCTGCCGAGGTAAAACCGGAAGATCTATGTACCCTGATTTACACTTCGGGTACTACTGGTCTTCAGAAGGGGGTGATGTTAACGCACAGTAATTTGTGCAAGAACATTCACAATGCGGTCAAATTAATCGAGATTAGTGATCAAGATCGTTGTTTATCATTCTTGCCTTTGTGTCACAGTTTTGAACGTATGGCCGGATATTATGCCTTCTTATCCTGTGGTGGCGAAATTTTCTATGCTGAAAGTGTTGAGACTGTCGCCAAAAATATGGGAGAGTGTAATCCAACTATCGTAGTAAGTGTGCCGCGTCTTTTCGAGCGTATCTATGGGTTGGTTGCTCGCAGTGTGGAAGAAGGTTCACCTTTGAAGAAAAAGATTTTCAACTGGGCTATAGGGGTTGGTAAGGAATATGCCTCTGGTAAACGTGGCCTGGTCTCTGCACAGCGTGCAGTCGCAGACAAATTAGTATTTAGCAAGCTGCGTCAACGTACCGGAGGTAATATTCGATATTTTGCCAGTGGTGGCGCTGCGTTACCTGTCGATGTGGGTAATTTCTTTACAGCTGCCGGCCTTCCCATTCTGGAAGGTTACGGTCTGACCGAAACCTCGCCTGTTATTTCCGTGAATCCGATTTTTGGACCACGTATCGGTACCGTTGGGCACATTATCACCGATTGCACGGTAGCCATCCAGCGCCTAAGCGATAATAAAATCATCGCTCAATTATCAGGGGAAGAGTACCCATCCACTCTATCTAGTGAAGAAGGAGAAATTTTGTGTAAGGGGCATAATGTGATGTCAGGATATTGGAACAAACCCGATGCTACAGCTGAAGTAATGGATGTGGATGGATGGTTTCACACTGGGGACATTGGTCGTTTCAATAATGGATACCTGCAAATAACAGATCGCCTCAAACACATGATCGTGAATGCTGGAGGTAAAAATATTTATCCTGGACCTATCGAAGATCTTATCAAATCTATTCCCTATGTAGAGCAAGCTGTATTGATCGGAGAGCAACAAAACTTTATGGCTGCCTTAATCGTGCCGGATTTTGAAGCCTTGAAAATATGGGCACGTCAACAAAATCTGGGATTTAATGATGAAAAAGAGCTGCTATATAAACAAGAAGTAACCGATTTGTTTGACAAGGAGCTAAAGAAACTATCCAAGTCACTTGCTTCACACGAAAAAATCCGTGAATTCAGACTCATACCCGAGTCTTTTAGTATCGAAGGAGGGGAAATGACCCCTACACTCAAAGTGAAAAGGAAGGTAATTGAAAGTAAATACGCAGATCTAATTAGCAGTATTTATTCGGATGACGATAAATCGTAAACATGAATCATCATCCGTCAATCTCCTCGGATATTATAAATAAATATAAATTTTAATAAGAATTTATATTTATTACCCCCTAAAAGGTGGGTTATATTTAAACATAGCAATAAGACACAATTGACTATCATTCATTACTGACTAGGTTGTAGCACTCCGAATTCAGATTTCATAGCCAAACTGGATAAGTTTGGCTATTCTTTTTTCCAATCCAGAAGTAAGTTTACAATATGTTCCCCGGCATGCCCATCTCCATACAATTGGCTTGACCAAGTGAATTCCCTCGCATTCATTTCTTTCACAGCGGCCAGAATATCTGAGGGTATGGTGCCAGCGAGCATATTGTATCCTTGTTCTACAAGTTCGACCCATTCAGTTTCGGATCGAACGGTAATACAGGGTTTTTTAAAGAAATAAGCCTCTTTTTGTAAACCCCCACTATCAGTGATGATCATTTCGGAATCTTTGATACACTGAAGCATGTCGAAATATCCTAATGGTGGCAAAACGATACACTCTACGTTGAGTTCAAAGCGATCAACAGCAGCCTTTGTTCTGGGATGAAGTGTCAGAACTACGGGGGTATGTCTATGGATGGTATTCAGAGCTTCTATGATTCCGGATAGTGTATCAAGATCATCCGTATTTTCAGCTCTATGGATCGTTGCAAGCAGGTACTGCTCCGGTAAACTCAGTTTAACTGGTGTGGATTGTCGCTTTCTATCTGAAAGATCAGAATAGTAGAGTGCCGCATCATACATTACATCACCTGTCATAACAACGTCGACCCCAAAGCGATCAAAACCCTCTAATCTGAGATTGTCTACTGACTGTTTACTGGGGCAGCATAAAATGGAACTCACTCTATCGGTCAAAATTCGGTTGATCTCTTCTGGCATTGACATGTTATAACTGCGTAATCCCGCCTCGATGTGTACAATAGGTATGCCACATTTAGATGCCGCCAGTGCTCCAGCCAACGTTGAATTTGTATCGCCGTATACCACTAAAAGATCTGGTTTTTCATCCAATAGAACACCCTCAATATGCTCAAGCATTCTACCCGTCATGGCTCCATGGGGTAATCGATTGAGTGAAAACTGAAAGTCAGGCTTGGGGATATTCATCTCCCTAAAAAAAATATCACTCATCTGTTCATCAAAATGTTGACCTGTATGCAGGATCAATTCTCTAATTTGTGCATTCGGATGGAGATCGTTGTATCGAGCGATAGCACGGGATATAACGGCAGCTTTGATAAATTGCGGTCGGGCCCCAACAACAGTAATTATTTTCAGGATCTCATTCATTCGTCTAAAATACGAGCCAGATTCGATATAAAACCCATCATTTAGTAAATTACTACGCAAAAACACCTAATATTTCATTTTGTCATCCCTTCAACCCTATTACTTAGGCAAACGCATCTTTTTTATCGTGCTTGTGATCGCACTATGGCCATGTATGATTACAGCTCAAGATGCCGGTTTAGTTCCTGTTCAGGACTATTCGTATCAGCTTATCGAACGACTTCAGCGTCGTGGATATTTAATGGAGTTGAATCCTACTTCTCAACCGTACACCTTTGGGCAGGTCAGATCTGCCATTATACGGGTTGATCGATCTAAACTTTCGACACATTCACTGGAATGGATATCACAACTGGATGCTATCATAGGTGATGCTCCAGGTAGCGATGAATGGCTTGGACGCTATGGAATTGATGCCGGTATTACACAGTCGAGTTCTCAAAGAAAAGATCCTTTACGACCGTTAGATGGTCCACTACACCTCTATCCAAGTACTTCGATTGGTGCCCAATTCAATTGGGATGGTTTTGTAGCTGCAACTGGATTTACGTTTGATCAGTATTATGATAAAGATCCTGATGGTCTAGATGTGGTTAATCGATGGTATACACGAGGAGAAGATACCTATTTAGGTTACAGCTCCAGGTTTATCGATCTGCACATTGGTCGATTTGGATCCCATTGGAATCGCTCTGGAGTGGAAGCTCCCTTAATCGGGAAACAGGTTCAACAGTATGATAAAATTCAGTTTCGAATAGGAACAGACAGAATCTCTTTGCGAAGCATTTACGGGGAGCTTGATAATCTGGATTCGACCAAACAGTTTAGTGGTCGTGGGTTCAGGGATGGGGCCATCCGTCGTTTTGTATTTGCGCATCGCATTGATTGGAAACCGTTTAACGGACTAACACTTACCGCTTTTGAAGGAGATCTATTGTCGGCAACTCATGCCAATATATCTCTTAAGTACCTTCAACCTCTTCATGTAGTCTTTTTTGAACAAGACAATACCCCCAAGAATTTTGAAAACAACTTGATGGTTGGTGCTGGGTTACACTTTCATAAAGGGCCCTTTAGTCTTTCGGGACAAGTCATAATCGACGATATAGTGGTCTATGAACGAAAAAAGGCCAAAGAGGAGGGAAGGTTGGAGCCATCAACAGCTCAGATTACAGGTTTTATGACGTATGCTGAGGCATTGCCACGAACAGATCTAGGTTTATCTGCTGTAATCGTCAGTTCTAATTCATACCGTACTGATCAGAGAGAGGGTCAGTGGACTTACGCTCAGCGCAGTTTGGCAACCTTATTCTCAGATTATGTGCATCTGCGTTTGTTCGCAGACTGGTATGGACAATCAACCAAGCGGAATGCACTAGTACTTCGACCAACGATCCATCTTCTTGCTCAAGGCACTGGCGACTATCGCCAAGACTTTACAAAAAAATATTCGGATGGCAGAATGTTACCTGCCGTTTTATCAGGCCAGGAAGTTGTTACTATTCGTCCGTCAATGGAAGTTGATTATCGATTCCTTGACTTCAAAAAACGTCAAAATGGAAGCGTACATGGTCTTGAGATCTCTGTTCACGCAGATGTGGGTCTAAACGTCATTCGAAACAAACACCATCAAAAAGGTGAACGGGCCTTAGAAATGCACAATTTAGCAAGTGTTCGAATTAAAAAGACACTTTAGACATAGGAATCAGCATTCAAAACATCCTCATTATGCTTACATTAGGCATTCATCACGACGGAAAGTAATTAGGTAAGCGTCTCTAATGATTTGGGAAAATCCCCTTTATTTATGGTTATTGACCTTGATTCCATTGATAATCATTGGACTTATAATTAGTTATCGCTGGAAAAAAAAGAGACGTTCACTCTACTTTAACGACCCAATTTTCGCAGACCTCTATTCCGGTGATTGGAAGTTTGGACGTCGGTTTAAAGATGGGTTCATGATATCTGGTATACTTGTACTCATCATTGCGCTTGCAGGACCCAAATTAGGAACAGAAGTGCGTGAAATGAAACGTCAAGGGATTGATTTGATCGTAGCCTTGGATCTATCCTCTTCAATGAATGCTCAAGATATTAGTCCAAGTCGACTGGAAAAGGCAAAATATGAGACGCTTCGTCTAGTTGCTCAGCTGAATGGCGATCGAGTCGGTTTAATCGTTTTTACCGGGGAAGCCTTTTTGCAGTCTCCACTAACGGTTGATTATTCGGCGTTGAGATTGTTCTTAAATATTGCCGATACTGGTCAAATGCCTAGTTCCACTACGAATTTTGATGCGGCTTTTAAGGAGGCAAAGCGAGCATTTGAGGGCATTGAAACAGACAAAGAGTCTGAAGCAGCTCGTGTGCTTTTAGTTATTTCGGATGGAGAAAATTTTGGCCCTGATTATGATCAAAGCTTAAAAGATCTCGTGGACATGGGGGTCGTTGTCTATACAATAGGTATTGGGACTTCTACGGGGTCAACCATTCCAGAATTAGATTCAAGAACGGGTCAACTATCGGGATATAAAAGAGATCGTGATGGTCAGGTAGTCACAACTAAATTGGAAGTAGAGGCGCTTCAAAAAATCGCTGATTCTGGGAATGGTCGATATTACGAAGTTCAAAGAGGTAATGAGAGTTTTGATGCCTTTATCAATAGGGTAGGAGAACTACAAAAAGGTGAGTTTGCCAGTCAGGAGTACGCAGATTATAAAAACCAATACCAGGTGATCGCTTTAGCAGGACTCATATTAATTGGTTTAGGTATTGTTTTTCCCCGTTATCGCGCAAAAAAATATGATTAAACTCTTTGTCGTCGACCTTGACGGTTGTATCAGTTTTCCATTTGTTACTCCTGATTGGGAAGCTATAAATCAGATCAGGGATCTTAACATAGCCAGTGAATACGATCCACATATCCCATCTGTAACCATTTGTACTGGTCGACCTTTACCTTATGCCGAGGCAGTTGCACAATGGTTATGTGTACGTCATCCTTTTGCTTTCGAGAGTGGCGCTGGTTTGTATCATACTCAAATGAATGAACTAAGCTGGGCTCCTTTTTTAACAGATGATCGACTAAAGGCTATTACTGAGCTTAAAGAATGGGCCGTAAAGGATATCATTCCTAAGTTTCCAGGTACTGTTGCGGAGTTTACTAAACGAACCGATGTAGGTTTTATCCATCCTCAGGTTGAGGTTAATCATCAGATTTATCAAGCTGTAAAACCTCATGTACAGATAAATTACCCTGATTTTGAGGTTCATGACACAGACGTTTCCGTGAATATTATTGTTCGCGATTGTAACAAAGGTACAGGTGTAAGCTTGCTTAGTGAACGGATTGGAGTTCCACTAGATCAAATGGCATACATTGGAGATAGCTCTGGCGATCTTCCGGCAATGCATAAGGTGAAATGGGCATTTGCACCATCAAATGCACGATCTCAGGTTAAAGCCTTTGCTGAAAATTTGGATGAAGAAGCCACGAAAGCCACACTGAAGGCCTATCAAAAAATTATCGAATACAACAAATCATTCAAGAAAAGCTGAGACTACTGACGCTTTTGCTTGTCAAGTTCTTCAAAATATTTCTCGATTAGCCTCTGGTAATCTTCACTAAAACGCGAAACATTTGGGTCAGAAAGTCGGGAACGCAGACGTTTTTTGAGCTCTTCAAGAGTCAATTCAGGAGGCAAAGCTTTCAGATTCTGATCTCCTGTGTTACCCTTTCGTTTTTCATCTTCATCACGTTCCTGCAGCGCTTTTTCTGCTTCGAGCATACGTGATAAGATATTTTGCTGACGTTGAATAAAAGGCCTGTCTGTGCGTCCACCACGGATATCATTAATAGCGTCTTCCATTTCTTTTGCCAGGCGTTCGAGTTCGCTCATGATTTTATCACCACCCGGAATATCACTGTTTCTACGCATTTGCTCCAGTTGTCGTCGTATCTCATTTTGCTGACGAGCCATCTGATTAAAGCGTTCCATTTGATCCTGACTAAGACGCTCTCCTTGAATATCATTGATCATATCCTGGATCATCTGATTCAGGCGCTGTTGTTCGCCGCTCATTTCACGGAGTTGCTCCATCATAGAGCCACCTCCACCACCTCCCTGACTATCCTGATTATCCATCTGATCGAGTAGATTAGCGATCAGGGTACCAAGTTCGTTGAACCCCGACAAAACAAATCGTGTTTCAGCACTTGCATTAGCGTTATCTCGCTCGGCAAGGTAAAGTTGGGTGTTAGTCAGATTTTTTTGAATCTGTGTCTTCTTTTCCAAAATAAGATTGGACAATTCAGGAACCCGGGCAGCGACCGAAGCCAAGGAATCAACCACGATTCCAAACGTTTGATTTATCACATTCTCTCTACGAGCAAGCTCTACAAACCCATTTCCTCTGAATGGTTGTTGACTCGTTTTTATGGTGATGTCCTCCTGGGTATCAGACAATAGAATCAAGGTGCGAAGTATTGAACGTAATGCATTAGCATTTACTCTATTTTGCTGTTGATTCATTTGAGACATCGATTGACGCACACGCTCGGACATCTCCTCCATCTGCTTGCTGAGATCTTCTTGCTCTTGTTGATTTTGCTGTTGCGAACCTGAGTCATTCATTTTTTGAAGAAGCTCCTCCATTTGTTGGCCAGCTTTCTCAATCTCTGGTTTCAATTCCTGCTTGAGCTTATCCAATGCTTCCTGAGCGTTTTTAGGAGCCTCTTTGTCTACCTGCTCCAGGCTCTCCTTGCTTTGTTCTAATTCATTTTTGATGGATTCTTGTTCATTGAGCTGTTGCTCACCAGGTTTCTGTTTCGAAAGCTCATCCTGGCGCCGGGCAAGATCTTCAAATTGACGGGCAAGTTTATCCATTTCAGCATTTGTTTTTACCTGTTTGAACAACTCCAGGGTTCTTTCCAAACGCTGTTTATATAGTTCCTCATTAAACTCCAGATTTTGCATTGCATCTCGCAGTTCGTTCGGATCCATTCTTTCAAGAGACTCCTGCATCATCCGTAAGGCCTCACGTAACTCGGGGCTATCTATCTCTTCAATTAACTTTTGAAGTTGTTCATACTGTTGAATGGTTTCTGGTGATAGTACGTTATTCTGGTTTAACTCATTTTTGAGCTCTTCGAATTGTTCACGCAGTGTACGGGCGGATTCATTGACTTCTTCCTGTTTTTCCTGAAGTTCTTTGAGAACCTGTTGTTGATTAAACTCATCTAGCTGGCTTGTTTTCAAATCTTCCTGGAAGGTATTCATGAGTTTTTCAAACTCACGGTACTTTTCATCCATGTTTTGAAATTCGTTCTGAACACCTTTCTCCTTTTCATCAACAATGTCCAAATATTCTGCCATTGAGGTTAAAAGGATACGTTGCCGCTGCGATTCTGATTTCTTGAAACCTGAAATGGCATCGTTATCATAGATTTCCAACCAATAAGTGAGCTGATCTAGCGGTTTAACGCCAATTGCAGTGAGATCAAACCTGGAAATTGCAAGTCCATTCGTATCAGTGGGCTTGGGTAAGCGCAGAACACCCTCGACGGGATTTCCGAATGCTTTCTTGATCTCGTATCGTAGTTGTAATCTGTTGAATCCAAAATCATCGCTGTATTCGTACCCGATCGAAATAAGTTCGGGTTCCAAGAGGTTGATTTCAGTCTGTGGTTCTATCAGGATTATCTACTAGAGGTTGAATGACAAATTGAAATGGATTTCTATTGGTGAAACCATTTTCATCCCTCATTTGGAAGGACAGTGTGTCAACTCCTTGGCTCATAAATGTCCAAGAGTAGGTATTTTGAGGTGTTGCCTCAAGATCTGTTGTGTCAGCTAGCGATGAGCTTATAAAACGAAGCTCTTGGAGTCCTTTGTTTGCGATCGCACTAAAATTGATAACCGATCCAGGATATGCTTCAATCACTGAAAATGGATAGGACTGATTCCTAGTTTCGATTCCAGTATATGCCGGAGCGTTTATGCTGAATTTAAGTTCTTCAAATCTCGGAAGGAGTTGAACTTCAACAGTGTAAGTATCACTTCTAAAGCGATCCATTTGGATAAAGTAGGTCGTCGTGTTCGTAAAACTGAAGGGCTCTGAAAGGAAGGTCTTATCATCAACTCTAGTGAGTTGCTGAAGTCGATATTCACTCTCAATTTCGGTTTTCACCCCAATTGAAACATTATTTGGTATGATATTGCCATCGAATACGACTCGTGCTTGAAAACCAAGCCCTTGTTCAATAATGTGGTTACCAGGAAACACCTCAAAGATAAACGGGTTTGGAGGCTGGTAGCTTTTCCAAAACTGAACACTTCGTAACAAGCCGCCACTTTCAACAAAAGACGCAATAAATACAATCAACAACAGAATTCCACTGGCCCCGGAACTCTTTTGATAGGCCTTTCGCAAAGGATGTTGAGCATCAAAATACTTCTGCTTTTCCTGAAGGTTTTTTACGTCAATCCGTTCTACATTCTGAATGATTGCATGATTTTTAAACATGCTGTCTGTAGCAGGTTCCAGATACAGATCCAGTACATTACGTAGAGCCTCGTTACCGGTGTCTTTTGAAAGCGCTGCATAGTACTGTTTAAATTCAGGTCGCTGCAATGATCGGTTAAGGGTCCAGCAACCAGTTATTGCGGCGATCAATCCGATAGTCAACATGATGAATTTAACCATCCAGTTAAGGTATAAGATCGATTCTACAGCCCATAAGAGTATGAAAACGCTTAAAAAGATCGCTAATCCCGTGAAAACAACACCCATGCTACGTTGTCGTACGAGCGACATCCAACCACCCTTGACCAAATAGATGGTTTGATCTAACTGATCTTGATATTGTTTTGATATAGGAAATTCCACTAATGCAGATGG
>CAZXGO010000058.1:0-2266 GCA_964640035.1 uncultured Chitinophagales bacterium
GCGTGTCTCCGAACAGACCCGTCGATGTTCTCCACATCCCCCTGACGCTCGACCCTTTTGCGGAATTGATAACAACCCAGTCTCTGTGCGGGTAGGTAGGGTTTGTGGAGTGACCTATATCGTTAACACCTGTGTTATTTGTTGTGTCAAGGTCTTTCAAAACAACCTCGTAGTAAGACTGCGAAAGCGTCTCCATAAGAGAACCTTGCTTCAAATTATACTGCTGGTAGAGTAAGTTACCTGCGTCAATGCCAGCAAATTGGTTATTGACCAGACCCCAATTCACAATTACTCCACCACTAATACTCCTCGTATCCAGCAATGTTGGCGAAACAAACTCTGTATCAACAATATCAACGATCCCACCAGCAAAACAGCGAGAGCTATTTATAACTCCTCCGCGACCCCTAAATATACCATCTCCTCGCGCACGAAGCCCCGCCCCATCTTCTTGGAAATTGTTGATTCCTGTTCCCGTTATAATAAGTCCGCATCCAGTGGATAGTCTTGTGTTTCCATAATCGGTAATCTCTCTTCCGTAGTGGTATATAGCTCTTCGCTGAACTCGGTTTGTAGCTCCCGTATTTTGCGGGGTATAATCAAAATACTCGGTCATTCCCAGAGTGATCGTGTCAGTGGTCGCAGCAGTTATTGGAAATATACCATTACTGAGTGCTTCCGCTCCAGCCTCGGTGACTTGATATTTAACGGCTTCGCCAACAGAGTAAATATGCGCAGGGATTGTTAGGACGAGCCTATTAGTCGCCGAATCTCTGGAAACCCCCGTTACGCTTTTCCAACCTCCTGTGTCAGGGTGGTTATTGAGAATTTCTATAAACAGAGCAGGCTCATTTCCTGTAACATGGTCGTGGCGAAGGATTAAAATTTCCGTTTCTGGGTCGTGGAAAAGTGTGCCTGTAACAACCAAACGGTGAGTGCTTGCGACATCATACGTCGTTATTCCGTTGTCAACAGTTGTAGTGACCCCAGTTATGCCCGATAATCCCGAAAGATCGGTGTCTGTAAGGGATTGAGTTATAACTCCGCTAGATTCTGAAAAAGCCATATTATGCGAAATCTTTTGTAACACTGGCGAGATCGTCGCCTGCGTAGGTTAGTGTTTTGGTGAGTGTGGTTGCGCCGTTGCCATCAGTGACAACGACTTGCGTAAGGTTTCCGTTTGTGTAAGAGAATGTCTTTGTCTCCACCAAAACAGATTTTGAATTGTCGCTCCATGTGGTTAGCGACGTAAGAACACCATTCGTATAAGTTGGCTCAGAGTAGCTGTCCGATTGAGTGGTTCCGCCACCGCCTGCTGCATCTAACGCGGCTTGCAGCCCTTGCACTTCCGAAATCTGGTGAGTGTGAGTCGGTGATGCCGCGATCTGATTCACGTTTCCAGAAGCTGGATCGCGTGAAAAAATCTTTAAGTCTGCGTGATTGATTGCAATCTCGCCCAAAGAAAGGTCGGTCGTTGTCGGGATTTTCCCGGCGACTGTGCTTTTCTTTGGAATGATTATTGGGTTTGCCATTATAGAATGGTTGCCTCCGTGGGTTTTACCCCACGGAGGACTTTGTTATTTTTTATCAATAAGTTCCACCATCAATGGTGGTTTCCAGCGCGGTTACACGCGAATCCAAAGCGGAGTCGCCAGCCGTGCGGTCGGAAACCTCTTGCGCAAGAGCAGCGTCATTGCTAAGAACATAAGCTGCAAATGCTTGATCGTTAGTGGTATCTACAGAATTAATTAAAGTTACTATTTCTGCAAAACTATCTTTGTCTGCGTCTGCGGCTGAAAGAATTGCATCAATTCGTCCCTTCTCAACGTCGATGTTCGACTGGAGAGTCGTGTCGGCTGATGTGCGATCCGAAATTTCTTGCGTGATCGCAGCGGCATTAACGCCTTCGGCAGTGGTGGCGCGAGTGACTTCGGCGGCGAGGTTGGTAGTCAGAGTACCTTCAGCAGCAATAGCGCGAGCCTCTTCGTCAGCAATTGCTTGGGAAAGAGTAGAATTGGCTGTAGCGACAATGCCGTCAGCGTAAGCCTTGGTAGCGAATGTTCCTTCACCGCCGATTGCGAACGGGACGGAGCTATTATCGCCAACATAGAAATTTTTATTGGTGATGTCGATTGCCAACTCGCCAGCAGAAAGGCTTACAGGGGCCGTTGCGCCGCGTTTAATTTTGATAACAGGGTTTGCCATATATTATTGTTTTTCTTTGTTTTGCGAGATATTTAATAACTCCCCGCGTCCACCTCGCTTG
>CAZXGO010000058.1:2276-14242 GCA_964640035.1 uncultured Chitinophagales bacterium
ATAGGGTTTGTTGCCATATGTTATTGTTTTTCTTTTGCTTGCGAGAATTTTTAATAATTCCCTGCGTCCACCTCGCTAGGAACAGGAGAATATTGGGTTCCAGCCCACCGCCAGAGTGTATTTTTGTCTGTGGCAATGTAAAGGCGATTTGATGTGCCTGTTGCTGGAAAATTGTAAACTGTTGCGTATTCAAGAATGGCAGCTTCTTGAGCAGCAATTCTTGCGTCTACCGCAGAGTCAAAATCTGTAATTTCAGTGCTGAAATGGCTGTGTTGAGCTGGAGTGAATACAGACGGCTTGTTGGCAATAACCGCCCAGTCTGGAGACTGATCAGAAATTAAAACATAACTCGCTTCGTCTGTTTTGCTTCCGTTCCCAGAGTATTGATAGCGTTCTCCAGTTGTAGTAGTGACAAGACTGCCTTCAAAAATTTCGTTTTGCTGATCTTGCGTCAAATCTGCAAGACCGCCGCTCGATACAACGGGAAACCCAGAGCCACCGAAAGTAAATTCGTTGCGTTTGACAAATATTTTTTTGCCATCGCTTGTTACAACAAGAATTTCCTCTGCCCCAGAAATGTCTGAAATTGTATCAAGCTGAAGGCTAACTTCTTTGCCTACAGGGATTGGATTGACGCCTGTTTGATTGGTAATGGAAATCGAAGAGGGATTAAAGGCAATAGAAAACTCTGCACTTTCAGAAAGAAAATTCTTGCTGTATCCATCAATACGAAGGACGTGATGCCCGTCTGCGTCAAACGAATTTCTTGTTGTGCCTGCTGGGTAACTTACAGAAAAAGAATCGCCTGTCGCTACGGGGGCAGTAATTTTTGATCTAAAACTGATGAACGACATGGCAAGGATGATTGATTATTTCTGGAGCTTCGTCAAACACGTTTATCCCATCGGCACAGGCGGCGGCATTTGATTTGCCGCTGGCATTTGATTGTTTTGTGGTGCAGCAGGCGCGGCGGGAGCGTTATTGCCGCCCTGCGGCCCTTGCATATTTGGATCGGTCATCGGATTTCCTGTAGCGATCTGTTTCTGAGCGTTCATCGCGACAATGCTCTGTAGCGGCCCAGCGAGTGCGTCTGTAACGTCCAGCTTGTCGTCCATGCGGCGAATCAGTTCTTTCGCTAACCATTCTGGTGAAATGCCCGGAATCTGAATCAGCAGCGGAACGATCTTCTCGATGTTTGCGATCTCTGCGGCTTTGTTTGGGCGACCGCTGGAACCGCTCTGCACTTCCAAGAAAAGCTCGTCTGCGATGTCTTGCGCGGAAAGTTCGGGCCATACCGCCCCGACTCCAGCGATCCTCTGAACAGTCTCGGCAGACAATTGCTGAAACAGCCCCTGCCCCATCGCACGCGCAAGCTCGTTCAAGAAATCATCGAGATCGTCTACGTTCGATGCGAGCGCAGACATGCGAGAACTTTCGGCTATGCTTGACTCGGTCGCTGTCGCTCCACCAGTTCCGCCAAGATTTGCTTCCTGCGTTCCAACAACGCGAAGCACGTCTTCGAAGATAGGATTAGTGTCATACAGCGACGGATCAATGCGCGGCCCTTCGACCGCCTGCATAAGCTCGCCAACTTTTTGTCCGGGCTGCAATCCTTTGAGAGTAACGACGCCGTTCGCTGGGCGTGCTTCCAGCTTGTATTTGTCTTCTGGATCAAGCACACCATCTGGAATGGCGGTCATCGGGCGGTTCGCAAAGCGATGCTCGCGCAGACCCTCGCGCAGACGATTGTATTCAAGCTGCATTGGGCGCAGCAATTGAACGTCAGATACAGGATAAACTTCGCACTCGCTCTCAATTTCGTTGAACGCAAGAACGAAGAAAGGCCAGAACCGCTCAAGGTTTAGATGCGGATCGCGAGGCTCTTCCAAGAAATTGCAGTAGCCTTCGGCTACCGTGTAAACAAGATTGTCTGTCTTGCTGTAGATTTCCCAGACACAGACCTGATCAGTCTCGCGACCATTTTCTTCGTCACCAACTTCAACCTTGATGCGCTGGCTGTCTGGATTCTGGTAAGCTGTGTAGCGTCCTTTTTCGAGGTCGATGCCGTAGATTTCTTTCACGTCATCGCATGACATAATAAATTCGTGAGCGACCCACTTTGCGCCAATGAAGCCGCGAAGGTAGGTGCAGCGCGGGTCAACGATAATTGACGTTGACTTTGGAAAATCAATAACAATGCCTTCGCGTGCGACAATTTCTGGAGTCTGTTGCATTGCTTGCAACGACAGACGAAGTTGCTCTGCTTCCGCGTCAACCGATGTGGTGTCGCCTTTGCAGTTGCAAATATCTTCACGCAGACGCTCGATCTCAATCAACCGCTGAGTCAAGTCGGTGATCTTCTCAATGTCTTCTGGACGCTTTTTCATAAAGCGTTGGACACCGAGCTTGGCGTAACCAACGCCAGTCGCACAAGTGCGACGGGTAAGTTGCTTCATCTGCGTCTTGAACGGAGGCTGTTGCTCGTCAAGCGTGTATTTGCAGACAATCTCCATTGTCTTTGAGACACGATCCAGCATACGACGTTTCTCGTATCCTTGCTGGATGTCTTGAACCAGAGCCATCATGTTCGGGTCTGGAGGCATCCCCATTAGTGCGCTCTGTTGGATCATTTGCGCGACACCATTCGCCTCGTTCAGCGTTCCTTCCCAATTTGCAAAATCCATCGTCTCGCGGCGTTTGCATTTAATGACTGGGTTCTTGGCGTAGAGCGCAGCGACACGCTGCGCGATGTGCCGCTGGACAATATTTGCTTGGTATCGGCTCTCTTCGGGTGACTCGCTCCATTGTTTGCCAGCAAGAAATTTCAAATCTTCACGCATCCGCTTGAACGCAGGTTCGTGTTTTTTCTTTGCCTCTTGCACAATTTTAGTCCACCGCCCAACAAGTTTCTTGCGTGCAGGCTCTGGCTCGTAGTGCTTCGGTTCTTCGTAAATTTCTTCGATTGCGCCTTCTTCCTGTGGAGCAAGCGTATCCACGGGAACGCCTTCTTCCATCGGAGGCATCATCGGCATCATCGGTTGCATAGCCGACGTTGGCTGCATTGGGTCATACATAGTTGCAAAATCAATCAAAAACCATCGCGGTAAGCAAGTCTTTTTGCGAGCGCGTCTGCGTAAGTCTGTTGCTTCACCCACGCCAGCGTGCCTGTCTGTATTTCGTTTTTAGGCTTAATGATGGGAGATGCGTTGTGTTGCAAATTCAACCCAATGCCTATCCACGCGAGGGCGTCCACAAAGTCATCGTGCCTTGCCGCTGGAAACTTCAGCATTTCTTGCTCGGCTTGTGACCACCACGGAGCAAACGACGGAAACCGCCCCCGCCCCAGCGATGCCATCGCTTGGATCGACTGGGCGCGGGTCATTTTGTCTTTGACGGGAGTTTGTTCAACGATTGAACAAAATACCTGCTCTTCTATCATACGTTTTCTCAAAAACGGCCCAATAGCTTTGCTGATGTGTCCGTTCTCAGCCCACCAGAACAACGGCTTGTGCCGCCGCATCATCTCGATCATTGCCTCAACTACTTTGTCTGTCTGCTCCCTGCGCCACCACAGATCAGGCAAAATCCAGATCACGCCATCCTCGTCAACACCAGCCGACAGCAACACAGTCGGGTCGCGATCTTGCTTCGTAGATACCGCGTGATCGCTCGCGCAGTAGATGCGAAGATTCTTCGGAAGCTCATCGGCCTTGTATGTCTTGAGATAATCTTTCTTGAAGAACTCGCCGTCGTCTGGAGTCGGTCTGCCTTGATATAGCGCAGAGAAGCCACGGGGATTTAGTCTGCGTGCGTTCTCTAAAAACTCGACAGGAAACCGATCAGGCCACAAAGACTCGCCGCGCTTGCGACCCAACGGGTCGTTGTCTTCAGCGATAGCTGGAAGCGCAAGTATTTTCCAGCTCTTGGCTTCGTCTTTGTTATAACAAGGATTCGTTGGATCGGTGAGACGACCGATTAGGTCGTCTTCGTGCCACCGCGTCATAATGATTATGACACGCGAACCAGCCGTCATAAGCCTTGTCATAGCGACCTGTGTAAACCATTCCCATTGCTTGTTCCGCTCGGTCGGGCTGTCTGCTTGCTCGCGATCTTTGATCGGATCGTCTATCAATAGGCAATCCGCTCCACGACCAGTGATCGAACCACCGACGCCGACGAAGGCGGCGATGCCGCCTTCTTTTGTCTGCACACGGTCTGCGGCAGCGGAACCAGCCCGAAGATCGCATCCGGGGAAAACTTGTTTATACAAATTTTGTTTCATCAAATCGCGCACGGAACGCCCCGTATCTTGCGCGAAAGTCTCGTTATACGATGCAAAGATGACGTGTTTGTATGGATCGCGACCCATGAGCCACGGGATAAACTTTTTGCTGGAAAGTTCTGATTTACCAGCGCGAGGTGGCATCGTAATAATGAGTCGCAGAATGTTGCCTTTCTCGACTTCTTGCAGAGCGGCGGCAATGACTTGGTGGTGCTTCGATGGCTTATACCGCGACAAGTCCGCGTCGTCTGGGTCAGACGGGTCTGGCATCATCAACTCGGTGAACGAGATAAGATCGTCGTGAGCCTTTGCGAGACGTAATCTGCGCTTCGCGGCAAGAATCGTCTTCTCGTATGCGATGACCGCGTCTGCGGCTTTTTGGTCTTTGGTTCGTGTGTCTCCCATTTGTCAATCAATCAGTCCAGTCCGTGTCAACGCCGTCCGAATCGCTTCCTCCGTCTCTTCAACGGCGGCTTCATCCAAGTCCCACAGACAAGCGTGCAGAACCTCATGGATGATGGTAAAAGCCATGTCAGCCCCGCCATCATGGACAATGATGCGTGCGGCCTTGTCGCAGTAACCGCGAACAGTCTTGCCGTCCAGCTTTAGCGGATTCTGCTCGACAATACGCCACCACTTCCCGCGAATCTTGACACGGACGGCACGGGATTGCTTGGGCATGACTCAAGCGACGGGACGGATGCGAAGGAAGTTCCTTGCGAGTTTCTTGTTCCGCAGCTTGCGGAAGACTCCATCGCCAGAGACGCTGTCGCGCTGGCCCTTGGTGTTTGTGTTGCCCTCGATTGTCTCAATGACACCTTTCTCTTCGCGGACAACGAAGCCGACGTGAGAGAAGTCAAACATGACAATATCGCCCGGCTCTACGTCTGCGTCTTCGTTCAGCAAAAGCGTCGTCTTTGGGCGCGACTTGCTCCAGCCGTAGTAGCCGTAAGCGAGTGCGGTCTTTGGCCTCCAAGATTCTGGAGTGCTAACTTTTAGATTCAACCACTTAACCGCTTCGGGATCGTTCAGCCACTCGCGAATGCACCAATCAACGAACGCCGCGCACCACGGCCAAGCCGCAGGCTTGAGGTTCGTTGCTGTCTGATACTCGCGGATTCGTCTGCCGCTATTGTTCCCACCAACCTCGCGGACACCAACCTCGGCCTCCGCGATCTTGAGGAGCTTATTTATCATTGAGTGTTCTTGTCGGCATATCGGGGAGCTGGTAGCTGAACTTGCCGTAGTCGGTTTCAAAACTGAAGGTAAGCGGCCCGAAGGTGGAGCAACCTGTGAGGAAGAGGGCGGCGATGATTGTCGAAATAGCGATGACAACCACCGCCGCACGATGCCGAACATTCATTTCTTCGTTTCGTTGCGAACAACCTCGTAGAGTCCGATCAGGCCGATAACTGCGACACTGATCTGGTTAAACAATTCGGGGCTGACCTTGAGTCCGACAAGCGCAAGCAGAGAGGCAGCTCCTGCCCATGTGGACTTCTGTTTTACACGCGAGAGCGCGGCATCAAGTAGTTTATTCATAGTCTTCTTATTGTTGTTTACTGACGGGGAAAAGGTAGACCGATTCGCGGTGAGTGGTCAACAGAAATCAACCTCCGACCAACTTGCTCTTGGCCCACTCAAAAACAATCGTCCACGCGAAGGCTGCCGCCGCGACGATGCCAAGCAAATAACCGCGATGCGTCTCCAGCGAACGGACTCGCTTCTCTATACACTCAAGTCGGTATGTATTGCTTCGCTGGTTCTCCAAGATCATGTCCAGCTTGCCAGACAAACTTCCGAGTTGATGTGAAATGTCTGATTCGTCTGGCATAATTAAGATATATTTGAAACCGTTGTGTTTTTGGTTGTAGATGTTGATGTTGTTTTCTTTTTTTCAGCTTCGGTCGCTGGGTCGTAAAGAGATTTTTGATTTGATGGAACGTTCTGCACAGTGGCTTGACTGCCGCCGTCATATCCATACGCCGTTGGAGATGTTGAATATTGTGGAGGAGGTTGGTAGGAGTAGTTTGTCGATGGAGGCGGCTCGTATGGAGTGGTTGCGTCCTTGTAGGACTTGCGTATCCACCCGTGGAACGCTCGCGTAGGCGCATCTCCAGCCTCAACAAAGGCGTCACCAATCCCGTTGCTTTTACCGCTCGCTAATCTGTAGCCGACTGTCTGTATCCCAAGATGGTCGCCGGCCCAAGCAACAGGCGAAAGTTTTCTCCATGTCGGGCCGAGATTGCACATTTATTAAAAATTACTTTGCTTCCAATTCCGCAACTTTAGCAGACAGTTCTTGAATCGCTTTGATCATTGGAGCAATCAGTTCGTTGTATCCAATCGAAAGCACATCGTCACCACCTTTAACTTTGTGGTCTTGAAAACCACCAAAGTCGATATTTTTTTCAGCCATAACTGCAAGAACTTCTTGAGCTATTAATCCATGATGGAATCGACTACGCTTTTTAGAACCATCGTGCGTGATGTTGGAGAGTTTTGAGTCCTCAATCCACTTGGCTTGAACTTTATCAAATTCAGCTTTCGCCGCATCATAGGTTGCTTTAGCTTCATTGTATTTAGCAATATCTTCCTGATGTTTCAGAACATCCTTATCGTATCGTTCTTTTTGATTCCTATAAGAAGATTCCAACATTTCATACATCTGTTTTTCTTCTTCGGTAGCATCACCAGAAATAGCCTTTGGCGCAACTGGCTCAATAGGAGCATTAGGCATAATTGGAATTTCAGGCAAAGAAGCAACAGGTGCTTCTGGGCGATAGTCTTCACGCATATCCCACTTGAAATCAACTGGGCGAAGTGCGTTTACAAACTCAAGACCAAGTTCAGTATCACGGACATCAGCTTTATCTCGGATGTCGGAACGATTTTGAACCGCTCCGTAGGCATAGGTTGTTGTAGCGGCATCTCCAAGTTGAACTTGGTTAGAAGCAGTTACTTGGGCGTTATATCCAAAACCACCAATGTTTGAGTATGTTGTGTTTGAAGCAAGTGCGGCTATTCCAACTGCTGTATTATTGTTTCCAGTTGTATTTGCATCTAATGCGTTTGTTCCAACTGCTGTATTATTATTTCCAGTATTGTTTTGCAATGCTTCAATACCAACAGCAACATTGTAATTTCCAGTCGTGTTTTGTTGAAGTGCGCTTACTCCGTTAGCTGTGTTGCCGGCCCCAGTCGTATTGTAGAAAAGTGCGTTTGTTCCGCTTGCCGTGTTGTGGATTCCAGTCGTGTTTGAGTAAAGTGCGCCTGCTCCGCTTGCCGTATTTTGATTTCCAGTCGTGTTTGATAAAAGTGCGCTTGTTCCGCTTGCTGTGTTGCTGTTTCCAGTCGTGTTGTAGTAAAGTGCGTCTCTTCCACTTGCCGTGTTGTGGATTCCAGTCGTGTTTGAGAAAAGTGCGTTTCTTCCACTTGCTGTGTTGTTGTATCCAGTCGTGTTTGATAAAAGTGCGCTTGTTCCGCTTGCTGTGTTGCTGTTTCCAGTCGTGTTGTAGTAAAGTGCGCCTCTTCCACTTGCCGTGTTGCTGTTTCCAGTCGTGTTTGAGAAAAGTGCGTTTACGCCACTTGCTGTGTTGTCGATTCCTTCTGTGTTGGAGTAAAGTGCGCCTGCTGAGCTTGCTGTGTTGTTGTATCCAGTTGTGTTGGAGTAAAGTGCTTGCAATCCACTTGCTGTGTTGTTGTTTCCAGTCGTGTTGGAAAAGAGTGCGCCTACTCCGCTTGCCGTATTTTGAATTCCAGTCGTGTTGGTTTGAAGTGCGCCTGCTCCGCTTGCTGTGTTGCTGTATCCAGTTGTGTTGTAAAAAAGTGCGCCTACTCCGCTTGCTGTGTTATAGATTCCAGTCGTGTTTTGTTTAAGTGCGCCTGAACCAACTGCTGTGTTGTTGTGTCCAGTCGTGTTTTGTTGAAGTGCGTCTGCTCCGTTTGCTGTGTTTTCATACCCACTCGTGTTGGCGAAAAGTGAGTTTGCTCCGCTGGTTGTATTGTTGTATCCAGTCGTGTTTTGTTTAAGTGCGCTTAAACCAACTGCCGTGTTGTTGGAGAGGTCGCCTCCACCTCGACTAATCTCGATTGAGTTTACATTGCCCGTGAGATTCCCTGTCACGTCTCCTGTGACGTCTCCCGTCAGATTCCCAGTGACGTCTCCTGTCACATTTCCCGTTAGATTCCCTGTGACATTTCCTGTAACGTCTCCTGTCAGATTCCCTGTCACGTCTCCCGTCAGATTCCCTGTGACATTCCCTGTCACGTCTCCTGTCACGTCTCCTGTCACGTCTCCCGTCAGATTCCCTGTCACGTCTCCCGTGACATCGCCAGCGACGTTTCCAGTCACGTCACCAATAAGATTGGCGGCAATAGTTCCTGCGGCAAAGTTGCCGCTGGCATCACGCGATACAATCGCGTTCGGCGTGTTCAAATCAGTCGCGGTCGTCGCGCTGTTGGCTACCTTGCCGCCAGTCGTGATCGTTGCGAGCTTGGTGTCGGAAATATTCGCGCCAGACGAGATGTCTGCGTCAACAATCAAATTGTTCGGGATCGGGTCAAATGCCCAGACAGTGCCGTCCCACTTCCACGACTTACCGCCGATGGTGAAAACTTGATTGAGTGTGGGTGAATCAGGAAAGTCGATTGCCATAATGATTTTTTATTGGTTGTTGATTCTGTATGTTTTTGTTTGAATTGTGCACGATGTCAAGCATCAATTGCCGAACACGGCCAGCATGATCAAGTTCTGATCGCGGTAAACACCGACACCGTGATCGTAGATCGCAACGTCAAATGACCCAGCGGCGACATCCGTGACCGCCAAGTCCCAGTCGCCGTCCCAATTTCCGCTGGTATCACCCATCGTGTTCGTAACAACGTAATTCGCGCCCGACATCGGGGTCGCGAACGCGACCGTGTATCTGCCAGTCGATGTTTTGGTGACGCTGGCGATATTGTGTCCCGCCCGTGGCGTAATGTTCGGCCCGACGGCTGTGCCGTCGAAATTGACCCATGCTTTGCAGAGCGAGGCGTCTCCGCTGGAAACTTTAGCCGCGAGAGCGGCGGTTGTAGCGGTTGATACTGGCTTGTCTGCGTCTGATGTGTTGTCTGCGTTTGCGAGTCCAACGTCCGCCTTCGTCAGCGGCTCGATCATGTCTGTGGTTACTTTCGTTAGTGCCATAAATTAAAAAGGTGGGCATGGCGTGCAGTAGCTCATAGGATTAGCAATCTACTGCGTCTGCGAACTCTGGTAAGGTTTTAATGTATTCGTATCCTTGTGCAATTGCATCTTTAGCGTTTTGACCAACAATAGATTCAAATTCAAAATTATTGATAGTCATAACATTTCCATCTTTTGATTTCTTATATTGAATAATACCAAAAGATTTATTCTTATTGAAGATTACTTGATCTACTTTGATGTAAGCGTTTTCAACAATGGTTTGTTCGCCAAGGTTATTTTTTAGTGATACTGTTTTTTGTAATGCCATAATATTATAGTGGTAGTGGTTTTGTTGTTTATAGTGGTAGTGTTCTTGTTGTTATTGCTCTAAATGTAGAAGACCCCAAATCAACTGCTGACCCTGTGTTGTTTGTTAATACAATTACAACTTGATTTGCTACTGACACATATCCAGTCAAAGATAATCCATTCAAATTTGTGTCACATGATGCAAATACACAATCTCCAATATTTGCATTCGCTACAGTAATAGCAAAATTTGCCGATCCACCAGATGCGATTGATGGAGGATCCCAAGTAGCCTTTCCATGATTTGCTGCTCCAATATAATTTTGATTTATAGCACATTGTATTTCTCCAAAAAGATTAAAGTACAATCTATTATTTGTAATTGTAAGATTGCTTGCTGGAATGCTTGCGTTTACTGCAATTCCCCATTCTTGCGTATATGGAGATACAGTGCAAAATACATTGTTGTTTGATATTATTGAATTACTTGCATTCCATGTCGAATCTACATAAGCACAAGCGATTCCGCAAGTATCACCCGGCCCTCCATTGTATAAGCCATTATCAAAGACTATGTTTGAATCAACTGTTGTCCATATTCCTCCAATGGTTATTCCAGCCGATCCGCAATCCCTAACAGTATTGCCAATTACTTTTGTATATCTTCCCCAACATTCAATCCCTGTGCATGGGAAGTTATCACTATCCAATCCAGCATATCCTGATTGAACATAATTTCCAATAACTATATTAAACCATGTGCTATTTGTTTGTGCAACACCAATACCAGCACCATATCTCCAATTTGTAATTTTATTGTTTGAAATAGTTATGAAAGACCCCTGACAAATAACTCCAGAATTATTGCAATAATTTTTATTTATTAGCCCGTTTGTTGTATTCCCAAATCCAGATTCCGTTGTGAGAATACATTCATTCACTCCTTGCATATCTGGAGTTGTTTTTTCAATTATATTATTTTCAATCTTAAAAAAATTACATGAATTCAATGCAATTCCAATTTTTGTAAAATTGTATATTTTGCTGTTTTCAATTACAATGTTGTCGCAATCAAGAAATCCAAGGCAACTAACAGCAGTAGTATCAAGTGATGGAGAATTATTGTAATCAAAACTAATATTTGAAATTGAAATAGAATTTTTTGATATGAATAGTAAAAAAGAATTTCCAGCACTAATTGTTCCAATGGATTTAAGTATTGAAACATCTTGCCCATTTCCAATTATTGTTAATCCAGATACTCCAGTTAATGGATTTGATCTATAAGTTCCACTTGGAATATAAAGTATTTTGTTTTGAGCAGCATTGATTGCGTTCTGAATCGCAGCAGTATCATCCGCAACTCCATCGCCAACTGCTCCAAAGTCTTTCACATTAATTACATCAGCAAAGCGGTCTGCGATGGCGCGGGGAGCTGTCGTCCCAGTCGCCGTGATCGGAGCAAACTTCGCCTCGGTAACTGCGCCATCAACAATCGTAGGAGTCGTAACCGTCCCGTCAGATGGAATCAGCGTTGTAGAAACAATCCCAGACACGACCTCAATGGTGGAACCGCTCGGAGCTGCCACTCCAAGCGACAGCGTCGTTCCAGAAACCGTGTAGCTGTCCTTCTGCTGATACACGCCGTCGATAAACACATCAGTCGCGTTCAGCGTAGCTCCAACCGACAACGTAAAGTCGGTAGTCACACCATCTCCAGAAAACCGATCCACACTGGATGTCGTTGTCGATGGCAACGAATCGAGCTTTGCCTTGTCAATGGCTGACATAAACCCAGCGTTAGTAATTGTTGCGTCAGTGTGCGTATGCACGTCAGCCGCTGGCGTGTAGCCAAGCAACGAAATAATCTCAGCAGCGGTAATCCCAGCAGACAATGAATCAAGCCACTGCTGCTCAGTCCCAACAAATCCATTGTTAACCGCAACCTGATACGCGCTGATGCCCTGCGCCCCAGTCACCTCTTCCCAAGTAGCCCCATTCCACAAACGCAATTGCGGCGTCCCAGTCGTGCGATAATACATCGCCCCAACAAGCAACGCTTCACCGTCGTTGTCGGTCGCTGGATCACCCGGCTTCGCGCCCAAATACAAATCCAAAAATTCTTCGTAACACTCGACATCGCTTGCAATCTGATTCGCAATATCAGCATTCGTCGCGGCGACAGCCGCGCTGTTTGCCGCACTC
>CAZXGO010000058.1:14344-14654 GCA_964640035.1 uncultured Chitinophagales bacterium
AGCGGCAGCGTCTTCGCCAACACCGCGCTGCTCGCCGCTGCCGCTGCCGAAGACGCTGCCGCTGTCTCTGAACCAGATGCCGCAACCTGTGACGCAGATGCCGCAGATGCAGACAAGCTCGCTTCGCTCGCCTTTGCCGTCGCTGTCGCCGCGTCTGCCCCAGCCGATGCAGCCGATGCCAACGCCTCGGTTGCTTTCGTTGATGCCGTCACAGCACTCGCTGACGCTGCGTTCTTGTGTGCCGCCGCGTTCCCCTCAGACACAGCCGCCAGTGCCCTGCTCGCGCTCGCGTCTGCGGCGTAATTGCCTG
>CAZXGO010000059.1:0-14625 GCA_964640035.1 uncultured Chitinophagales bacterium
ACCTTTCGCGTATCTCCGCGAAATATCGCCTTTTTTCGGGGGGAAAAAAAGAGGTAGGAAATGGGCGGTAAGGGCAGTGGGCGAAAGCCCAAACCAGTCGAACGCAAAGAACGTTTGGGCAATCCATCGAAACGCGCGTTACCGAAAACAAATCTTGTCGCGTTGCCAGCAAGTGATGTTGCGAACGATGTTCCCGAACCAACACGCCCATTGGGTAAGTACGGTTCAGAGCTTTGGCAACGTTTGTGGACAGCAGGCGCGTATTGGTTGAAGGCAAGCATCGATGCGGAACTGATGTTGATCTGTTGCGAGTTGGTTGATGAACGAATGGTGTTGCGCGCACGTGTAGCACAAGATCCAACCGCATGGCGTGACAGACGCGGATTGCGTGAATTGGATCGGCAGATCACTACAATTCTTGGCGATCTTGGTTTCAGTCCGACAGAGCGCGGTAACTTGTCAGGGGAAGGAGCATCAAATAATGAGTTCGCCAAACTCCACGCAAAGATCGCGCAGAAGCGCGCTGGATCCTAAGGCGAAATGGGAACCTGCGTTCTACACTCCGCGTAAGTATTCGCCAACAGATGGCGATGACATCATTGAGTTCGCGCGTGATCATTTCACCGTTCTGAAAGGTTTCCGCGCTGGACTACCTTTGGAGTTCACTGATTGGCAGCAATGGTTGTTGCGATCTTTGTATGAACGTCGCACCGACGGCAGGCTGCGTTACCGTCGCGCGTTGATTGGGTTGCCACGTAAACAGGGCAAATCTCTTCTTGGTTCCGCAATCGCGGTTTATGGCATGGTGGCTGGCGAGGCAGGTGCGGAGATTTACGCTGTTGCTGGCGATAGACAACAGGCGCGCATCATCTTTGGCGAAGCGAAACAGCAGGTGTTGAACTCGCCGATCTTGTCGAAAGAGTGCAACGTGTATCGCGACGCTATCGAGATGCCACGATTCGGTTCGGTGTTCCGCGTGTTGTCGTCAGAGTTTCGCGGTCAGGCAGGTTTGAATCCGTCGTTGGTGTTGTTCGATGAGCTTTGGAACCAGCAGTCATCAGATCTCTATGACCAAATGACGTTGGGTTCAGGTGCGCGTCTCGAACCGTTAGTTGTTTCGATTACAACCGCAGGTTACGATCTCGACTCACCTTGCGGTCAGTTGTACCAATACGGCAAGAGCGTTTCGGCAGGTGAGATCGAAGATGAGGCGTTCGGCTTTTGGTGGTGGGAAGCCAAGACGGATTGCCGAATAGACGATCCGAAGCAATGGACAATATCGAATCCGAACGTTGCGGAAGGTTTGTTGGATCCCGAAGATCTCATGGTAGCTACGAAGCAATCGTCAGAGATGGCGTTCCGTAGATGGCGTCTCAATCAGTGGGTACGTTCGCAGGAGTCATGGCTACCTGTGGGTGCTTGGGAACAATGTGTTGGCGACGTGGAGTTCGATATCGATGCACCTACGTTCGTGGGAATTGACATGGCGTTGAAGCATGACAGCATTGCTATTGTGTGGTCACAAAAGAACGACGAAGGCAAGTTTGTGATGCGCGCGAAAGTGTGGCAACCATCTGACGAAGGTGTAGATGTAGCCCAAGTTGAAGCGTTCCTACGTGATCTCCATAGGCAATACAACGTCAAAGAGTTTGCTTATGACCCTGCCTATTTTCAGCGATCCGCCGAAATCCTTGTTGATGATGGTTTGCCGATGGTCGAATATCCGCAGACAGGTTCGCGCATGATCCCTGCCTGCGGTAACGCCTATGAGTTGATTGTGTCTGCACAGGTGGTTCACGATGGTTCACCGATGTTCACCGATCAGGTTTTATCTGCTGCGCAACGTATGACAGATAACGGTTGGCGATTATCGAAGGGTAAATCGAAACGAAAGATTGACGCCTGTATTGCTATGGTTATGTCATTGGATCGGGCGAACTCGCGACCACGATTAGGAACAGAACCGATGGTGTTGAATGTTTGGGATTAGAAAACTGATGGCAAGATTTAGCGCAGGTCGAAGCACCTTGCTTGAAGTGGTTGGCTTTATCGCGCTGACGTATGGCGTTGCGCTATTCTCTGTACCAGTTGCGTTCATTGTGGGCGGAGTTCTTTTGATCTTGGCAGGCGGTTTGTCAGCGTGAGTGTTTGGCGAAATACAGAAAAGCGAGCATTACCTGTTTCGATTGACCCATATCAGATAACCGCGCGCCCTGCCTACGGTAATTATTCAGGCGAGATCGTAGATGAGTTCACCGCGTTAGCGTCATCGGCTGTTCTCGCATCTGTCACGATCATTGCTGACGCGCTGGCATCAATGCCACTCAACTTGGTGAGACAGGAACGTAATCGCGTAATCATTCTCGATAAACCATCTGTTCTCGACAAGCCGAATGATCACCAAACCATGTTCGAGTTCATTCACCAAGCTACGTCGATGATCGCTCTGCATGGTGTTGATTACATTTACGCGCCACGTTCGGGAAGTGTTCTACCTGTCGAGATGCGTAACCTGCCACCCAAATTTGTAGATGTACGTCTCGATAAAGATGACCGCATTATCTATTCGATGAACAAACGTGATTTCCCCGAAGATTTCGTGCGCGCTGTTCACTGGCTGCTATTCCCTGACCGCTTGCGACCTATCTCACCGCTTCAAGCGCAACGTAACACTGTCGGAACATCGCTGGCTATGGATCGTTTCTTAGCGCAGTTCTATGGTGAAGGTGCTACGCCATCATCAGTTCTCGAAACCGATCAGCCATTATCGAAAGACTCAGCCGAAGTTTTACGTGACACGTGGGAAACCGCACACTACAAGAGACGTCGCCCTGCGGTTCTCACCAATGGTTTGAGATGGAGATCTATCACCACGTCTGCTGCTGATATGCAAATGCTTGAACATCGTGAAGCAATCGTTCGTGATATCGCGCGCGTGTACCGTATTCCACCGCATCTCATCAACGCATCAGGCGGAGATACACAAACCTATTCGAACGTGGAACAGTCAGGTATCAACTTTGTTCGATACACCTTGCTTCCCTACATGAGACGTCTCGAAGATGCTTTGAGCGAATTGTTCCCTGCTGGACAACGTGTTCGTTTCGACGCTGATGAGTTTATGCGCGCCGATCTAACAACACGTGTACGCGCACAACAGGCTCAAATCATGTCAGGCACATTGACACCCAATGAAGCGCGCGCTATGGAGAACCGCGAACCTTACGATGGTGGCGATCAATTCATTCTCGGTGTGGCTGGCGCACCAATGGCAGGCGTTGAAGGTGGCGATTTGCCAACCATCGGGAAGGACAGTGAACCACAATGAAAGCGTACAAAGTAACCGTTACCGATGCTGTGACATTGCTTATTCCACGCGACAACATTTATCGCGGAGTGTGGGTGCAGATCGAAGGTAACAACACTGTTTACATTGGCGGAGAAGATGTCACCGCAGAACAAGGTTTCCCGATTGTAAAACATACAGAACCGTTGGCTGGCGCGTTGGGTGCTGGCGATGGGCTTTGGGGTATCTGCGCATCAGGTCAAACCGAAACAATCCGAATAATTACCCCCAACCAAGACGCGTAGCTATGCCATACGGAATAAGTAATACACAATCAGATTGCTCAGGTTGGGCTACCGTCAAACAGGCGGAAGATGGTTCTTATGAAACAATCGGTTGCCACGTAAACAAGCAAGATGCCGTTGATCAAATGGTCGCTGTATCTATTGAGGAAGATATTGAACCATTGGGAGAGATCGGCGCGCGCGACATGATGGAAGGCGAGATGGACATGATGGAAGAAGAATGTGTGGTTCATGTCTCCGTTGCCGATGTCATCGATGTAGTGGAAGAAAATGATCTAACGCCACGTGACGCTGCACTCTATGAGGCGTATGAACAAATTGCCGAAGAGTTCGGTATGTGGACACAAGCAGACGCGCATTACATAGAGCAGTCACCATTCGCAGAGCAGGGAATGAAATGCCTGAACTGTTCACTATTCGTAGGTGGTAACAGATGCGAGATCGTGGAAGGTGAAATTGCCACCGAAGCAATTTGCAAGCTATGGGTAATCCGCCAAAACCTTTTGACCGATCAAACAACAGATGAAAGATCATCGCGTGAGGTGCGAGCAGTCGATTTATCCGCACCTGCATTTATGCGCAATAACGCGAAACGCGGTTTGAAATACTATGAAGAAGGTTTGGCTGGTGATGGACTCAAACCACAAACCGTTGCCGATGCGCGCAAGATGGCATCAGGTGAAGTGACGGAAGCAAAGTGGCGGAAGATCGCACCTTGGGTAGCGCGTCATCTTGTTGATCTCGAAGCAGAAGGCGTAGCGGAAGGTGAAATAACCGCAGGAGTTGTGGCACACTATCTTTGGGGAAGTGGTGCAACCAAGCGACAGGCACAACGCACGTTGAACTATGCTCAACGTATTATTGACCAACTCGATGAGGAACAGCGAATGCACAACTTGATTGAACAAACCACCACGAACCATTGGGTAGTTGCCGATCACGAAAACGAACAACGCCGAATTGCCTTCTCAAACATGGAAGTTCGCGCCAGCAATGACGGTACAAAGCTGATCGGCTATGCAGCAGTATTCGATTCACCATCGGAACCGTTGCCTTGGACTGAGTTCGTGAAACGTGGCGCGTTCACAAAGACAATCAACGATGGTGCTGACGTGCGTTTACTCATCGACCACGAAGGCGTTCCCCTTGCGCGCACCACGTCGGGAACATTGACATTGCGCGAAGATGATCGCGGTTTGCTCGTTGAGTCGGATCTTGATCCAGCCAATCCTGATGCTGCCCGATTGATCTCCGCATTACGTCGCGGTGACATTTCGCAGATGTCATTTGCTTTCCGCACCATCAAGGACTCATGGAACGCAGATCGATCCGTTCGTGAACTACGCGAGGTGCAGTTGTTCGACGTTTCCGTAGTGACGTTCCCTGCGTATGAAGCTACTGTCGCAGAGTTGCGCGCACGTCGCGAGACGGTTATCATTCCTGAAACGAACAAGTTGGCGTTGCGTAAAGCACAAATCCAAATTGCTCGCCACAAATAGCACAGCCGACAGGAAGCCGTCAGCGCGACACTTCTCGAATGTCACTTTGCGACAATATCCAAATCAAACAAACAAGAGGTAAATATGTCGTACTCTGACACACTCACCGAAAAGCGCAACGCGCTGATCGCCAAGGCAGAAGCAATCACCGAACTCGCACAGAGCGAAGAGCGTGAATTGACTGCAAATGAAGATGTTGAAATTGCTGCTGCACTCGAAGAGGTTCGCAGTCTCGATGAGCAAATTCAACGCCACGCTGAACTCGAAGAGCGTTCCGCACAGGCAAAAGAAATCCGCAAGGAAGCAGGCGTCGAATTGGGCGTAACAGTCGTTAAGTCTGAACCACGTACCTACACAGAGCGTTCAGGTCACTCATTCGTTACTGACGCGTTCAACGCACAGTTCAATAATGACTTCAACGCTAAGGAACGTCTTGCACGTCACATGACGGAAGAGAGCGTGGAACGTCGCGATGTAACGTCAGCGAATTTCGCAGGTTTGGTGGTTCCACAGTATCTCACCGACCTCGCAGCACCCTACGCGCGCGCTGGTCGCCCTGTTGCCGACGCTGCTCGCAAGCACCAACTCCCTGATGCTGGTTTGACCATTTCGATTTCGAAGGTAACAACTGGATCTGCTGTTGCAACACAGACAGAAGGTTCGGCTGTTCAAGAAACCAACATGGACGACACCAAGCTTGACATTTCAGTTGTGACAAAGGCTGGTCAGCAGAACGTTTCACGTCAGGCATTAGAGCGCGGAACAAATGTTGATTCGCTTGTGATGGCTGACCTTGTTTCCGCATACCACACCAACGTTGATAGCGCAGTTGTTGCTGAACTGTTGTCATCTGCTGGACAGTCTGTTACCTACACAGATGCGTCACCAAGCGTTGCTGAGTTGTATCCGAAACTGCTTGATGCAGTGCAGAAAGTTCAAACAACTTTCTTTGCTGGTCCAAACGCAATCATTATGCACCCACGCCGATTGGCTTGGATCTTGTCTGCGCTTGACACCACGAACCGCCCATTGGCTGTTCCTGCACCACGCAACATGAATGGCATTGCATCAGGTAATGGTTCCGTTGAGTATGGCAACAGCGGTTACGAGATCGCAGGCTTGCCTGTCATCACCGATGCAAACGTTTCCGTTACACAAGGTTCGGGAACTGACGAAGACACCATCTTCATTGGAAACCTTCAAGAGTTGCACCTTTGGGAACAGGGAAGCGGAGAGCCAATGATGCTCCGATTCGAACAGCCAAAGGCAGCAGAGCTTGACGTAACAATGATTGTGTACGGCTACGTTGCATACACAGCCAACCGTTACGCAAACGCTTGGGCGAAGATCGGTGGAACAGGGCTAGTCACCCCAACGTTCTAATCGAACAACAATTCAACCGTAATGGGGTGGTGGCTATGATGGCTGCCACCCCATTTACACATAAAAGGTAGTTATGAACAACAAACAGATTGAAGCATTGTTGGTAGAGAAGGAAGGCTACATTCGACGCGGTTTGAAGGATCGCGCCAAGCAAGTAGATGATGTTCTTGCATCGCTTGGTTACACAGTGAAAGAAGTAGCACGTGTTGAACCTGAGTCAGAACGCGCAGTGATGCCACGCGCCACGAAGCGTAAGGCGTAACAGATGGCGATCACGAACGGTTACTGCACACTCGCAGACGTAAAAGCAGCATTACGTCTTACTGACAATCAAGATGACACGTTGCTGGAAAATGCGATTGAGGCTGCGTCGCGTCGTATCGACGGTTATTGCGGTACGTTCTTCTATCAGAAGCAGGCAACGATCCAGTTGTTTACGCGTTTCCCTTACTACTGTCAGATACCTGATCTCGCATCATCGACGATCACGTTGAAAACAGATGACAACGGAGACGGAACGTTCGAAACAACTTGGGGTGCATCGGATTACTTTCTTGAACCAACCGATACCGCAGTAACAGGTGTTCCATATCGTCAGATAGTCGCGTCAGGATCCAAGACGTTTCCATTGTTGTTCGATCCGAACCGCCCTGCCATCGAATTGACTGGCACGTTCGGTTGGGCTGCGGTTCCCGATGACGTGCGCGAAGCTTGTGTGCTGTTATCTATGCGTGGTTTCGCCCGATACAACTCGGCATTGGGTGTTGTTGGTTTCGCTGACATGGCTATTCAGGTGCGCGCGGTAGATCCCGACGTTCGAGACTACCTAATGCCATACCGCCAAATTGTGGTGATGTAATGCCAGCGACGGTTTCACAAGTAGCAGAGGCACTGCGAACACGTCTCGCGACAATCACTGGTGTTCGGGCATACGCCTACCAGCCTGAGCAGATGAATCCGCCTTACGCCTTTCCCGAACTGACACAGGTTGATTACCACCGCGCCTTTCAAGGCGGAGACGTAATCATGAGTTGGAACATTCGCGTTGTTGTTGGGCGTTGGGTGGATCGCACCGCGTTCAAACTGCTCGACGATTTCCTCTCTTACGATGGCGCGAAATCGATCCGCGCCTGTCTCGAAGCAGACACAACGCTCGGTGGAGTTTGTCAAACACTGGTGCTAACATCAGGTGCAGATATTTCAAGCCTGAGCGAAGCAGATGCAGAGTTCTTAGAGATATCGATGTCTCTGACAGTTCACGCGTAAAGGAAAACAGATGGCAAGCTACAAGATCCTTTCCAACAGATTGACAGTTGGTAAGCAAGGGCAGATCATTGACGAAGCACTATTGGCTGATGCTAATATCAAAGCGTTGGTTGAAGGTGGACATATCGAACCTGTTTCCGCCAAGGTCAAAGAAGAAGTTCAAGAAAGCAAGGACAAGTAACAATGGCAAAGATCGTTCTTACAGATGCAGACATCACAATTAACAGTGTTTCGTTGAGTGATCACGCCAACTCTGTTACCGTCACCTACGAAGTGGACAGCGTTGAAACCACATCGTTCGGAGATGGTGGACATATGTTCACAGGTGGTTTGCAGAACCTTTCCGTTGAGATCGCGTTGATGCAGGATTATGCAGCATCATCTACCGAAGCAACCATTTATCCGTTGGTTGGCACCACAACCACATTGGTTATCAAGCCTGCTTCCGATGCAGTTAGCGCAACCAATCCTTCTTACACGATCACTGGCGCGTTCCTCGCATCGCATACACCAGTTGCAGGTGCAGTTGGAGAGTTGAGCATGACTACGCTCTCATTCACTGGCGGAACTATCGCCAAGGCAACGTCGTAAATCATCTAAATAAATAACAGCAGAAGGAGATTGATATGAAGATATCAATGAGCGTTACATTCAACGATGGAACACGCAAGGACATCGACGCGGTGTTCGCGGATTTCGTTGCATTTGAAAGAACATGGAACCGTAGTGTTACCAAGTTTGAACAAGAACTACGTTTGACAGATCTTGCTTGGCTTGCTTGGCACTCGGAAAAGCGTTTGAAGGCAACAGCATTGCAATTCGATCCTGATTGGGTGTCACTTGTTTCGGAAATCGAATTGAAAGCAGATGATGAGGAACCAGCCCCTTTGGAGACGGGTCAGCACACTTCCTGATTGCTTACTTGTCCGTTGAGACAGGTATTCCTATTTCGGTGTTGCTGACGGAACCTGAGGATTATCTCAACGCGATGTTGTATTACTTACGATGGCGTAACGATCCAACGGTAAGAAGTGTTCCGAAAAAGGGTAACGCTCAGGCATTGTCGGAACTAGATCGGTTATTGTAGGTGTTGTTATGTCGCAGATCGTCGCAGTTCATGGAGTTGATTCAACTATTCAATACCTGCAAAGGTTTGATCGTAATCTGTTCAATGACATTCGTAAAGATCTAGTTCGTTCATCACGCCCGATTGTTCAGCAGGTGCGTCGAGAGTTCCCGAAGGATCCTTGGAAGGCGTCGCGTGGTGTTGAATGGACAAAGTACGGCAGAACAGAACGAGGAAGAAAACACCCTGCTGCGTCAGGTGCATCATTTCCGCGCTATGACGTAAAGCAAGTACGACGCGAGGTAAAAGCAGACGCAGGTTCGAAACGTCGTCGTTACGATGGTACTTACACTATTTTGCGTATCAATCAGATGAACGCTGCTGGATCGATTTACGACCTAGCAAAAAATCAGAAAACGTTGCAACCTGATCGCGGATCGTTCGTAAAGAATTTGAACAAGGCAAAACGTGGACAGCCCAATTCGCGTGTCATGTACCCAACAGTTATCAAGGCATTGCCCCTTGTCATTTCCGATATCAACCGCATTCTCGCGAAGATCGAGAAAATGTATTCTGCGCAGATTGCCTCTGATACCGCCATGCGTCAAGCTGCGAGTTTACGTGCAAGCAGTCAAACACGTAACGCTCTCGGACAGTTCGGAAAGGTTGTGCGCTAATGGCTATTCGCATTCCAATTATTTCGTCTTTCGATAATAAAGGCGTTACAAAAGCAATTCGCGATTTCAAGAAACTCGAAAAAGGATCCGACAAAATTGCGTTCGGTTTACTCAATGCCGATGCTGCTGCGAAAAAGTTAGCTGCGTCAGCATTGCGCATTGGTGGCGCGGTATCAATTTTCGGTGGTATCGCAGCACGTTCTTTCATCGAATTTGATGATGCAATGAACCAATCGTTGGCAATCATGGGCAACGTGTCTGATGATCTACGTCAAGAGATGTCAGAAGCAGCGCGACAGATGGCGAAGGAAACAACATTCAGTGCTACACAAGCTGCACAATCGTATTACTACTTGGCGTCTGCTGGTTTAGATGCACAACAATCAATTCAAGCATTACCGAAAGTAGCGCAATTCGCACAGGCTGGAATGTTCGATATGGCGCGCGCAACGGATCTTTTGACTGATGCGCAATCCGCGTTGGGCATGACAATTAAAGATGATGCTACGGCGAATATGCTCAACATGGCGCGCGTATCAGATGTTCTTGTAAAAGCAAACACACTGGCTAACGCATCTGTTGAGCAGTTCTCTGTTGCATTGACAAATAAGGCTGCTGCTTCCGCACGTGTAGTTGGGAAAGATGTTGAAGAAACCGTTGCTGTTTTGGCAGCGTTTGCTGATCAAGGCGTCAAAGCGGAAGAAGCAGGTACGCAATTTTCTATTGTGATGCGTGAATTGCAAACACGTGCAATTAAGAACGCTAAGGCTTTCCGTAGTGCGAATATTCAAGTATTCGATCAATCAGGTGAAATGCAAAATCTCGCGAAGATTATCCAACAACTTGAAAAACGTTTTGCAGGCATGAGTGACCAACAAAAGAAATCGGAATTGGCTGCTCTCGGATTTGCTGACAAATCACAAGGCGCGCTACTCACTTTGTTGGGTACTGGTAAAGCTATCGAAGATTATGAAAAGAAATTACGCGAAGCAGGTGGAACAACAGAAAGTGTTGCGAACAAACAATTAGAGTCTTTCAAAGGTCAGTTGATCTTAGCGAAGAACGCCTTGATGGATCTTTTGATTAGTTTGGGCGAACGATTAGCGCCGATGATCGGCAAGATGAGTGCTGTAATCAGAAAGTTTGCTGAGATCGTTGGTGAACGTGGATTGGGTGCTGCGTTCAATTATTTGGCTGGATCCATGATTCGCGGTATTTGGAACATGGGCAAACTAGGTAAAGCGATATTCGTTGTTGTTGGTGCTTTCACTGCTTTGCGGATTGCAGCGGTTACATTTTCTGCTACACAAGCGGTTATCAAAGTGGCTACTGAATTGACTACTGGCGCGTTGAACGCGCAGATAGTTGCGTTGAACTCGACGAAGGTTGCTTTGATGGCTGCTGGTGGTGTTACCGCATTGCTGACTATTGCTGCGAGTTTGTATGCAGTTTACGCAACCGTCAAAGGAACAGCGATTGGCAAGACGCGTGAGTTCAGCGATGCTCTCTACGATGAAGGCGACGCGCAGAAACAAGCTATTGCTGATCTAATCAAATCGCAGAAGGCGTTCCGTTACTTGGCGAAAATGCTTGATATGAGTGGTACAGGCGTTGGCGCGTTTGAAGAGTATTTGAATAACGGAACTGGGGCTTTGGCACAATTCAAAGAACGTATTGATGCTGCTGTTTCATCTAATCGCGAAATGATCTATTGGAACACCAAAGGCGAGGCGTTCGCAATACCTGTCAAGCAAGCAAAGATTTATCAAAAGGCTTTGAATGATCTGATTGATAAACAGAAAGATCAAGTTGAAGTTCAAAAAATCTTGAAAGGTTTGGGGATCGATCTAACTGACACCAATACAGATGTTGCGGATACTGTAAAGACAGCAGCCGAACGTTTCAAAGATTATGTGTCAGCGTTGCGTGGCGCGAAGTCGGAACAGAAAGGTTACGCCAGCGCAATCAAATCAACGAAAGAAGCAACAACTGCTTTGTCTGATGCAACAGCGAATGTTGCGAAGGCTCAGGAGTATTACGACAACGTTGTTCGCGGTTTCGGTGCTGGATCCGATGAAGCGATTACCGCGCAAGAAGAATTGAGTCAAGCGCAACGCGATGCTACGCGCGCTGGTTTTGATAGTACACGCGCACAAAAGGCTGTGACAGATGCGGAGAAAGCATTAGAGCAGGCACGTAGGCGACGTAATCCACAAGATATTGCTGACGCGGAAATGGCATTGACGGAAGCGCAACTCAATGCGGAAGAGAAAACAATCGCGTTGAAGGAAGCAAATGACGCAGTTGAAGAAGCGCAACGCCGATTGAACGAAACGTTGAACGGTGCATCTACCGCAAGTGAGACATACAAGACTGCTCTTGATGCGTTGAACGATGCGAAGGCGAAAGAGGTGGAAGCAGCAGACAATGTTGCCGAAGCTATTGATCGTGAGGCAGATGCGAAGTTCCGTTTGGCGGAAGCGGAGAAAGAATTGCGCACCGCGCGTAGTGGTGTATCCACAGCGCAGGCAAAGCAAGCACAAAAGCAAACAGGCATCGATGGTAAGACGGTCACCGATAAACGGAAAGAGTTCCTTGCGAAAGTAAATAAGCAGTTGGGAACGAAGTTCAAGTCGATCATGGATTATGTGAACGCTGGATCGGGAACAACAGGTAAAGCGGATCGTAAAGAGGCGTTCAATCGTTTCGCACGTCAGAACAACATTCCCCAACTGGCAAATGGCGGTATCGCCATGCAGCCCACATTCGCGTTGATCGGGGAGAAAGCACCTGAGGCGGTTATTCCGTTGTCACGTTTGGAAACAGGCAACAGTGGTGGTGATACCTACATTACGGTTACCGTCACCAGTGCCGATCCGAACGCGGTTGTAGATGCTTTGCGACGTTATCAACGTCAGAATGGCGGTATTCCTATTCGGGTGGTGTCGTAATGCCACAGCAATTCACAGTCGAATATTCGACTAATGGAACAACGTGGACTGCGTTGCAGAATGTGCAGGAGATCTCCGCGACAATCGGCAGGCAACAACTGATCGATACGTTTGAACCATCACGCGCCAACATCACCGCACGTTATCCGAATGGTTTCTCGACACCGAACAGCGCATTGGTGGTTGATACACAAATCAGGATCAAACGCGTTGGCGGTACTTACACAATGTGGACAGGCAGAATACGTAACGTAACTGTCCAATGGGGCAAACCATACAACGCTGGTGTTGGCGTCGCCGATATTGTCGAGATCGAATGTGAAGGTGCGCTGGCACAGTGGGGCAGGCTTCAAGGCGGTAGCTTGTTCATCGCACCTGATGACCTGCTGACGCAGATCTCGAATGTTTTGTCGGGAACCAATTTGCAGTATGGCACTACCTACACTGCATCGACAGCACCGCAGTTGGGATCATCAACGGTAGATGATTCGCTGGCGAACTGGTTGAACACTGCTTGCGCTACTATCGGCGCGACAATCAAAGATGGATCGGACAACAACATTGTTGGCGTGAACGGTAGAGATTTCGTAGGTAATCTACCTGTGCAATTCAGCGACGCGGTGAGCAGTGCCTACTACCAAAAGTACGACAACATCATTTTCGATAGTGTTTCTGCCGATTTCTTTACGGAGATCGAATTGAACACAACTGATGTAGGCGACGTCATTGTGAACTATGGAACCGCGCCATATCGAACCTACCGTCAAACCACATACAGCGCAAATGTTGCACAAGCTACCGACCTAGCGAATTATCTGATCGGTATCTATGGAGATAATGGTTTCGGTATTTCGGAGATCAGTTGCAATTCGGAAGCGCAATCAAGTTGGGCGTTGGATCTTGGTTACGGTTGGTGGGACATCATTGGCTACACAACGTTCATTACGTTTCGTGGAACCACATTCCGTTGCACTGTTTTGGGATCATCGTTCACAGCGACGCCTGACGGTTCACGTTTCACCTATTATGTAGCAGATATCGGTTTGACACCTTTCCTTATCCTTGATGATCCGTCAGCAGGGATTTTGGACACAAATAAACTCGGCTGGTAACAAAGGAACATTTATGACTACTCCACCAACATTCACAACAGGTCAGGTTCTTACTGCTGCGCAGATGAACACAATCGGAATGCACAAGGTTGTTCCGACAGGTGGAAGCAACATCATTATTGACTCAACTGGAACTGTTACCCCTAGCGGTTCTCCTACTGGCATTCTCATCTCAGGAATGTTCAATGCTGACTATGACAACTACATGATGGTTGTTAGTGGAATGACCTGCTCAACCAATAGCATTGCGTTGCAGATGTATCTCGGTACATACACTGGAACAGATTTCTACGGCAATCTCAACTATTGGAACTGGGGAAACGGCACAATGAACAATCTCCCTTGGGCTAATACTGGCTATGCCTATCTCGGAATCGGTGATGCGTATCAATGCACAAGTTTCACTTCTCACTTCCTGAATCCTTACAAAGCAGGTGTTCGCACAATGTATTCATCGCAAGGTCATGGTGGAACTAACGCCTATCACGCAGAAGGAATTACTAGCGTTTACACGCAATACACAAATATTACTTTGTTCGTTGCCTCAGGAACAATGAGTGGTGGACAGATTCGTTTCTATGGATTGAGGAATTGAAATGTTTGATGCAGTAATTGACGGTGAAGTAGTTTCAATGGAAGCAGAAGAGTTCTTTTCATGGTTACTACCACAATGTCCTGTTGTTATTTGTGGTGAAGATAGCGATGCAGACTGAAATTGTTACCGCACTCATCACTGGCGGATTCGCTGTTATCGTCGCGATGATTGAGTTCACACGTCGCCAAAACAATAAAGATCATGGGCGTAACGCTGACAAGCTTGATGATCTTGCGCGCAGTCATCGACGCGTAGAGGAAAAAGTTGATACGCTGCAAGATAATCATCTTCAACACATACGCGACCACGCAAAAGGAGATCTACTATGACAGTTGCCTACGCATCGAAGGTTCGAATGGTGATCCGCGCTACGCTGGTTTGTGTCACCGCGTTCGGTTTGAAGTTATCTGCGGAACAGGTGGCGTCGATCCAGTTGCTTGCTGAGGCGGTTATGGGATTGGTTATTCGCGATGCTGCCTGAGCCT
>CAZXGO010000060.1:0-4228 GCA_964640035.1 uncultured Chitinophagales bacterium
GCGCTCCCAAGCGACTTTGAGTTAAAGTGGGGTATCGGACTCTCCACGGAAGAAGTCAGGGAAAAAATCTCGTGGCTGATAGATCCGATAGAGACGGCATCGGAGATCATCACCGAGGCTGTGGATGCCTTATCAGTCATTATTGATCTGCTGGCTTCTATTCTGGATGTGGTGTCTGCTGTTATTGGTATTGGCGTAGACATATTAGAGGGCTTTGTCCTTTTAATCAGAGAGATTATTCAGCAGTTCAGAGAATTGTTTACAGGTACTAGTATCAGCGCGATGTTCTACTTCCCGACCTCTGTAAAGGAGCGAAGAAACCCTAACGAACTGCTCTATGATATTGGTATGTCCTATTTGGACAAGAACGACAGCAAGCGACCGATCAGTACGCGCAACAACTATGCGGCGGCGCTAGTAGCTATGTTCTCCCTGCCAAACATTGACGCGCTGTTGGCGATTGCCGACAGGGTGCGTAAGGCGTTCTCGTCTGTGTTGGATACGAACACATACACCTCGCAGGCATCATCGGCCACATATAAGGACGCAGAGTACATTAAGAGCGGCACATCGGGCATGGCCCCCGATTGGGACTATAACTACGCGCTCTCCGACTTCGCGTGGGCACAGACGCTGATCGCCAAGCTCAACGAGGTACTCTCGGCACTCGGCGGTGTGCGCCCTATCGCTGAGAAGTTTAACTCCGTCTTGAACATCGCCCGCGCTCGCCTAGATGCTCTCCGTAAAGCGGCTCAGACGCTGTTGCAAGCTATCCAATCCCTTCAGGCGATGCTCGCCCTCGGAGACTCCCAAGCGGTGTTCTTGGCGATGGGCAAGGGGGATAACTCAGACTTCGCAAAGGCGATCATTAACGCCCCTAACCACCCTGAATATCCAAAGGCCGACCTCGGTGAACCTAACTACTCGGCGGGTGGCCCTGTCGTCATAGTGAAGCCTGAGATGGGGCGCTCTCTTTTATTCTCAGGCGCTGTGGCGTTTCATGTACAGGTGGGCGCGGGTGATAACTTAGACCGCCTCAAACTGATCACAGACCTCATCTTCAAGCCTGTTGTCGGATATAATCCGCTATCGGGTTATGAACCTAACCCACAAGAGACAGAACTGAGCAGAGCGATTGACGGATACAACGCTCAGAATAATAAGCTCAAGCAGTTCCAAGAGGGCATAGAGTACACCAATGTGTGGCGCGCGCGCCGTGATGTTCCCAAGACATAAAGGAGAGCGAAATGGCCACAGTATTCGGCGCGGCTCTGCCCTTTAAGGTGTCGCCTCTCGGCGGCATTAAGACCAAGAGCGACAACGAGAAGATCGCAGATAATATCAAGGCGATCCTGATCACGATGCGGGGTGAGCGCCTGATGCTCCCTCAGTTCGGTTTGGGCGCATACAACATGATCTTCCGCAACCTGACAGAAGCGGAACTTCCTCAATTGATCTTCGCCATCAGGACGGCAATTGAGTCTGGAGAGGCTCGTGTTGCCGTCACCGATGTGAAGGTGGAGGCACCTGACCATCAAGGGCGTGTGCTAGTGCATATCAACTACATCGTGGACTATTCGCAGGAACAGACCGTTTCTGTCTACCTCTCGGAGTAAACATGGCTACTAGAACAACCCCTATGACTCTGGGCGGGCTTCCTGTTCAGATAGACTACACGGCACGAGACTACGAGGCGATACGCGCTGAGATGTTGACGCTCGCCTCGCGCATCCTCCCTGAGTGGACAGACCGCCAGCCCTCTGACATCGGCGTGACGCTAGTTGAGGCGATGTCTTATGTGGCTGATATTCTGTCTTACCAACTAGACCGTGTGCAGAACGAGAGCTACCTCGCCTCGGCGCAGACGCGAGAGGCCGTTGTGGCGATGTTGAGGCTTATCGGCTACGAGTTGAAGCCCGCTTCGCCCGCGTCCGTGTCTATGCTGATTAAGACGAACGCCGACAATGTGGTTCTGCCCGCTGGCTTCAAGGTGAGTACGCGCTCGGACGCAAACACGCCCGCGCTATCTTACGAGTTGTTAGAGGCGGTGCAGTTGGGCGCGGCAGGGTACTACTGCGTGTCCACGCAGGCGCAGAGATCCAAGAGGCGCTTTGGCCCCACGCCGCTCACGGACGACCGCTTAGTGTTCTACGCAGGGCGCAGAGTGACAGATGCGGTGGGCGTGTCTAATGGAACCGCAGACCAATCGTTTATCCTGCCGCAGTACCCTGTATGTGTCGGCGGCGACCAGAGCGCCATAGACCTGTTGGTAGGTGATGAAGTCTGGGAGGGACGCACGAGCTTCATCGGAACTGACCCAACAGATAAGGTGTTCGTGTATCGCTTCCTGTCTACTCAGGAGGTGATTATTGGCTTTGGTGACGGCGTGAACGGCGCGATCCCTCTAAATGGGGATACGATTATCGCTCAGTATCGCGTGGAGGGCGGATCGGCTGGCAATCGTGCTGGCGTAGGGTCTATCAATACTAGCGACTCGGTATCGGGCGTTGAGTTTGTGTACAACCTAGAACAACCCACAGGAGGGACAGACCCTGAGAGCCTCGCCAGCGCCAAGAAGCGCGGCCCGCTGTCGCTCCGAGCTATGGATCGGTGCGTGACCCTCGGAGACTTTGAGACAATGGCCGTGATGACCCCTCAAGTGGGTCTGCGCGCCGCACGAGCCGCACAGGGTGAGGATCGGCTAGAGGTGGTAGTCTATGTCGCCGCTCAGGGCGACAACCCTATCCCCACAGGACGATGGTTTAGTGACCTGGAGGCAGGTTATGGCGCGCTCGGCGCTGTTGGGCGCTGGCTAAGTGTTCGTAAGCCTGTCCCCACAAAGTTGAGTGTTGAGGCTCCTACGCCTATTGAGCCTTACCTTGAGGCTTCTGTGTTCGTCCACCCCAACATCATCACTAGCAGGGTACAGGCGAGTGTGGATAGCGCGCTTCAGGCGTTGTTCAATAAGATCACAGACGAGTTCGGGGAGGGTGTTCCTCTCTCCGCCGTTGTGCAGGCGATAGAGAACACACGCGGCGTGGATTATGTCAATGTGCAAGCGTTCCACCGCGTGCCGTCCCCGCGTCTGATTAACGGCTCCGAGGATGCCTTCAACGCTGGCGGCGTGGTCATCACAGGTCTTAATGTGCAGACGCGCGCTGAGACTTACGATGTGGAGTTCATCTCGCCCTCGCGCTACTTCCTGCGGCGCGCTAATCGCTCTTATGTCTCAGACGAGAACGGCGACCGCCGCACCTTCTCTGTAAACATTAACGAGACAGTCTCCGACTACAACCTCACAGCAACAGATGTAGAGGCGGCGCGCTACGAGCTATTTAATATCTTCGTATCCACATCGTTCCCAACGGTCACCTCGTCTACGGTCTGGCGCTTCTCGGTGGACGACTACTTGGGCAACATCTCAGCGCGCCCCTACGAGATCGTAGTAGCACCGACAATGGGTGATGGCCGCTTAGACCCTGAGACGATCCGCATCACATACATCGGGGGCATCTAATGGCTACTCACGAGTCGTGGCAGTTCTCCGATGTAAAGGAGATCGGCGCGCTTACGCTGGCTGTGCCTCTCCTCGGCGCTCAGGTGCCGCTTAGGGTGGAGCAGAGCGCACACCCTGTGGGCGCTACACCCTTTGAGGACGGCGGTGTACAAGTTGTACAGGGCGATCACCTGCGCGTCACCGTCAACAAGCTCCCCGCCGATGTGGAAGGATACACGCTCACAGGGCGCGTGTCGCTTCGTAAGAAGCCGAGGGAGTTCTGCCGCACACCGCTAGACTCTCAGAGCATAGAGGTGTGGTCTGAGGACTTTTCAACAACCCTCTCAACCGAGGTGAGAGACGAGCAGTATCAGTTCTTAGACCACGCTGTAGAGGCGGGGCGGCAGATCTGGTACTACACGGCGTTCTACGAGGCCGAGGCGGCGGGTGGCGGTGTGTATTGGCTGTTCTCGCCTGTGCATGGGCTAGATAGAGGCTTCGCGCTCAGGAGCGGTGAGAGCCTCCTCGGTCAAGCGGCGTACAACTACCTGCCGCGCGGCCTGCGTATCATGGACACACTACAGGGGGACGAGACGATTAAGAGGTTCTTAGACCTCCTCGGCAAGCCTCTGGACGAGATACAGGAGAAGTTGGAGTTCTTTGGAGCGCGGCGCTTCTCGCCGCAGGCGATAGATGCGGCTCTGCTTCCTTACCTTGATCAACTGCTCGGCT
>CAZXGO010000060.1:4333-13612 GCA_964640035.1 uncultured Chitinophagales bacterium
ACAAGCGGCGCGGCGAGACTGAGAACGCCGTCAACATCTGGAAGTCAAAGGGGTCTACAAACGCCCTTGAGTCTGCTCTACAGTCGCTTACAGGGTGGGATGTTGAGTTCATAGAGGGGCGCAACTATATCCTCACAACGGCGACAGCGGCTGACGCTCGTGACCCTTTGAACCCGCCCGATGGGTGGGATGAGGCCGTGGACGGCTCGTGGAGCGCGGCGCTGTCTCGCGCCCCATTTAACGGCACACCAGACCTGAGCGTGTCGCGCTCTAGGCTCGTTCCAAACAGTCTTAATCAGTCTTACAGGGTCATGCCTGACTTTAGCGGCAACTCGTGGCACAGTCCGCTTGGTGTGTTGGTGTCGCTCGTCTCCGCTGGCGAACCCTCGCTCCTGAGTAGCATCGCTCTCCAGAAGATCTCGCGTATGCTCCCTTATTTGGGTGTCCACTACGCCGACTTCAGGTTGACTATTGGCGATGTGTATTCGGACAGCGCCGCATTTATTGTGAGCGACTCGTCAGATGATACGAGCGACAACCAAGCTGACGAGGTGTTCTCGCTCGGTATAGCAGAAGCATTTACTAATGACAGCAACATCTCCTCGTTCTATACTTACCCGCACCCCGACTCAGCACAAACAGCCAATAACACGACTTGGAGCGAGGCTATCGGCGGAGACGCTTCTCGCTTGTTCCACAGCGCGTTCGGCCTGTAGGAGTAGATATGAAAACCTTTAGTATTAGCGCAGTTGGAAAGTACAGAGACACTCTGACTTGGCGCTCGCTTGATGGCGGCACTAAGAGCCACGAGATGCCGTGGCGCACTAATCAGGTGCAGGACTCTGGGCTGAAGATCGTTGTGTCTCAACTTATCGGCGCTCCGAGCATGACATCAGGATCGTTCTCCAATGTATTGCCGCTCCGCTATATGGCCGTTGGGTCAGGCGACCCGACTTGGGACGCTGTGTCGCCCTCTGCCGTCTCAAAGGACACGGCGGCGACAACCCTGTTGAACGAGACGCACCGCTTGGCCCTCAGCGCAGATGACTTTGCGTTCTTGGACTCCAGCGGCATTGACCTTGACCCGCAGGCGCTCTCGGCGCGCTTCATGGCTCGCATAACGCTTGGAGCCGATGACGCGAACGGCGACCTGCGTGAGTTCGGGCTGGTGGGTGCGTCAGCGACATCATCGCTCAACACAGGCTTGCTCTTTAATTGGATTAACCATCCTTTAATTCAAAAGGACTCCTCGCTCGTGATCACGCGCGAGGTTGACATCTCTTTCAGCATCTACAGGGGCTAAGATATGCCGTCATCCACTCCTAATCTCAGCAGTCAGGCTACTGTTGACGAGACGAAGCAGTATAACCGCGTTGTCTTTCAGCAGGGTAAGCCTGTCTTGGACACAGACCTCAACCATATGAGCGGCGTTCTGCTGTCTCAGACGGCGGGGGTGATCGCTGACAAGCTCGGCTTTGGCCCTCCCCAACTCAACTATCGTGAGTGGGCTATCGTCAACAATAGCCAAACACCTAGCAGTCAGAGGAACACCAACAACTTCGGCATCACGCTCGGCCGCCTGCCCACCTCAAAGGGCGTTGTGGATACAGCGAAGTTCGCCGCAGATGGTCTTGGTAGCAGTATCGCTTTTGACCATTACAGCCTAGATACGCTCGGCGTGGTTTCGGCAGATGACCGCCCCTATGCGAACCATATTTTGCGGGGCAAGATCACCGCCGCGTCCAGCACGACTAGCATCGTTGACGAGAACAAGGCGTTCAACTCGGCTCATGGCCTCTTAGCGCGCACGACCGACTTGGTGTTCTCCCCTGCATCGTCACCTATCATCTCCCCTGTGAACAGCGATCTGGGCGGCAACCTGTCTAAAGCGGGTGTGCGCTTTCAGGAGGGGGCCTGTCGTATTGTCTTTACGAGCGGTGCTTTAGAGGGGCAGGCCAGAGATCTGAGCGCGTTCACGGCGACCTCGCTCTCTTGGGACACCCCGCTCTTGTCCGCCCCTAGCGTTGGGGACGAGTATGTGATCGTCCCCGCTAATATGCTGGCGGCGCAAAAGACCGAGTACGATGCCTTTACGACTCAGGCGCAGTCTCAGCCCGATGGTTTCAATAACATCTCTCGCGTCCTCACCTATATTCAGGTCTTTGAGGAGGACATCTCCTCTGAGGAGGACTCCGAGATCATCAATGGCGCGCTCGGATTTGAGACGACTCACCGCTCTCAGATCCGCTGGTGCGTGAGGACTGCGCTAGTGCGCTTCAGCAAGGCTGGCGATGTGTCGGGCGCTGATACGCTGACACACCTGCGCCCCGCACACCTCTATGCGGCGCTTCAGGGCACCGCCACGGCCACCTATCAGGCGGCTTTGGACTCGGTGGGCGCTCTGCCGCAGGGCGCGCTCTCGCACTATTGGCAGGAGGTCACCAGCGCGGGGTCTGCCGCCTCTCAGTACATGGGCGACTCTCCCTCACCGTTCTACGCTGACGGCATCACCCCTCTGCACATGATCGCGTCTGTGGAGGCCTCTTTCAGCCGCCTGCTTTGGCCCTTCTTGAAGGTCTGCGCGCTGATGTCGCTGGACGGCATGAGCGGCTTCAACGATGTGCAGGTGATTAACCTGTTCCACGCTGAGAGCAAGAGCAGTCGGGCCAACAGGGCGGACGAGACGCTCTCTCCGATTTTCTATCTTGGTGCCACTACCGACACGACTCAGGCTACACTCGCTCATGCGCGCTTGGGTGGGGCCTGTTCAACGCTGTGTCGGGTGATGGCGCGGCAACCGCCGCTTCATACTTGGCTCCTCCTCGTATGCTCATGAACTCGGCGGATATGTCTACAGACATCGCCGCCGCGCGCTCGTTTGGCCCGCTCGCGTCTGCGTCTGCGCCCTATGTGTTCCCCTCGCTGGCGGCGCACATGGGCGCGCTTGATGCGATGTTGATCGGGCTGTTGGGCTTGGGTTCTATCGGTACTGCTGGCGGCGTGGCGATCCCCTCGTCCGCCGACTTCCAACTCACTGACACTTCCTCTAGCCTCGCGCAGTCAGGCTACGGCGCGGGAGCTGTGCGTCCCATCTCACCTCTCAGCGCGCCGAGCGGTGCCCCCGCAGGCTTCTTGAGTGGATCCTCGTCCTATCTCCTGCGTGAGAAGGGCGCGCGCGACAGCCACACCGTCAATGTTGATGACGAGGACTTGGGCTGGGGCTTCTATAAGAAGCAGGGCGCGGGCATCGCCTTTGGTGATGACGATGACCTCACCGATATGACACCTCGTAAGTGGCACGAGGGCATGGCGCAGGCTAAGGCGTTCGCAGACGGTCTTAACTTCCGCAAGCTCGCCATTAAGACCACGGCTCATAAGAGCATGGACTTGTTCACGATTGCAGACAGACCTTTTAGGAGTTCTGAAGCCGCAGAGGGCCGCACAACCCTTGCATCTGCGCGCTCGGTTCTATTGCCGAAGTTCTCAGAGGCTGTCGGGGGGTATGGGAAGGACTCGTACTCTGGCTTGGCGGGGACTCTTAACGACTCTTTTATTCCAAGCGCAATCCCCGCCCTTGAGTTGTCGCCTCTCGTCTCGTCCTATCGCCAAGACGGTCATGGTGTGCAGAGCATCTACAAGACGAGTTCCGATGACGAGATGCGCGAGTTGTCGGTGGACTACGGCCTGTGGAACCGCTTTGATGTGACCGCAGAGCGCGAGTCGCTTGACGAGAGCGTGACCCCGCTTGATCTGTGGCACAACCGCGCTACAGCGATGCGCCTGCGCTACCATGTGGGCGACTTCTACCCTAGCACACCCGACTCGCGTGGTGTGCCCCGCAACCTGCTGGTGGACAGCCTCAACCTGTTCGTGCGTATTGAGCCGCTGTCGCTCACGCATTGGATGACGATGCCGAAGCACCAGCACACGATCCTTGAGAACTCGCTTGTGTTTGCAGAGGGTATTGAGGCGCTCCTGAAGGTGTCGCATGGTCTTGGCGATGTGCAGAAGCTCGTCTCCACCGTCCTCGGCGTGGCGAATACACCTCTCGCGCAGGCGGGGTCGCCCGCTGTCACAGAGGGCCTGTATCCAGGTGAGGACTACAACACGACCTTGACCATCGGTCAGGCTGATGTGACGAATATGCCGTTCGCACACGAGGCACAGCCCTTTGTGCATTGGTACCACCCCGCTATGCACAAGATTAAGATGCCTCACCCCTCCGCTGGCGGCACAGGCTACGAGAACTCTAGCGGAGATGTGTATCGCGTCTCGCCCTATCCCAAGTGGGGGCGGCGCTCTACCATTGTCCCCGCTCTCACGCCCATGATGCTTGTGCCTCACGAGGAGTCACACGGCGGCGAGTCGCATATCCTCGCGGAGTTAGCTCAGGCTGGTGTAGACGCTGAGAACATTATCAGCACAGCCAATAACAACACTGGCTTGGACTTCTTCCCTGATACTGTGGGCTATGGGCTGATCCCCTATCTCCAGCATGGCACCTCGCGTCAGCCTACTAGTAACTCTTTTGAGTCTATCCTCACAGATGATGGGACTCCTCTGAGGAGTTATGCGGATCAGATTGCCTTCCCGATGCGCGCTACGCTGGACAACCCTGATGTGGTGGGGCCTGTGTTCCTTCCCGCCTCGCGTAAGTATGTGGCGCGCACATCGGAGCCGCAGATGGGCTTCCACCCTGTGATCAACTCTAATGCGCCCGCTCAATGGGACGACATCGCTGACACAGAGTCTCGCCAGCCCTATGACGAGCGTCTCACATGGTGGGCGGCGGCAAGCGGTAGCGCCAACGACCTGCCCGACGAGTTGAAGCACGACTTCAACACGCTGTCTGTGCCTGTGATGCGCGCGGCGATCCGCACCACAACCGTGGCGGAGATTGTGCGCCTTGTGCGTACCTCGTTTGAGACGGCGCTCCAGAGCGAGACGCTCCCCTCTGAGTATTCCTTTACGATGCCCGCTTCAGTCGTCACCTCGGCGGGATACAGCAATCAGACCCCCGCCGTGGGGCCTGATGTGCCTGCCGATACGCTGTTTGTGGGTGATATGGGAACGGCTATCGGCGGCTCTACGCGCCGCACCTCGTTCCTGTCGCCGCTCAACATTGGTGTCGGCTCCATGACGCGCTTTGGTGTGTCGGCTAACGCTGATGTCAATGTGGGCTCCTATGCGACATTTAGAGACAGCTTTGAGATGGCGGCGCATGACCTGACCGCTATCACATCGCCCATCACCAGCGTGTTCTTGGCGCTTCAGAAGCAGGGCCTCCAGCAGAAACTCCTGTTCAACTGCTCGTTCCGCGTCCTGCACCATCGCCCTAGTGGGCGTGACCGTAGCAGTCCTGCATACCGCCTCAGTTCTGCGCCTAAGAGCATCACAGAGGTGTTCTTGGTTCATAACCGTACCCAAGATGGCGTGGCGGTGCCCCTGTCACGCGGCACAGCGAGCGCAGAGGGCAAGCCTTTCATCCACCTTGCAAGTATGCACCCCGCTTCTGCTGGCATCACCCTGACGAGCAACACGAGCGGCGTGACGCAGACGGTGGCCAAGCATCCTAACTACGACAAGATGAAGCATCTGTACCCGATGGTGAGCGACTCACTCGGCGCTCACCGTAATAGTACGGTTGCGTATCCTAGTTTCACCGATACTCGCGTACAGACAGGCGTGATGGGCGATATCTTTGATATTGACCCCTACGACCTTGAGGCGGGTGCGCCGATGCTCTCCTCGTCTAACACCTACGACAACAGCGGCATTGAGATTGATCTGCTCTCCGAGTTGAACTACATCCACGCGGGCACCACAGGCGATACAGGGCTGGATATTGAGGACGGCGGCGCGTTCAAGATTATTGATACGATGCCGACCGCTAATGAGATGACGCTTCCTGGTGATCACGAGATCGTGTTTGTGCTTTACACAGGCCACTACGGTGCGCGCCTGCATGACACGAGCAGTCAGATCAGCGATCTAGCTATGGCGGCAATCCCCTCTGTGGCGGGCTGTCACCTGACCGCGACTCTGGAGATTAACCGCCCCTCGGAGCGCGTCTCCTCTACAGAGGCGGACGAGCATCACTACGGTGTCACGGTTGATGGTGCGCCCATCAAGACCTATGCTATTATGTCCTCCGTGACCTTTAACGGCTAAGAAGGAGAGCGCCATGAGCGAGTTCGGCAAGATCATCATTGAAAACCTCCTGCCTGTGATGGGCGCTCTGCTCACGGCGCTCTCCACCTATGCTGTGCGCCTTATTGCCGCGAAGCTCAAGATCCAAGTCGCCGCCGAGGAGGAGGCGATGCTCCGCTACGCTATCCGTAAAGGGATTGCAGGGGCAGAGGAGTGGGCGGCTCGTAAGGCCAGCATCAACCCATCGCCTATCAAGGGCGCTGATAAGGCTCTCTGGGTGTCGGATCGCATCAAGGAGATGTACCCGAATATCCAATCCAACGAGATTACCCGCCTTATTGACGAGGAGTTGGCTTCTATTAAGGGCGTGGGCGCAACAGGCGATAAGCATATTGAGGCGTAATGCTTGAACTGATTATTGGGCTACTTACGCCTTTAGTTCCTATCCTGTTGAAGTTTATCTGTGATAAGATGAGCGCCGAACAGATTAAGCCTGTGCAAAAGCAGGATAATGTGAGGCGCTTATATGAAGCAAAAACTCAGCAGGATATGGCTCGTGCTTGGGGCGCTCACGATAAGCGGGTGCGGGATACTCTGGCGAGAGCGAGAGCCTCAACAAGATAGCTCGGTGGTGGTGGTGAGTGAGTGTCAGTTTGCTGACGCTGATGGTGGTCTTGTCTCTGTGACGCGCGAGTGGATGCTGACGCGCTTGCAGTTAGAGCAAGATATGGAGGGCGCTTTGTCCTCTTGTCTTGATAAGATAGACGAGATTAACCACCACCTTCAGCTATGCTTGGAGAGATAAATGATCGCTGGCACTTACAATATGACCATAGATCAAGGGTCAACCTTTCGGATTGTAGTTGGTATACAGGACAGCGCGTACCAACCTATGAACCTTGAGGGCGCTTCTGCTCGTATGCAGGTGCGCTCCTCTAGTACCTCTGGGGGGCTTATGCTTCAGGCCACAAGCGATGACGGCGAAATCGTTGTGGACGGCGTGGACGGCACCCTAACTATTCAGATCAGCCACGAAAAGACCAAGTTGTTGGTGCCGTCTGTCGCGGTGTATGATTTAGAGGTCTACATGGCAGATGGGACGGTGTGGAAGGTTCTCAAAGGCCGTTGTCGTATTCAAGGTGAGGTGACGCGATGAGTAATGTGCAAGTCTATCCTGATGTGACTAATGTGCAGGTCTACGAGAACCCTGTCGCAGTCCCGAACTCAACAGAGACGGTCGCGGGCAAGGTGCGCCTCGCCTCTGTAGCAGAGGCTGTAGAGGGCGTTGTCACTAACGCCGCCGTGACCCCTGCTGGCGTTGAGGCGGCGATCTCAGCGGCTATCGGCGGCGCGGCTGACCTGAGCGGCATCCAGACTGAGTTGGACACGACTCAGAGCGGCGCGGGCTTGAACGCTGACGGCTCCTACAGCGTCAATGGCGCGGCTAACTACATCAACACCGCCTCCTCGCTGAAGTCGGCAGACAACCTGTTGGACTCCGCCATTAAGGTCGTTGCAGATGCGAGCGCGCAGACGCAGGCTGACCTTGACGCGCTTGAGTTAATCGTCTCTCAACTCCCCACGGCAAACCTCTCCGCAGAGATTAACGCTACACAGGCGGGCGCGGGGCTAGAGGCTGACGGTTCCTATGTAGCTCCTGTTGGTGATGCACTTTTGAGCGGCGCGACCTCGCTGAAGGGTGCTGATGTGGCGCTCTCAGCGGCGGTGCAGTCGTTGCAGTCGCAGGCGGCTCAGGCATCTGCCGATGTGAGCGCGCTTGACACGCGCGTCACCACGACTGAGGGAGATGTTTTGGCGCTCCAGCAGAGCGTGTCGGCGTTCAATAGTGACCTCACAGAGGTGCAGTCTGATCTCGCCGCGCTTGAGAGCGCGACAACGACCTCCATCGCCGCTGTCACACTCAGCCTCGCCCAGACGAGCGCGAGCGTCTCGGCGCTCTCGTCACAGGTCGCTGACAACACCTCTGCTGTGAGCTTGAATACCGCTGACATTTCCTCCTTGCAGACGAGCGTATCAGGGTTGGACAGCCGCGTCTCCGTGTTGGAGACAGGCGGGTCTGTGGCCACTCAGATCATCTCCGACTTGGCGGCGGCGACCCTTAGCGTGAGCGCGCTTGATGTGCGCCTCACGACTGCCGAGGGTGAGATTGACGCGCTTCAGGCTTCACAGGCCACACTCTCTCAGGATGTGATTGACCTCGCTGGCGGCCTCACCACCCTCACATCTGATGTGGTGGCCATCAACAACAGCGTCTCCACACTCAGCCTGTCGGTGACATCGCTTGATGCGACTGTGTACACACTCAGCAACACCGTCTCGGCTCAAGGTGTGCGGCTGACGACTGCCGAGAGCGACATTGACGCTTTGGAAAGTCGCGCTACGAGCCTTGAGACGCGCGTGACCACCGCTGAGGGCGAGATTGACTCACTTCAGGCGGCGGATGTGGGCTTCACCTCGGCCATCGCCGCTGTGACGCTGGCGCAGACGCAGACTAGCGCGAGTGTCAGCGCGCTTGATGTGCGCCTCACGACTGCCGAGGCTGACATTGATGCGGTTGAGGGTCGCGCTACGAGCCTTGAGACGCGCATGACCACCGCCGAGGGTGAGATTGACGCGCTTCAGGCGGCGGATGTGACCCTTGCCGCTGACCTCGCTTCGTCCATCGCCGCCGTGACACTCGCGCAGGCTCAGACTAACACAAGCGTGAGCGCGCTTGACGCTCGCCTTACGACTGCCGAGGGCGACATTGACGCTCTGGAGGGGCGCGCTTCTGCGATTGAGGCGGATGTGTCGGCTTTGGAGTCTGCCGACAGCGTGTTCGTCTCGCAGATCGCCGCCATCACCCTGAGCGCGGCGCAGACATCTTCTAGCCTCACGGCGCTGACCTCTCGCGTGACCACGGCGGAGGGGGAGATTGACGCGCTTCAGGTGAGCGTCTCTGCGAACACGGCCTCTGTTGGCGCTGTGCAGTCCGAGTTGGACGCGACACAGGTCGGTGCGGGGTTGTCTACTGCGGGTCAGTATGTGGCCAACGGCGCGGCGAACTACATCGCCACGGCTACATCGCTCAAGGACGCTGATAACAAGCTGGATACACAGATCAAGCAG
>CAZXGO010000060.1:13630-14604 GCA_964640035.1 uncultured Chitinophagales bacterium
CTCTGCGGCTGTGGGCGCTAACTACATCGCCACGGCGACCTCGTTGAAGGACGCAGATAACAAGTTGGATGCGGCGCTCTACGCGCTCTCGCAGTCCACGGCCGCTTCTATCACCGCGCTCTTGGCTGACACCGCCGCTTTGGAGGCGGCGGATAGCGCGTTCGCGTCACAGATCGCCGCTATCACCCTGAGCGCGGCGCAGACCTCCTCTGACCTCGCCGCCCTTACGACTCGTGTCACGACCGCTGAGGCGGATATTGCCGCGCTTGAGCTTGCAGACGCGGCGCTCTCCTCGCAGATCTCCGCGTCCATCGCCGCTGTGACCCTGAGCCTCTCTCTTACCAACGCCAGCGTGAGCGCGCTTGATGTGAGGCTCACGGCGGCAGAGGGCAGTATCTCCTCGTTCGGTGTGCGTATCGGCACCGCCGAGAGCGACATTGACGCTGTTGAGGTGCGCGCTACGAACCTTGAGACGCGCATGACCACCGCCGAGGGGGACATTGACGCTCTGGAGGTGAGCGTAGCGGCCTTACAGTCGCAGGACACCACCACCAGCGCCAGCCTCGCCGCTCTTACGACTCGTGTCACGGCGGCAGAGTCTGACATCTCTGCGCTGAGTGCCACCCTGAGCGACTTTTCAACAAGTGTGGACAACCGCTTCACCGCTGTCTCCGCTTCGTTCACTTCAGTCTCTGGGCTGATCTCGGCGCTTGATACGAGTGTGGACGCGCTGGATGTGCGCCTCACAACTGCTGAGACAGACATTGACGCTGTTGAAGCGCGCGCCACAAGCCTTGAGACTCGCATGACCTCCGCTGAGGGTGAGATTGACGCGCTTCAGGCGGCCGATGTGACCCTTGCCGCCGACCTCGCTTCGTCTATCGCCGCTGTGACTCTGGCGCAGGCGCAGACCAACGCGAGCGTGAGCGCGCTTGATGTGCGCTTGACGACTGCTGAGGGCGAGATTGACGCGC
>CAZXGO010000061.1:0-3803 GCA_964640035.1 uncultured Chitinophagales bacterium
GCATTCGTCGGATCAGCGTGTCCACCGGTTGTTGCGATCGATTTACCGACAGATATGATCCGTGGACCCACCACGATACCTGCATTCACGGCATTACGTAGGGCAGTGTTCACGTTTGTACCCCCCAGATCTCGCACAGTTGTAAATCCAGCGTCGAGGGTCTTGCGGGCATAAAGAGTAGAACGATACGCGATATCTGCTTCATTGAAGGTAAATCGCTGAAGTGTACCTTCTTTGCTAGTCTCCGATTCGAGGTGGACATGCATATCGATCAGGCCGGGCATAACGGTGTGTTGCTTGAGATCGACCGCGGTATCATTGGCGCCGGGCTGAGTGTATCCACGCTCAAGGGCTAGGATTTTGTTGCCTTCGACGACGATCGTCATTTCGCTGAGCATGTTCCCCGTTTTCACATCCAAAAGCTGACCTGCATGAAGTAGCGTTCTTTGGGCAAAGGTCTGCGTGGCGACCAGAAAGAACAGAACAAGGATAAAAAATGGTTTTTTGATCATAAGTCTACAAAAGGGTGAGATGAGTGATTAAACGACACTGGGTTCATTGGGTATTTCGATAAGATGGTAAAAAACAATGAGAATTAGAACCTTCCACAGAAATTGAACGTCAAGATATAGCGTACGGTTCTTGAGCAAGATTATCGAGCAAGTCGTTCCAAGCGCTGACAGGCCTCTTCTAATACATGCCATTCTTTGGCAAAACAAAAACGCAGGCGATGACTCCCACTTGTTCGATAAGCCATCGATTTCCACTCACGGCATCCTGGAATGCCTCTTTTTGGAGTAGTTTATCCCCAAAATGAGCCAGCACATAATAGGCTCCCTGTGGTGGTGCCGAATCAAAGCCAGCCGCATCTAGGGCTTTCATGAAACGATCTCGCTTTTTGAGGTAGTCGGCCTGCATGTGCTCATAATAGGTGTTGGCCATAGGCAAAGCACCAGCCATACCATATTGAAGGGGTGCAGCCGGCGAGATGACCAACAAATCGGAGATGAGACCCATTTTATGGATGATCTGTTCTGGTGCTACGGCATACCCCAATCTCCATCCGGTCATATTAAAGGTCTTAGAAAAACCGGAGATGGTCACCGTCCGCTCCCAGGCTCCATCAAGGCTACCCAATGACACATGTTCACGTCCGTCGTACACCATATACTCGTATATTTCGTCAGTGAGGGCCACCAGATCGTGTTTATTCATGAGCTGAAGGATGGATTCCAGTTCACTCCGACTAAACACTTTCCCGCTTGGATTACAGGGACTACACACAACAATAGCACGTGTACGAGGCGTGATAGCCGCTTCGAGTTCATCCAGGGGGAGGAGTCCATCCCCGTCGGGGATCTTCACATAGCGACAAGTGACCCCAAACAACTCCAATAGGTGTCGATGATATCCGTAAAAAGGCTCAAAGAGGATGGCTTCATCGCCGGCTTCAAACAAACTGAGCACAGCTGCGACAAAAGCGCCCGTAGAACCGACGGTCACCTGCACGTTCTGGGCTCCATCAACGGGTAGATGGTTAAAATCGGCCGCTTTTTGAGCGATGAGCTCCCTGAGTTCCTGAATACCGGCGAAGGGAGTGTAGATGGAGCGATCCTGATCAATAGCCGCCTTAGTGGCCTCCTTAATGGACTCCGGAACCGGTAGATCACATATTCCCTGCCCCAAATTAATACCATTGTATTGATTGATGAGCGCCGTCACAGCACGGATATCCGATTGTTTCAGAGGAGCAGTACGAGAGGAAAGACGCATGGAATAAGGGTGAAGATTGAAGAGTTGAAGAGTTGAAGAGAACATAGTGAATCGTTAACAATCATTAGAAATTATTTTCAGTCATTAGCAATGAGGAACAATGATTCTGTGCCCCATCCCGATCCTTGTCCTGAAAGTCCCTGATCCCCGATCCCCGATCTCTAACGCCCTTGTTCCTCATTCCAAATAATTGAAAATAATTCCAAATAATTGTTACTCATTAAATCAGTTTTCTCCAACTCTTCCCCTCTTCAATCTTTTTGAGTTGCTCTTCTCAAAACAAAAATGTACTTTTTGGTACCATTCTGATACCATAATGATACCGTTGCCCGTATGATTAAAAAAAATATCTCCATCAAAGGAATTCCTATGGACGTCTACGAAACCATCAAAAAACGGGCTGAGCGGAATCATCGCAGTGTGAATAGCGAGATCATTGCTATGCTGACAAAAGAGCATCAAATTCAAAACCAATCAAGATATGAATCGATTCTGCTTCAAACCAGTGAGATAAAAAAACGACTAAAAGGCACACTATCACCGGAAGAAATCAGAGAAGCGATAGAAGAAGGACGCGAATGATTGTTGTTGATACTAATGTATTAGCGCATCTATTGTTGGGAGCAGAATTTCAATCCGTGTGTTACGCTGTTTGTAAAAAAGATCCGGAATGGATTGCTCCTGTCCTTTGGAGGTCGGAATTCACTAATGTGTTGGCCAAGTATATGAGAGCCGACTTATTGAGTCCATCGGATGCTAATCTTACCATGATGGATGCACTCGATCTGATGGAAAACCGTGATTTTACTACCAATCCTTCAACGGTGATCAAACTTTTGTCACTGTCCAAAGTGTCTGCCTATAATGCCGAATTTATTGCTCTGGCTATACAAACAGGAAACAGATTGATCAGCTTTGATCAGAAGCTCATCAACCTATTCCCTGATGTTGCGATGCATCCCTCGGAGTTTATCGCCTCTGCTAGTTCGTGACACGCACGGTGTAGGTCAGACGCACTTCACTGTTGGCAGGAACCTGGATGTCGAAAGCGACACGCTGCGCATTGAGGCGTCGAAATGCATGGCTTTTTCGGGTGATGTCCCAGTTCGTCCCCATCTGGCGTTCAACCTCAATGGTCACGGCTGTATCCTTGCGGTTCTTTAGCACAATCGTATAGCTTGACTCCGACACTTTATCGCTGATGCGCTTTGGTTCGGTGAGCGTTGTTTCGCCGAGCACATCAAAAGCCTTTCCAAGAGCAATGCTGATCGTTTCGTCTTTGGGTGTATGCTGGATGCGGTCTTCCCCAATGAACTCAAGCGACTCCCCAGTGGATTGATTCATCCTTATGATGCCTTTGGGTATCGGCATCCCCAACCCATTCGATGCGCTGTTCACAAAATCGACCTGCACACTCACAGGATCCGATGATCCCATCCCCCTGATCATCTCTTCACTGTAACGATAGCGCTTGGTCACCGGAACGTTGGTCACATCAAATAAAGCAATCTGCTTACTCTCTTTGTTGAGCAGATCGGTCGGACGCTGCAAGGTGTACATGTAATATTCAAACAATCCACCGCTTTCAAATTGTCCCTTCTCGTAGGGACTCGCAGCCATCACAAAACCATCTTCCATGCGGTAACGTGGGATTTCAGGTTGTACGCGGTTTACCGTTCCAGCAACAAGTTTGAGTCGGGCATTCTGGAACGAGGTCCCGGAAGTATTGGTCAGATTCACCCAGGCATTCAGATCCATGCGGGTATCCTTGTCTTTCAGGACGGCCACGTATTCAGCTTGCCAGCTCATGCCAGCCGTTTGGTAGATCAACTCCACATCCTGCCTGCCAGCGCGATCAGCTGTGATCGACCAGACAAGCGTCGGACGAGTGATAAGCCCTCCAGGAAGCTCATCCACGCTGATACGGTACTTACCCATGTCGGAGAGCATGTTGAGTCCACCGTCTTCCTTGCGAACTACAGCCGTGCCACCTTGAATGGATAGCAAGGTCCCGGATATCAAATTCCCCT
>CAZXGO010000061.1:3822-7787 GCA_964640035.1 uncultured Chitinophagales bacterium
CGGCCTGACCGACCGCCACGGTATGGCGCTCGTGCACATCACGCACTACACCGAGCTGATCATTGTAGATGGTGATGAAGGTATCGCCTTGTTGTTGGGCGATACCATTCACTACGCAGATCATCCAAATAAAGATGATCTGAAGGGAAAGACTTTTGATGCCTTTCGAATGATAAAAGGTGTTCATTGCTCTTGGGTTTAGTTCGCCTTGAGTACTTCATCGAGGTATTTGGTATACGTCTCGTGAAGTAAACGGCGACTGACCCCACTATATGCGACCCCGTGATTACCGGGTGGATAAATCCGCAAATCAGCATCTATACCAGCATCGGTTAGGGCTTGAACAAGCTGCATGGTGTGCTGCATATGCACGTTTTCATCCATTGCTGAATGGGCAATAAGGAGTCGTCCGGTTACCTTTGATGCATGCGTGTTCACAGCGGACTGCTTGTACCCTTCCAGGTTGTCATCTTTCAATCCCATGTAGCGTTCTGTATAAATCGTATCATACAGCAGCCAGTCAGTGACCGGAGCTCCCACGATACCCAATTGGAATACCCCCGGATGGGTAGCCATGGTATAGGCACTCATGTACCCACCATAACTGTGACCGCGTATCGCCATTCGGGCTCCATCAACATAGGGTAGCGTGGCAAGGTATTTACCTGTTTCAGCAAAATCGAGGGCTTCGTACTTGCCTAATTGTTTGTAGACAAGCTTTTCGAAGGCGGAGCCATACCCTCCACTACCGCGATTGTTGACGTTGACGATGATGTATCCCTGTTGAGCGAGCCACTGCTGCCATCCACCGGTTTCCCAGGCATTGTAGACGCCCTGTGCACCGGGTCCACCGTAAATATCCAGCATCACCGGGTGACGTTTGGTCGGGTCAAAATCAGGGGGCTTGATCATATAACCGTCTATTTTTTGCCCATCGCTGGTAGTAAAGGAAAACAACTCGCGCGGACTGTAGGCATTTTTAGCCACATAATCACGCACACTTTGACCATTTTCATAGGTGCGGAGCAGTTTACCTCCAGTGGTCCAAAGTTCGACATGACGAGGGGTGGTCACATTCGACCAGCGGTCGATGAAATATTTTCCATTCGGTGCCACACTAAAGCTATGGTTACCCGGCTCCTTACTGAGTTTTTGCTTTTTGGTACCATCAAAGCTAATGGAATAGAGATGTCGCTCGAGCGGCGATGCTTCCGTGCTGGTGTAGATGATGGTACGTGTTTTAGGATTCACGGAATGCACATAGGTCACTTCCCAGTTCCCTTTGGTGACCTGTCCCAAGAGCTTACCATTGTAATCATAACGATAGATATGAGCCCATCCATCCAGATCGCTCACCCATAAAAATTCTTCGGTTCCAGCTGGGAAATACAAATAGTGCATGATGCCAGCAAAAAAATCGAAGACATCAATCCAGGTATCGGATTTTTCCTGATAAACGACCTTGCTCGTACCCGAAGCAGCATCACAAAAGTAGAGTTTCATGTGATTTTGTTCACGGTTGAGGGTCATCACGGAGAGGAGACCATTTTTGGCGGTCCAGTTGATACGGGGGATGTAAAACTCGCCTGTTTCGTTAATAGACATCCAGCGTTGGCTACCGCTTGTTACATCCACGACCCCGATACGCATCGTTGGGTTCGTCTGTCCCACTTTCGGATAGCGAATTTCAACATATTCGGCGGTTTGGCCCGAAAAATCAGTCATCTGAAACATGGGTACATTCGTTTCGTCTTCCTGCCAATAGGCGATATAGCGACTATCGGGCGACCATTCCCAAGCCTGAGCTAGACCAAACTCCTCTTCATAAACCCATCCAAATTTGCCGTTAAAGACATACCGGGAAGCATCGTTGGTAAGTTGCTTTTCTTGCCCGGTAGCGAATTCATAGGCGAACATATTTCCCCCACGTTCGTAGCCAATCCACTTGCCATCGGGGGAAAGCTGGGCTGTACCCGCGCCTTTCACGACCACTTTGAGGCTTTTTTGGTCAACAGAATAAAAGTAATAATCGGAGGTTCCGGATCGACGAAATATCGGACGAAAATTTGCCTGAAAGAGAATGTGTTTGCTGTCTTTCGCCCACTCAAAGGAGTTGTAGGAAAATGGACGTCCATCATCGGTGTTAAACCCTTGTGGACTAAAAATAAGGACATCTTCCTGGGTAGCCGGATTATAGGACCGTATCTCCTGTTGGCGGGTTTGAGCATTAAAAATGGAGTAGGAGTAGCGGTCGCCCCCATCAATCCAAATCACATTCGAAGGACCAGCACCTCCGGCGAGTTGTCCACCGATACCTAGGGCTTGAGTCAGACTTTGGAGTTTTTGTTTCTCCTGAGCCTGAGCAGGAAGGAAGAGGACGAAACTGAGAAGGAGAAGGAGGAAGGAGCGGGAAGGGTACATTTGGTATAAAATGATTAGGATTTTATGATATCAATGGAACAAGGCATCAACGCACCAATGCATCAAGGCATCAAATAGACTAATATGATGCCTTGATGCGCTGTTGCAGTGTTGGTTTGATGCCTTTTTGAAGGTGTTTTAATTAACAATTAAATTAGCATATTCATTGTTTTTGCAAAATAACCGCGTCCATTTTCAGCTCTTTGACAAGGGCATTGAAGGCGGGGATTTCGGTGTCGAAGATGCTCTTGAGCTTGGCTAATTCGGCATCGATGAGAACGGTGAGTTCATCATGTACTCCGATCATCTGCTCGGTAGGTGGAAAGTTACCGGAGTTAGCCAGGGAGTTCAAGTGCGCCAGTTTGTTATTCAGACGTATCGGGAAGTTGAGCGGATCCTGACCGCTTCGATTCTTTGTCTGGTACAAGGCTTCTTCGATGGCTGTCATTCCATCCTGAATCGACTTGGCTTTATCGAGCAGGGCTTTCATGGCATCACCCTGAGAGCGGGCAGGTTCGACCACGCGGTTGATTTGATCGCGGGCGGATCGGATGTTTCGGATCGCCACGTGTGTTTCACTTACTTTGGATACTACCGACTGTAGGAAGTCGAATTGAGCCTGCATATCGGCGATACTCGAGGAGGCGCGCGGATCTTTGAGGATCTCGAAGTCACTTTCGATGGATTTACCATTCACCGTGAGTCGCACTTTATACATACCAGGCACGGCCATTGGACCCGTCATGGATCCCGACCACAAGATCATCCCATCGAAACGCTCAGCGTCTGGGTAGCGCATATTCCAGCTGAACTTGTTCATTCCAGGCTGGCTGAGCGACATGCGTTCCTCGCGATTACGGGTATTGGGACGTGTGGAATACTTTTTGATCAGCTTGCCACCAGATTCCATAAACTCAAGACTGACCTGTGCCTTCGTCGTGTCAGCCACGTAGAAATGAACTATCACTCCTCCTGGATGATTGGTACCAGCTGTCAGGGATGTGCGTCCAAAACCAACGGTCGGACCAAAACGATAGCTAGGCATCGGCTTGAAAAGCCAGACTGAAGACGAGGCAACATCGGTGCTAAGCTGATGTAAAGGAGTGAGGTCATCAATCAGATAAAACCCACGACCTTGAGTTGCTGCAATGAGGTTATCATTCTTGATAGTAAGATCTGTGATGGGAACGATCGGCATATTCTGTTGGAAGGATTTCCAGCTCGCTCCATCATCGAAGGAGATATACATCCCGGTTTCGGTACCAGCATACAAAAGTCCTGCACGCTTGGGATCTGCGCGTACCACGCGGGTAAAATGACCCGGATCGATGCCATTGGTGATCTTGGTCCAGGTTTTGCCGTAATCTTTAGTTTTGAACAGATAGGGACGATAGTCACCGGTCTTATAAAGGGTTCCGGCGATGTAGATGCCTCCTTTTACAAAAGGATCAAATTCGACGCTGTTAATCATGAGCCATTCGGGCATGGTAGCCGAAGTGACATTGGTCCAATTTGCACCGTTGTCGGTCGACACGTGCACAAGG
>CAZXGO010000061.1:7797-14287 GCA_964640035.1 uncultured Chitinophagales bacterium
CAAGGCCATCATCCGATCCGGTGACGAGAAAACCCGGCTCGTAGGGTGATTCGCCGGCTGCGAAGATCGTACCGTAATATTCAACACTGGTGTTGTCTTTGGTGATGGGTCCGCCGGAAGGTCCCATCTTGCTTTTGTCGTTACGCGTGAGATCTGGACTCACGGTCTCCCAGGAGTGTCCGCCGTTTCGGGAGCGATGTACATGGTTGGAGGTCGTGTAGAGTACCTCAGGATCATTTGGTGAGAAAAAGATGGGGAAATTCCATTGGAAACGGTATTTCATGTCTTCGACGCCGTGTCCCATAGGGTTATTGGGCCATACGTTGACGCTGCGATTTTCGCCTGTACGGTGATTCTGCATTTCCAGAAGTCCTCCGTAGTTACCACCGTAGACCACATCCAGGTCTTTGGGATCGGGGGCCAGGTGACCACTTTCACTGCCAGCGGTCACTTCCCAGTCATTTTCGGTGATGAAGCTGCTTTCGGAGCGATGGTAGATCCGGAAGGTCGAATTATCCTGTTGAGCACCGTAGATTCGGTAAGGGAAGGCGTTGTCGGTCGCGACGCGGTAAATTTGAACGGTACTTTGGTTCATGTAGGTACTCCAGGTATTCCCTGCATCAAAGCTCACGTTGGCGCCACCGTCGTTGGCCACGATCATCCGGTTGTTATTTTCGGGGTCGATCCATAGGTCGTGATGGTCGGCATGCTGGGTGCGGAATGAGGCGAAGGTACGTCCGCCATCATCCGAGCGGTGAAAGGACACATTGAGCACATAGACGCGATCAATATCCTGGGTGTCGGCTACAATACGCGTGTAATACCAGGCGCGCTGACGCAGGGAGCGGTCTTCATTGACGCGCTGCCAGGTGGCACCGGCATCGTTAGAGCGGAATACTCCGCCGCGCTCATTTTCGATGATGGCATAGACGCGATTGGAGTTCACTGGAGATACAGAGACTCCAGAAATACCCCATGTGCCGCCCGGTAGACCCGTGTTACCCGAGATATTGGTCCAGGTCTCGCCGGCATCGGTGCTCTTCCACATGGCGGAGCCATCACCACCACTTTCAAGGCTGTAGGGCGTGCGACGGATACGCCAGGTGCTGGCGTACAGAATGCGTGGGTTGTTTGGATCGAAAGTGAGGTCGACGGCACCAGCATCGGCATTGGCAAAGAGCACTTTGCGCCAGCTGGCTCCACCGTCGGTGGATTTATAGACTCCGCGTTCCGTCGATGATTTAAACAGATCGCCCATTACGGCTACATAGACCAGGTCAGGATTGCGGGGATGGATGCGAACGCGGGCGATATGGCGGGATTCTGGTAGTCCAATAGACTTCCAGGTCTTGCCAGCATCCACCGACTTGTACATCCCATAGCCGTAGGAGACATTCCCGCGAACGGTTTTCTCGCCACCGCCGACGTAGATCACATTGGGATCCCATTCACTCACAGCCACGGCACCAATAGATCCGCCAAAGAAGCCGTCGGAGATATTTTCGTAAGTGGTGCCGGCGTCGGTTGTGCGCCAGACGCCTCCACCGGTTGCACCGAAATAATAGAGATTGGGCTTGCCGGGAACGCCGGCAACAGCTGCAGAGCGTCCACCGCGGAAAGGGCCTATCCCCCGCCATTCAATGCCATTGTAGAGAGCTTCATTGTATTGGAGGGTTGATGGGGTGGAGTTTGTACGGGTAGTACGCTGGGCATCGGCGGCATAGGTAAACAGCAGCACGAAACCCATCAGGAACATGATGGTCTTTTTCATACAGAGCTAAAGATTTGGTGAATGATCAGCGGTAGTCAGAACAGATGGGTGGATGCCTGTGCATCCTCGAATCCTCATTTTGGCATGTTACGCAATGCAGGGGGAAGGTGCAAGAATGAAAAAAAGCCCCGATATACAGGATATCGGGGCTTTTCGTGATACGGTGACTTAAGCTAAAACTTAGATACGTACGCTTAAGCGGCTATATAAATAACGTCCATCAAAGCCAAAAGGCGATTGTCCACTAAACTGGAAAATACCATTGTTACTGTTTGGCTGAAGGGTACGATCAGGGTAGACATCAAAGAGGTTGTTAGCACCAAAAGCAAAGGTGGCAGAGCTACCCAGTTTACGGGAGAACTCGAGGTCCGTAATAAATTTGGCACTGTATACCTGGTCTAACTTCTCGTTTGACGTATGATAGGTTTTGAATTCACCAAAACGATTCACGCGAAGCATGACATCCCAATCACCACGTGTAACAGAGAAGGATGTCTGGATACTGCTGTTCGGCTGTCCATCCTCATAACGGCCTTGTTCTACACGACCAAAAAGAGGTACGCTGGTGTATTGTCTGAGGACAGCTGGAGTGGTGATCTCATCTTTATTGGTGATCTCCGTTTGGGTGAAGTTTGCGCCAACCGTAGCACGAACAGTGAACTCATCCAACTCGACAGCGTAGCGGCTGATAATGTCAATACCGCTGGTCTTGGAATCGACAGCATTGGTGAAGTAACGTCCACCGGTGGCATTAACTCCCCTGCTAGCAAGGAAACTTTGAAGTGTACCACCTGTTCCGGATCCAGTGAAGTTTTCACTAAAAACAACACGGTCGGCAATGGTGATCATGTAATAGTCGGCGGTTAAGCTGAAGTTACCTTTTGTGAAGGTCGCACCACCGCTGATGTTTACAGAGGTTTCTGCTTTAAGATCAACAGCACCAAGAGCGCGGGCAACCGGACTATTCACGGGGAAGGTTCCAACTTCAAATGGAATACCACCGATGAAGTTCGTTGAGATCGTAGAGAAGTACGACTGAGCCAAGGAAGGAGCACGGAAACCAGTACTTACCGCGCCACGAAGGGCAAGACCTTCCATGAACTCGTATCGACCACTGAATTTACCTGTGAAGGTTGATCCAAAGTCGCTGTAGTTCTCAACACGAGCAGCACCACCGAATACGAGGTTCTCTGCAACTTCATTTTCAAGGTCAACATAGAAACCAAAGTTTGTGCGTGATTCGTTGGTTACGTTTCGTGGCATAAAACCAGGAAACACCTGTGAACCAGATGCTTTACCTGATACAGGACCGACAACATAGGATGGCCCATCTCCTGCATAAATACGGTAATTTTCATAACGGAATTCACTACCAAAAGCAAAGCTTAGTGGAGAGGCAGTTCCAATATCAAAGGTACGTACCAGATCAAGGTTGGTACTAGCTTGAGAGATTTCAAGTGCACCGGCATAAAAACGCGTTGGGCTTCCTACACCAAGGGATGCGTTCAGGGATTGACTTACGCCATAGCCCAGATGGTTACGACCCATGGTCTCGCTGATATCATAGTTCCAGGCTCCCCATTTGCCTTTAACTCCTGTTGATAGAGAGAAGTCCATGATATCGGTATCGATATGCGGCAGGAATCCATCCGGATAAATTTCAGGTGTGTTACGTGCACTGAATCCAGGAGCTGTATTGCTTTCCCATGCACGGCGGAAGAATCCGGCAGCGCTACCATTACGCTTTGAGAAACCGGAGAACGCATACCAGTTTCTGTTTTCGTCAAGCTCATAGTCGGCATTCACGAAAATGCTGACATCTGATAACTCGGCACCACCATATTTATGATTCAAACGATTCGCAGTAAACTCACGGGGATCATCAGCATTATTGACTTTTGCATACAGCTGACGTGGGTCTAAACCAGCACGGTTTGTTGGGTCTTGGTTACGGATTTGTCCGGCAACAAAGAAAGAACCACGATCTTTTATGGATCCACCGTATCCCAGGTGGATATTGACGTTTTTACCATCGGTGTACGTCACTTTGTCGTCAAAGAAACGCGCATTCCCTGCCCAGCTTTGAGGTGTTCCATCTGGCTGAACAGCTTCATCGGTTTTGTAACCACGTTGATCTACACTATAATGTTGACCATAACTTACGCTTGTTTCAAATCCGGAGTTCTTTTTAAGGACAATGTTAATCACCCCTGCGATTGCATCTGAACCATACTGAGCAGAGGCGCCATCACGCAATACCTCGATACGCTCGATCATGTTCGGAGGAATGGCGTTGAGGTCAACACCTGTGGCACCACGACCTACGGAACCGTTGGCGTGAACAAGAGCGCTAGTATGACGACGTTTACCGTTTACGAGTACAAGCACCTGATCGGGTCCCAGGCCACGAAGAGTAGCTGGATTAACGTGGTCAGTACCATCCGTTACAGATGATTTTGGTGAGTTGAAACTAGGTACTAATTGGCGAATAATCGCTGTTGTTTGGGCAAAACCAAATTTTTGGATCTCTTCAATAGAGATAACATCAATCGGAACGGCAGATTCAATCACGGTACGTTCGCCGGCACGTGTACCGAGAACAACCACATTTCCGACCCCAATAAGGTCAGAACTGAGATCAAAATTGAGTGTAACGGTTTGTCCAGGGGTGACTGAGACAGACTTTGTAACCGGTGAATAGCCGATGAAAGAAGCACGTAGATTGTAGGTACCAGCCGACAAATTCAGGCTGAAGGTTCCGTCATTTTTTGTAGCTACCCCGCGGGTTTCGCCGACGACGGCAATATTAGCACCTACAAGGACTTCACCGGAAGCAGCATCTTTAACGACACCACTTACTGTTCCTGTGTTTTGAGCATAAATCGTGCCGCTACTAAATAAGAGTACGAGCACAAGATGCACCAAGATGGTTAACCGATTGTAACGATTATTCATAGAGTAATGATTTTTAGTTTATAGAAGACAGTGTGTTACGTCAATTGAGAAGAGGGATAAAAACACGTAACTAGAACGACGAAACACAATAATGATAGATACAAAATTTTTACAAGATTTACGATACAATACTCGGTTTGGAAGCGATTTTTTATAGATTAAATGAAGATTATACTCAAATAGACCCATTCAAAAAGCTTCTAGAATAATTTATATCTTACTTTGCAAGGACTTACATATTTGACCCATCATTTCAACCTTACTCCGACTATCAGAAAATGAAAAGAGCTATCCTGTTGGTAATGCTGTCTCTAGCAGTTTTTGACAGTATTTATGCACAAAACGATTCGCATGATCGTCCACACATTATTAAAAATGCATTTCAGACTATTCTTGATTCACTCGGGGTAACAGGATCGGTATTAGTGTATGATGCTGGACAGGAGACCTTTTATTCCAATGATTTTGTCTGGGCAAAAAAAGGTTTTATACCCGCCTCGACTTTCAAAATTGCAAACGGGATCATTGCGGTAGAGACGGGGGTTGTGGAGGATGAGTCTGTCGTTTTCAAATGGGATGGACAGAAGCGAGCTTTATCGAATTGGGAACAAGATCTTACGTTTAAACAAGCCTTCCAGTTCTCGTGTGTACCCTGTTTTCAGCAGATTGCACGCGATGTAGGAGAAGATCGCATGAAGCATTACCTGTCTGAGTTTGAGTATGGTCAGATCATGTTTGAAGGTTCAGAGATCGACAGTTTTTGGCTGCGTGGCGCATCTAGGATATCCCAATTTGAGCAGATTGCGTTTCTTGAGCGCTTTTATTTTGAAAAGCTGGGGATTTCAGAGCGAACGACGGCGATCATGAAAAAGGTGATGCTTATCGATGACAGCAAGGGGCAAATACTGAGTGGGAAAACGGGGCTAGGCAGAATGGGCGATACCGATATTGGCTGGATCGTTGGGTATCAGGAGGTTGATGAAACGGTTTTTTTCTTTGCGACAAACATTCAACCCAAAGACGCAAACACCACCGATTTTAACGCAAAAAGGCTAATCGCAACGCAATTAGCCTTAAAGGTTTTGTCACAATAAAAAGGAATCTACTTGATTAATTAGTCGGACAAGTTCCCCAAAAGGGTTTGTTTTGTTGGGTTAGCGGGCTACCTGTTGAAAAGTTGGTGGGTTCTGTAGTGAAATTTGAAACACACCAGCGATTAATGGATTGATTAAATTGAGAATCCTGAAACATGTTTGACATATTTGTAACTTTTCCTACGTTCCAACCGCCAATCGGTTGGTTGAAGGGAGTTCTGGCAAACATTTGAAACATATTTACGACATTTGAAACATTCCAATTTCCAATCGGTTGATTAAATGAAGACATAACAAACATGGAATTCATACTTTTTACATTGCCGACATTCCATTTATCTAAAGGTTTATTAAAATTTGTGGCACGATAAAACATCTGATCCATTGTTTCCACATTTCTTACATCCCAATTATTTAATTCTTGATTGAATAATGATGTAGTGTAAGCACTATGGAACATCCATTCCATGATAATTACTTTACTTACATCCCAGACTCCTATTGGTTGATTAAAAATTGAAGCACCATAAAACATTCTTCTCATATTTGTTACGTTACTAACATCCCAATTTGAAATATTCTGATTAAATGTCGCACTACCTTGAAAAACGTCTGACATATTAGTGATCAATGATGTACACACCTTTGTCAAGTCCGTTCCCTGATTTCT
>CAZXGO010000062.1:0-3547 GCA_964640035.1 uncultured Chitinophagales bacterium
AGGGCTTTGACAAAGAGTTCGTGGAGGGCTTGAAAATCGTACCTACTAGGCATATCTAAACCTAAGCCATCCCAAGGTGTTTTTTCATGGACTCCAGATTCTGGCTAGAGGCTTGCACCATGAAATTACCGTCGGAGCCGCAGGCTAGAAACCGTAAGCCTAGATCTTTAAATGCTGGAAGCTGCTCTGGATTGGCGACCAAGATCCCGACGGCCTTATTATATTTTTCGGCAGCAGCGACCGTCTTTTTGACGGCATTCAAAAACATAGGATGATTGAACTGACCAAAAATCCCCATGTCCATACTTAGATCGGCTGGTCCAATGAACAAGACATCAACTCCATCAAGGGCAGCGATGGCCTCAACGTGATCGAGGGCACGCTGGGTTTCGATCTGCATGATACCAAGGAGGTGTTGCGTAGCAGTCAGGTACTCATCAAAAGAGCGTCCATATCCTGCGGCACGGATCATTTTAGCGACGCCACGATTACCCATGGGTGGGTACATCATCATCTTATGTGCCTCTTGCGCAGAGGCGGCGTCGTTGATGTGAGGAAACATGATTCCTTGAGCACCAAAATCGAGTACTCTGTGCACCCGTTGACGCGCGGCGACCTCAACTCGAACGAAAGCTGCAGTTGCACTAGCCGATAAGGCTTGCATTTGAGCAATGGCATCCTGTTCGTTACCGGAACCATGTTCCAAGTCGATAATCACCCAATCATAACCCGCCTGTCCAACGATTTCGGCAGTGAGGGGATTCCCCAGATTAAGCCATGTTCCAAGAAGCGTTTCACCATTTTGGAGGCGTTGTTTGATAGGCTGCATCTTCGTTCACTCCCTCAAGCGCTTGTAAAACAATAAGGGCTGATCGCTGGCTGACGATTTTTCCGAGACGGTCACATATCCCTTTCGAGATACACGGGTGAAAGCAATCGACTCGCCCTGAGCTTCCGGGCTATAGGGCTGCACAGCTGGACTCAGACCCAGCAGATCCCCAAAAGACTGAGACGCACTTTGACGCTTCCAGTAGAAGACCTGGTCATAGTTTTTGATGAGCACCTCCATACCATCGGGTGAGATATCGCCACCAACGGCAGCCCCAAAGCTCAAGGTCTGAAGATAGCGTAGGGTATCGACTTGGGTGGAATGAAACCTTCCCTCCTCCGTATTCGTATAATAAGAGTCTGTGCCTGTGATATACTCAGGATTAAACTGATAGACCCTCACCTGTTCCTCACGTTTGCTGACAATGATCCAGGCCTGTGTGAGGGGATCCACCATCAGAGTTTCGGCATCCCTATTTCCGTCGGGATACACATAGGAGTAGGTTCTTGGCGTGACCACCGGCGGATCCTGGTCGAGATTGGTAGAGATAAATTCCGGTTCGTCGATCACATAAATGTGTTTCTGCGGATAGACAGCCCGATTGTCGCCAATTTCAGCGATCAGAAGCTCCGCTTTTCCACTCAGTGGATGAATACGAACCGCCAGGTCTTCCCAATCCCGGTTCTCTACCCCATCCACGCGATAGTGCGCCTGTGCTTGACCCGTAGAGTCCACCAAATAGACGATGGGCTCATAGCCGGAATCGTTGATGATCCACCACATCCCCGAGTTGCGAACCGAAGCTACGATACCGGAGGCCTCCTTCATATCCGCACCCTGAAGAAGGCCTATCTGCTGGGCAGAAGCAAAGACACTGTCAGCCTGTACGGGCGATTCCGTTGGATTTGCGGAGCATCCTGCTGCGCTTGACAAAAGCAGAAGTACAATGACTAGCAACATCTATTTAAGCGACTCGAGTCGAGCTGCCTCAAACTCATCACCAGCACGCCACATCCGTTTTTGATCGGCATTGGCGATCGCTTGAGCCAAACGCACATAAAGACGAACATCTTCGACGGCTCCGCTCAAATCCCAGTCCGCTCCGACCTGGTCGAAAACGGTATGGTATTTCATACGGTTGTAGTTTTCGACGACTTCAGAAGCAAAGCTTTCAGGTTTACCGATGAAATCACGACCCATACCTCCGTAAAATGCTGGCACGCCGATGCGTGCGAAGGCAAAATGGTCAGAGCGGTAGAAGAATCCCTGCTCAGGTTGTTGATCTGGTTTCACCGTTCTTCCCATAGACTCGGCCAGTGGCAGTAGCAGATCGTCGATATCCGAACGACCTAAACCCACATAGGTGATGTCGGTGGTCTTACCGAACACGTTGAGTCCGTCGGTATTGATATTAGCCGCCATCTTTGCAGGGGGTACCGATGGATTAGCAGCATAGTATTTAGCGCCCAATAAGCCTTTTTCCTCAGCACCAACGGCCAAGAAGAGCAAGCTACGACGAGTTTTCTGATTCATTTCACTGAAAACGCGCGCCATGTTCAGGAAAGCACTGGTTCCGCTGGCGTTATCGAGAGCCCCGTTATAAATAGAATCACCATCAACCGGGGTTCCAACACCAAGGTGATCGTGGTGAGCCGTAAACACGACATACTCATCCTTTAGATCGGTTCCTTCAATGATACCTCCCACATTTTTAACCGTCATATCTTTGAACTCGGCATGTAGATCCAGATCCAATTTCACTCCATTCAAGGGTACCGGCTGGAAATCAGGGCTTTCGGCCGCTTCCATCAAGCTGGAGAGATCCAATCCAGCATCCGTGAAGATTTTCGTAGCGATATCCGAGGTAATCCATCCCTGCATGATGGAGGTCGATTCCACATCATTGCCGGCAAGGCGAAATTGACCACCTCCCCAGCTGTTAGCCACCACCGACCACGGATATCCGGCAGTGCCCAGGGTATGAATAATAAGTACGCCTTTCGCACCTACTTTTTTCGCCATCTCAAACTTGTAATCCCAGCGACCGTAGTAAAGGCGTGCAGATCCTCCGAAACGAGTGCTATCCTGATACGGATCACTGTTTTTGATAACAATGATTTTATCGGTCATATCGACACCTTTATAATCATCCCAGTTCTCTTCGGGAGCGATAATACCATATCCCACAAAAACCAGTTCAGCACCCTGTAGGGTATTTTGGACTTCGTTATTCGCTGGGGTTACAACATAGTCGGTAGCGAAGGTCATATCAAGCGCACCCTTTGGTGTAGTGAACTTCATATTCGTCTTGTCGCGAACGCTACGATAGCTCACAACAGGAACATCCTGGATAAAGCTACCACCGAAAGCAGGCTTCAATCCCATTTTCTCAAAATGTTGGATGAGGTAGTCGACCGTCATTTCCTCACCGGGAGTGGCGGGTCCACGACCCATGTATGAGTCATCCGAAAGCACCTCGATATGTTGCATCAGGCTTTCTTCAGTGATGGATTGAAGAAGAGCATCCGTGTTATCGGCAGAGCTGCAGGCAAAAAGGAAGAAAAGAGGAAGAAGGCGTTTCATAAAAGATGATGGTTGAAGAGTTGAAGAGGTGAGGAAAGTTACAATCATTTTCAGTCATTTTCAGTCATTAACAATCATTTTCAATCGCAAGATCCTCCGATGTCTTGATGCATTGTTGCCTTGTTTATCTGTTGC
>CAZXGO010000062.1:3647-12762 GCA_964640035.1 uncultured Chitinophagales bacterium
ATCTGTTGCATTGTTCATCTGTTGCATTGCTGCCTTTTTTATTTGTTCGATGAACAAATAAAAAAGGCCGACACACCTTTCGGTGGCCGGCCTTTTTGTTTAACCCTAAGAAAAAGGATTATTTACGGATCTTCAGGGTAATACGGTGGGTATTGTCGAGGAGATCCATTTGAGTGTATGCGTAGTCGATGGCGATGTTAAAGCCATTCATGCTATGCTGGATACCACCACCAAAGGAAAGACCTTCGATTGAGGTATTGATCGCATCGCGCTGGCTATTACCACCGTCATCGCTTCCACTGTAATTGAATTTATAGCCACCGCGTAGGAAAACGAGGTCGTAGAACGAAAGTTCTGCACCACCGAAGACCAACTGCTGGCTGTCCATTGGTTTCACAGCATCAACGGCAACCATAAGACGCATGGTCTCGTTGCTTACCGGATAGATGCTTGAACCGACGGCGAAGGTCAATGGAAGTGGATTTTTCTGGTTGTAGAACTGGACTTTAGAACCAAGGTTGTTCAAACGAGCACCAATGGTCCAGTCTTTTACGCCTACATGGTAGATCGATCCAAAATCGAAGGCGAAAGCAGTTCCGCTCACGTCATCGATACGCTGACTTACGAATTTGGCCGTTGCTCCAAGCGACAGATTCTCAGTGAGATACTTTGAATAGGCTGCGCTGAAAGCAAGATCCATATAATCGTAGGTTTCGGAAGTATTAGGATCTGTAACCAATTCATTTAGGAATGGATCAGTATATCCATTTTGACGATTGGCTTTGATATCCGATAATCCGAACATTTGAACGCCGAAGGATACGGTACCTGTGTTACCTGTATTGTAGGAAACAGCAGCGGCACTGTAGTTAATATCAGCGATCCATTTGTTATAGGAGAACGATGCGCTCAATGTTTGGTCCTGGGCCAGAGCCGTACCGGCTGGATTCCAGAACAACATGTTAGCATCGTAAGCCATGGTGGTCACGGCAGAGCCGAGAGCCACTTCACGGGCACCTACCCCTACTTCGAGGAAGGCGGCGGCATTACGGCCGGCTTTACGTTGTGCTAGTGCGTCGGATGCCATCAGACCAACACCGATGCACAAGAGAAGGATGATTTTTTTCATAGGAAACTCCTGATTTGGGTTGGATGATTAGCGAAGAATAGAGAAGTGTCCAACGAACTTCCCGCCTTCATGCTCGACAACATAGATGTACAAGCCAGAAGCCACTTCGATACCGTCCTTAGAGAACATATCCCAGGTATATTTACCGTTTACAGCACCTTTGGTAGTTTGCTGGAAGATAACCTGTCCAGAAACATCAATGATGGTTAAGGTATAATCTGAAGGTAGGTTCAAGAAGTCGAGGTTGTGACTTGCAGGATCGTTACGTACGTCGTTAAGACCCGTAATCTTATATGGGTTTGGTGTTACTGTGATTAAGTTGTTCGCCTCTGAAGGACTTGAAGCCGGTGGCGTAACCGTAAATGCAACACCTAGGTTTTTTTGAGCACCCAGATCATTACGAGGGAAGTTAGCATTGTTAAATGCCCAAGGATACGTACCACCCCATGGTGATGCTAAGCCAATTTGACCTGGCGCTGCACCGAAACCATTACGTCCGTTACGGTTCATGTTTGAGGTTTCGATGTGACCAACAGGAACCGGACCTTGTGGACCTGTAAACTGTCCTTCACGATAGGCAGATACATAGTACCAGTAGGTAAATCCGGTAATCGCTTCGTTGTCCTCGTAAGCATATTGGTATCCAGCACCGGCACCTGAGGTGTACTGACCGAGCTGACCGCTAGGAATTTTAGCGATGAGTTCGTAGTGACCCCATTCCGATGGCTGGTATGATCCCTGGATATCGGTTACGAAAATGTCCCAATAATCAAAGTTGGGGTTCACAGCTTTTTTCACGTTATCGGATGTTGTACCCACTTCATGCTGACGATGGTAACTATCAACTACACGAAGACCAACATCTTCATAACGTGTTCTCTTGTACTGTGAAGCCTTCCAAATTTTATATCCACTCACGGTTGAACCGGGAACGCTTGAAACATCGGTCCACTCGATTAACGCAGTACCATTGGTGGTGCTGGTTACACGAGTGTCAGGAGTTGCAGGTACAGGAAGTGCATTAGCTGCTGTTCCCATTCCTTGGTTGTAACTCCACTCAGCTGCTTGCATGGTTCTGAGAAGACCGTCAAGACGGAAACCTGCTGCAGATACCCACACGATGGTCATAGACTCACCTGGGGCAAGGCTGAAAGGTCCGTTTCCGTGATTCAAGAATTGACCAAAGGTATATTCTTTGGTGAACCCTTTTGCTGCATAGAAATCAGAGCCATTAGCAGCACCTGGGTTCCATTGTGGTTCCCAGACGGGTACTTCAATAGCTGACTTACCTACATCCTCAGAACCATATTTGAAGTCACCATTTGGACGTGCATTTGGATTTCCAACGGTCCAGGTAGTGATGTCATCAGCAGTACCACCAGAGAAGAAGGCAGGGTTAGGACCAAGCTTTACAGTCGCTAGACTGTTTGTGGTTTTACCGTAGTCTTCATACCAGGTTGCTGTACTATTGCGGAACGCAATAGCAGAGTTATTTCTGCTGCCCAGTGGTGACTGCCATTGAGCTGAGGTGTACCAACCTTTGCGACTTCCGGTACCGATAGGATGGGTACCAAAGGTCGTTTGCTTATCTGGGGTAGAACCCTTGATTGCGTTTAAGTCAGTATCGGAGATCGAACCTTGTTTCACGGCAATCACATTCCAGGTATTCCAGATATCGGTATAACCCATCAATTGGTTCAAGTTATCGATACCGAAGTAACGACGACCTGCTGGTGGAACGGTTTGGTTCAAGGTTTGGGTCGTTGATGCATTAGCCCACCACATCCACAGGTTCATGGGGTTGCCATTATCATATGGGTTTGGAGCGAAGCTATAACCAAAGCTACGACCGGCATTAATACAGTTACATCCACGATCTCCAGCGACCGAAATTTGAATGGTTGGAGAAACGTCAGCAGCACGACCAATGGTAACACCATCAATGGTGTTGTTGGTAGCTTCAAACGTACCGTCCGCATTTGAATCAACATTACCGGTATTGGTAAGAGTCATTTCGATGAGAACGAAATCGTTCATGTTTTGCTCATTCACGGTGAACTGGTGTGCACGGATCTTGAAGTCGATACCAGCCGTAGTTGGCCAGCCCGCTTCATAAATCATGTGACGACGTGTAGCATCGGTGAAACGAGCATTACGACGATAGTTACGGTTTGGATCCTTCGCAGCAGCCAGACCTTCACTAAAGGTTGCAAACATGAAGCGACTTGTTCCGCCAGCACCACCTGTATCGGTACTCTGATCAACTGCTCTAAATGGGTTTCCAGGACCAAATCCTGGCCATCCACTAGCTTTGAACAGAGGGAAGAAAATACGAGGTGAGTTACGGAAGTTGTTCACATACTGGAATCCGCTAGGCCAGTTACCTGCTGGATCTTGCCAGTTTCCAGAGCCACCTAGAAGCATGTAGATGTTTGATCCACCGGCAACGTTGACAAATGGGTTGCCTGATAGACGTCCATCATTTGTTGTATTGATAGGCTTTACAGTTACCCAATAGTCACCGGCTGTCATGTAGCCGTCGCCATTGTTCAGAGCCTGCACTTCACCACCGCCCACATTCTTAAAAATGCCGGATGGCTTTTGATGCAGCTGCGCCTGAGCTGTCGAGATACCTAGACCCGCGAGCAGCAACAGGGAAAGAGCAGATGTGATTGTTCTATTCATAATAGTAGTCATTAGTATTTCCATGTTGATTAGAAGCGGGCACGAGTACCGAAGTAGATATTACGTGCCGGACCATACACGGTTGAACCGTCAGGTAGTGTCAGACGAGCACCTGGATTGTTGGTTTCCTGGAAGATACCAGGACCACTTGGGGTGTAGCTCTCATACGCAACAATGTTGAAGCGGTTCGTGAGGTTAACCACGTCCATGTACACATCAAGACCAAAGCGATTTGCGAAGGTAAAGCGTTTTTCAAGACGAAGATCAACTTGCGCGTTGGCAGGTGCTGTGAGAAGCTCACGATCACGTGGGTCAACGCCGATTGCGCGTGGATACAAGAATCCGGATTCAGCAGAGGCTGCTAAACCAGCAGAGATATTGTATGGTAATGCTGCAGTAGCACGAAGTACGCCGCGGTGAGTACGGTCAAAGCCTGAAGTGAGACTTGATGCTCCACCAGGTACGTTTTGAGCGAAGTTTTTGAAGTCGCGAACGTTGTTAAATGGAAGCTTCGTCACACTACCATCGGCAGGTGAGTTAAAGGAAGCCTGGTTTGCACCGGCACCAAAAGACTGTTCTACCGCACCGAAGGTATAGGATGCTGTCAGACCTAGACTCACGTTGTCAGCCAGTTTGAGCGGACGACGACGAAGTACGGTTTCGATACCGCGAATATCAGCGTATCCAAAGCCCGTACGGTATGAATGCCATGGAATAGTGATTCGATTCGGATCTGTTGTCAGATTAGAAGGAATACGGTTATTGGCTTGTAGACCAGCAGAGCTGTAGTTATCAACAGAACGCATGAAAGCATTCACATCAATACCCCAGCCGTCTGCTACTTCCCACTGAATCCCTAATTCGTAGTTATTCGAGGTGATAGGACCTTGATTTGGATCCTGGAAGGTGAAGAACTGGCTGGTTGAGTGGTTACCATCATATTTCTCATAGAGAACAGAATATGGCGCTAACTGCTGGCTGCGGCTGTACGAGAAGTACATCGCTGCAGTGGTACCAATCGGGTGAGAAACACCCAATGATGGGTTGAAGAATACATCCACAGGAACTTTCTTGTCGCGTACAAAGTAATTACGGTTCAAGGTACGTCCATCTTCAGTAGTGATCGATCTACGCTGGTATGGATAGAAGTGATCGGCGATTTCGTACATGTGACGATCGATTACATCCACACGAAGACCTGCATTCACCACCAAACCGGCGTATTCCATACGATCAGAGAGGTAGAAAGCAGCTTCAACTGGATTACGCTCCCATGAACTTGGAATAAATGGCTCGTTGGCAGCATTCAAGGTAAAGCCGATACCATCAACACCATAGGCTTCATCGTATTTGAAATTACGCATCTTCACTTCTGAACCGGCTTGAATAAAGTGGTTTGAAGCGATCTGATTTGAGTAATCAACTTTGAAGCCGGTGGTTGAATTCTCTACACTCTCATAATAAGGAACTGGGCTACGTAATTTGTAGCGGTTACCGGCTGGCATGAAAATACCAGAATCGGATGCCGGATCAGAGATGTTCGTGTTAAAGAAGTTCGTGTTAGGAGTCGTTGCAGGGCTTACGTATGCATCGATTTGTGCTTTAGTTTTGAAATCGATGAATTTGCTATCTCCAACATTGTTGGTATTCAGATATCCGTAGCGGGTAACAGCAAAGGTTCTGTAGGCTTGTACGTCTACATATGATTTTGCGTTAAACACGTGGGTCAACTTGACAGATCCAACGAAGCTACCACCGTCGTTCTGAGCAACGCCTTCAAGGAAGAAGCGCCAGAATTCCTGATAACCGCGGTTGGTCCAGTCGCCCCAGTAACCACGATCTTCGTAGATACCCAAGGCACTGATTTTTGTTTTGTTTGTCAAGTCGTAGTTCAACTTAATCTGACCACCAAGACGTTTATTGTACTGGTTTGGCATGAAACCAGAGGTCTCAAAAAACTGACCAGTAGCGAAGAAGCCGAGTTTATCGGTGATAGAACCTTGTAGCGTAAAGCGGAAATCCATTTCAGGATCAGCACCGGCTTTGTATTTGTCAGGTGTCCATGTGTAGAATGCCGCTTTTGGAGTAGTTCCAGCAGCAGCTTTGTCGGCTGCGTATCTATCCGCATCATAATAGAAATCCAGTGAATCTGGACCGGGACGATTGATGCTAGGAGCAACGCGGAAGGAGGCATTACCACGAAGCTGGCCACGACCTTCAGAAAGTGTAACGTTGATCACACCCCCAGAGGCAGAAGCATATTTGGCTTCATTAGCACCTGTGTTAACGGTTACCTCTTCTACGGCTTCTGGGTTGATATTCAACAAGGAGTTGTTCGTGAGATCGGCACGGTTGGTGCTAGAGTACACGAGACCACGATAACGGTTCAAATCATTGCCTGTTGAGTTTGACAAGTTGTTGATCTGAGCGTAGCTATCGGAGATGTCAATACCTTCCAAAATAGTTTTCGTTTCAAAACGACGGGAACCACGAACGAAACCGTTGTAGGAGTTAGAGGTTTTGGAGATCACATCCTGTAGGTTACCTACCGGTAAACGTGAAATTTCCTCACCTGTAACCAAGGCCCGGGAAGTCGTTTGGTTGGCATCTACCACCGGTCGGATGGCTTCTACCAGAACTTCTCCACCCGAAACCACCTGCTCGGCAAGTGTTTGGTCAAGAGTTTGTGTACGATCGGATACAACGCGGAAGCCTTCAACGATCTTTGTTGTATAACCAACAGAAGAGAAGCGCACATTGTAGGCTCCGGGAGGAATACCGATGATAAGGTAGCGTCCTTCAGCATCAGTTGCCTGACCGATTGTTGTACCTTCTAAAAGAACAGTTGCTCCAGGGATCGGTGACCCTGTCGCTGCATCCGTAACCCTACCAGTCAGACGACCGGTCTGGGCGAATGCCAGGATTGGGAGCGCTTCCATCATCAGGAACAATAAAAGCGTCACAAACATCCTTTTGGTATCTATGTGTTTCATATTTGGGAACTCCAAGTTATGGTTTTGACAGCACGATGGCTCGCAAGCCATTGATCGTGGTTCTTTGCCACCCATGTATCCATTGAACTTTAAGGGCAGGATGGTATTCAAAGCAAGCATAACTGCCTGTGTTCGCAGACACCTTATGCCTGCTGTTCTTCGAATGATCACTCCTTAGCATCTTCAAATCCATACGAATCCATGAACTTTCAACTCTTTCAATGATCGAGATCCAAATCAACATGAACATGTGTTTTAACTCAACCATCGAAAGCGATACGTACTAAAAGCCACTTTATGCTCATAGCACGCTTGTGAATGTATCAATAGAAAATTGGATCTGCAACTGATTTTAAAAAAAAGTGGCACCACATATGCTTATTGAGATCGTTGCAAAAATGCCTTTATAATCCTATACTTCACCGCCGTATGCATGTATGTAACACTTACCTGCATCATCGGATACCGACCGTTTTAACAGACTTTAACGTTTTGTCTGTCTGTTCACAGGTCGTTTTACAGTTCATGTTATATGCCTATCGTTTAATCACACGTCAAAGAGGAGTCACGTTTTGAAATCGATTTCCACGATCGCTAAGATCGTTTATCCTGTCGGCGCACACACTGCCGTACAACATGCAGCTTCCCTGATCTGCGCTGCTACCGGTGCTATTGCTGCTTCATCCACACAGCCGGAATCAGACACCTTTAATGTGTCTGTTGCAGAGGGAAAATGGAACCTGAAACCTGCCGAAGCCAAACCTACAACCGATAGCTGGATGTGGTTGATGCTTACCCCCGATGGAACAGGTACCCTCATTGCATCCAAACCCCACCTGGTGGTTCAAGGAGCTACATTGTTACGTGATGGACTCCTCACCGACGTTCAGGCCTCTTCACTGGCCAATGGTATCCTGATCGAACCAAGCTTCGAAGTGAATCGCGCACACTTCGATTTTACGCTCACGCAGACCTATCGTCACATTCGCGACCTGGATCCTGAGCAACACATCCGTACCATGGCAGAAAATGGATTTACCCACATCGAGGTGAACGCCCTTTCTACCTTTATCCCCTTCGAGCCGGGTGTTCCTAACGAGTATTACAATCAGTTTTATTCCTATTGCGCTGCTTTATCCCAGTTTGTGAACAGCGACATCAGTAATGATTTTTATCCCCCTGAGTATTTATCAGCGAACCTGAATCGCCTCAAGAAACTCGCGGCTATCGGTCGCGATTATGGCCTGAAGCCTGGTATCCTCTGCTTCGAGCCTCGTTCCATGCCGAGTATCTTTTTCGACAAGTATCCCACACTACGCGGAGCCCGTATCGATCACCCGATGCGTTCCCACTTGCCACGTTACACGATGGCACAAGACCATCCGATGACCCGCGAGCACTACCGCCAGATGATGGAAAAACTCATCCACCAGGTTCCGGATTTGGATTACATGAGCGTCTGGACCAACGACTCAGGCTCCGGTTTTGAATACACGGCTTCCTTATATGTTGGTCGTAACGGCGGACCCTACATGATCCGCGAATGGCGCAGCCATGATAAGATTGCTGAGGCTGCTGCGGCCAGTGCCGTGCGTTGGCTCAAGCTTCTCCAGGAGACGGTAGCCACGGTAAATCCTGATTTCAATGTCATCCTGCGCCTCGAGCCCTTCAAAGTGGAGCATGAGCATATCATGAATGGCATTGGTGGAAATGTGAGCATCGAAGCGCCCTCCCTGCTGGTAAAAGGATACCACCTGCCGTACAGCCATCCCAAGTACCCTGAGCAAGCCAGTGCAGCTGGAACGATCATGCACACTACGATGGATCCCGAAGAGAAAGAAAAACTGGGATGGTTCCGCTCTAAAGGATGCGAGCCTTACCTGAATTACTCGACCTCCTGTGGATACAACATGGAGCCGCTGTTGGGTATCCCTTTCCCTTTCATGCTTGCCGCAAAGATGAAGGCCCTGAAGGATATTGATGTGAAACGCATCAGTGCCTATGGCGGACTCATGAACACAGCAAAAACGCCCTATTGGCCACATCCTGAGGTGATTCGTCGTGCCTACCTGAATCCAGAGGTGGATTTGGTTAGCTGGCTCGAAAACGTAGCCACGGGCTACACAGGAAGTGCTGATCTGGGTAAGAAACTGGTCGGACTTTGGAAACAAGTCGATGAAGCCATCAGCTGGCTGCCTGTGGTACCTCTCTATTCCAGCCTTGGTTTTGTGTGGTATCGCCTATGGATACGTCCGATGGTGCCGAACCTTGAGGCAATCCCTATGAAAGACCGTGAATATTGTGAGAA
>CAZXGO010000062.1:12808-14116 GCA_964640035.1 uncultured Chitinophagales bacterium
TGGATGCCATCATGGCTGAAATTAAAGGCATCATGAATGGCCTTGATGATCAAGCCAATGATGTGTTCACGGATCTGTATGATCGTGTTCGTGCCTTCCGCAACTGGAGTCTTACTCAGCGTCACTTATGCGCCTGGGTCCACGGTGTGCATGGCTATCTCAACACAACGGATGCAGCGAAAAAGGCCAAGTGTAAGACCTATCTCACTGAAGCTATGGACAGAGAAATTGCCAACGCCAAAGATCTGCTTGATCTATGGACTACAAGCAATACCGAGTTTATGGCCATCTCTGATGTCACTGAAACCGCCTACATCCACGGCGAAAACTTCGGTGAGCAAATCCAGCGCAAGATCGACCTCATGGAACAATACAAAAACGTTGAACCGTATATTGATCCTGAAATCTTGTGGCGAATAGAATATAAATAAGGCAACAAATAAACATGGCAACAATGCATCAAGGCATCAATGTATCGGAGTATCAATGAGCTTTCATTGATGCAATGATGCAATGATGCCTTGATCATTTGATGACTTAAAATTAATTCCCTATGCTTTCTTCCGAACAACTTGCTCAGTATGAGCGCGATGGCTATCTGATTGTACATGATCTGTTGTCTGCTAAGGAATGTGCCGATTTTTTGGCCTATGAAGAACTTCCGAAGCCTGCCGATTGGCGTCAGCAGTTAGATAATCACAAAAAAGATGACCATTGGGCACACATTGCTCATCATCCGAACATTGTGGGCATCACCCGCCAGATTCTGGGTGGACAGCCCATGATTGTGCAGTCGATGTACCTGCGCAAACAGCCTGTAGATGGCAAAGGTACGGCGATGCACCAGGACACGCACTACCTACCCACCGAGCCAAACACCCTGATGGCCTGCTGGGTGGCACTCAATAACACCGATGGACAAAATGGCGGGCTTGCCGTTGTTCCGGGATCACATAAAAAGGGCCTACTCAGCACGCATAAGACCGAAAACACTGCCGACCACGACTCCTGGGAAATCGATTATGATATGATTGATCCCGACGGACGTCGTTACAAGCAATCGTTTTACTCCTTCGATATCGACGGACTCAAAGAGGAGGATATCATCCGTCTTGAGATTCCAGCCGGTGCAGGAGCCTTTTTTAACGGACTCACCATCCACGGCTCCTTCGGCAACCATACCACCGACCGCTACCGCCATGCCTTTGCCACCCATTTCGTCAAAGAAGGCAGTTGGGTGTATCGGGGGGATGTGCACGATGTGGTGAAAGCATAACATCAATAGGTGCACCCCTTGTGGGTGCCCCT
>CAZXGO010000063.1:0-662 GCA_964640035.1 uncultured Chitinophagales bacterium
CCCTGGGCGCCGATCGGGGCGGCAAGGACAAGCCCGGCCGCCGAAACGGCCAAGTGAAATGAAAAAAAGATCCCGGCGGGGGACTTAGGGGAGCGAAAACGGAAGATAGCCATTGATTCCGAATGATACCGTGGGCAACCGGATCCGGGTTAGTCTTACCAGGAGGCATTGATCGGTCTTGAGGATGAGAGTCATACGTCCCATCCAAAGATCATTCGAGCACTCCCCGAAGTGCCGAACACAACTTCAGAAGCAAGAGTTGATGAGCTTATCCAACTAGTTCAGGTGCAACAGCAGGACAAGTCACTGCTGAGAAAGGTAGTTGTTGACCTTGTCCCTGACTTCAATTGGAATTCGGATAACAGTCCGCTAAATGTCTTGCCAAGAGCTTCTGACAGGGTAGGACTAACTGGACATTTACTGTTGAGAAAAGGCCCACTGAAAGTCCTTCTCCAAAGAAATACGCTTTTCACAGTAAAGACAAACTGTTGAGTCACTGACGCAAAGGTAAGATGACCGATGCAGAAATTATTCTATTCCTTTGACAGTTCCTGTTCAGCTGCATTCGGCGAACCCATGTACTCTGGCATTGTCTGACCGTTGTTAGTGGTAATGCCATCTCGCTTGATGACGGCCAGGGCAGTTTTTACTAAAATAGTTAC
>CAZXGO010000063.1:672-8907 GCA_964640035.1 uncultured Chitinophagales bacterium
CAAGCCAGAGCGACGCTTTTTCGACGTATTCCACGTCCAAATCAAGCCGTGCTTCCCATGAAATATTGTTGCGACCAGATATTTGAGCTAGGCCTGTTAGACCCGGCCGCACTTCATGGCGACGCGCGTGTTTCGGGCTATATCGCTCCAAATACCTAGGCAGTAATGGACGCGGACCAACGAGGCTCATTTCACCGTTTATAATATTTAGGAGCTGAGGTAGCTCATCCAGCGAGGCCGAACGCAACAACCTCCCCATTTTGGTGATTCGCATGGCATCTGGGAGCAAACTTCCATCTGCAGCACATTCGCTGGTCATCGTTCGAAACTTAAGGAGACGAAAAGGAATACTATTGCGTCCGGATCTTTCCTGTCTAAAAAGAATTGGGGTACCAAGCGAAAGGCGCACTGCTCCGGCGACGGCGAGCAGAAGCGGAAACCATACAGGGCTCGCCAAGAACACGAGCGTTAAATCAAGTGCTCGCTTTCTTCTGTCAATCGCACATCTATGATACATAAAGACCATAATTATCTAGACGTCCAACGTGTAGAAAGTAATCGATGATGCCCCCAACACAATCTCTTGTGGCTACGGATATGCCTAGCATACCGATATAAATGCGCTCGTGTTACTGAATTGGACGTTACGGTGCGCAGTTGTAACACCTTGAACGGGACAACGCCCACTCTCTCGAAGGAAAATTGAGCTAACCACTACTCTTCACCATTTCGCTTAATACCACGGATATGTTTGTTGGACAATAGCCGAATTGCTTGAGCGGGCTGCAATCAGCCGGAGGAAACCCATCATCATGATTATCACTTCTCTCAATCACCTTAATAATATTGGGCGATTCACCTGCTAACTGTGCCATTTGGCGCGCGGCTTGTCCAAGTGATGTACGCGAACCACTCGACAGATTGTACACACCCGTCAGCCGATGTTCGAACGCCAGCATTAATCCTGATGCAACATCCCTCGCACTCACAAAATCCGCTCCGAAGCTGTCACCATTAGCGATTTCTACCGGGCCTCCACTTAAAATCGCTTTGGCGATACAGTCAAGAGCGCTTCGGCCGTCTCCTACCACCGATGAAATGCGCATTATCGCATTCTCTATTCCCAATTCAGCACAAGCAGCACTCGCAACCCATTCCTGGGCTAGCTTTGATGAGAGATAGAGTGCTCTGGAAACATAAGGGCCACGCCACTCCTTCTCTGGAACGTTTGCCGCTGAACAAAGAATGAGATGAGGTACCTGTGCTACACCTAGCGCTTCGATGAGTCGGAGAGTGCCCTCAACATTAGTCTTCCACAAGATGGACGACTTTAAGTTTTTTGTTGCACTCTTAGCAGCAGCTAGATGAATTACCGAATCACACTTCGATAGCAATTCGTTCCACTGATTGCCCGGCTTCAACAGATCAAACTCTCTCCAGTGCTGTGCGCAGACAGGATCGCTTGGGCGATGGCGAGAGAGGGCAATTACCTTATAGCCCCGGCGCAATGATTCGTGAACCACAAAGCGCCCAAGTGCTCCCGAGGCTCCAGTGACTGCCAAGCGCCTTTCCATCAAGAATGTTTCCGAATAATTAGTTTTTCTGGAATAAATTGCTCGTGAAGATATCGTAACACTATGCCGTGACTGATTTGAGGCTGAGTGATCTTTTCGTTCGATGTCAGATGCCGAACACACATCTCGATTTCGTTAAATCCGAGCATAGTACGCATTGGTGTCGTACCTGAAAATCTAGCGTTAATCTCGAAGATTCTAAATTCACCATCGAGTCCCCTTCGAAACTGAAAATTGGCGGGACCGAATGGTGACAGTGCGCTCGCTACTCTACGAACGTAGTCGTCGGCGTCTGGGTACGAGCTGGCATATGCTCGATATGTGTTTCCATCTCGAAGATCGCGACGCAATGTTATCTGTGCTTGCACAGCCCCATCAAAACAAATCACCCCTGCGGTGTACTCCTGATCTTCAGGCCCTGCCCACTGTTGAACAACTAACCCCCGCCGATTTTCGAGAGCACTCTTCAGCTGCGGTCGATTGTTCACTAAAGATACCCCCACCGACCTTGCTCCCTGACGCGGCTTGACGATTAATGGGAACCCGTGATGTTCAACTAGCTCCTGAAGGTCTTCCTTATTCTCCGGCAATGCTGATGCTGCATGAGACAATCCGTTCCTTTTTAGAAAGTTAGCAGTAGAGTACTTATCATCAGCCACTTCGATTACCGACTCATCGCTCACGACTATGCGTGTGCCGAACTGCTTTTCCCATTGCTTGCGCTTTTGTGCAAAACGCTTTAATTCTACGTCTGTGCCGACAAAAACTATGTCGGGCCGTGCTCTATCGAGTAGCATCTCAATTTCGTTCGACCAGTCATTTGCCGATGCCATTGGAATAATTGCCGATTCGTCAGCCCAGTAAAGCGCAGTAGCAAGAGGGCTGGGGTCTGCGGCAATGATAAAGAAGGGCTCGTTTGCTCGTCGTAGAGACTTAATGATACCCTGTCCGAGTACTGCTCCAGCTCCTGTTACAAGCACTTTTTTCATTGAAAAAATTTGCAAAGGTGATTGCGTGTATGCTGTGTGAGTGTCGTCATCGCCTGAATATTCATACAGAATTTGACTGAATCAAAATTTACGGCTTGACGTTCTACTATGACATGCTTTTTACACAGATCGACTAACGCCCATTCAGGTACTCCAGTTGATCCGCTTCGGGGCTGCCCAATGGAGCCTACCACGAAAAGATCAACACCAAAGGCAGAGTACGCTCCATATCTGTGCACATGCCCAAAAACTCCTGCCCGTTGACCGAGGCTTGCCATGGCAGCGCAGGCTTTCTCTTGTTGCTCCGGTGAGTTTAAGTATGTCCAGTCACCAAAGCCGTACGGATTTGCATGAGCAAACAGCACACAATCTGACACCCATTCGTTTCTCCAAGTTAGTGAGTTCGGCCATGTACTACCAATCCGATTCCAAGTCCATAGGATTGATTCAACAAGCCACGATGGGCGTCCATTAAGGTACGCGCTCTCGCCTTTGGCTAACTCGGTGTATACTTGATCGTGGTTTCCTCCGATGAAGACTGCTCCCTGTTTTTCAATCGCCTCCGCCGCGAGATCGCGACAACGCTCGGGTTCAACACCGTAGGTGAACAGATCCCCGAGTAGAATCAGTTGATCGTACCCAATGATTTTTGCGTTTGCGAGTGCCCGGGAAAACGGCTCAGCAGCCCCATGAATGTCACTTATTACAGCAATTCGCATTTGAATATTATATGATTTGCAGCAATGGTGGATTGTACATGTTTTGCCATACGCAATGCTTTTATTAAGTTGGAGTCCTTTTTCTCAGTTTCCCATATTTTTGCTACGCGCTACACTGGACGGATTTGCAGGGTTCCAATCAGTTTCCTTTGGCCTGACTTCCTTTGGCTACCTTGCCTCGAACTTCATTTTTGTTCTACAGTAAATCTAAAATTCTATAAATAACTTCATCCTGCTGTTCCCCAGTCATGTCGCGTCCAGATGGTAAACGCGGTCCGGTGTTGAATAGATACTCTTCTATTCCCGCTCCGCAATATGCTGCGCCGACATAGATAGGCTGAAGGTGCATTGGTTTCCATGGTAGGCGTGATTCAATTCCAGGGGAAAGCAGCTTTGACCGAATGTCTTCGCGGTTAGCTCCACAGCGCTGTGGGTCGAATGACACAGCGGTTAGCTATTGGGTTGATGAGCATCCGCTTAGTTCTTACACGAGCGAAATACCCGGATGGCTGGAGAGCGTCTTGTGGTACCTGGATAAAGATGTTTCGCCTTTTATTTATGCACTCGTTGAGGATATGCATTTGCTCGAGACCAAAGGAGAGGGGGAGGACCGGGATTCGCGGGACCGGCATCTCGCCCAAGGGGATCCGCTTCGCGTTCGCGGTGCTCGGATACCCCGGGGTGCTCGGATCCCCCGCCCCGTTCATCACGCTCCCACGCTGCACCCCACGCGCGTTGCGATAGGGGCCCTCGGGGTAGACGTCGCCCTGCACATAGCCGTCGTCCGCCGGGTCGGAATACATGAGGAGCGCCACCGCGCCATGCTGCTCCGCCTCGCGGGCCTTTATCCCGCGGAAGGAGCGCCCGTAGCGGGCAATCGCGACCTTACCTTTCACGGAGACGCCGAGTGAGTCGAGTCGAGCGTAGTCCTCGACCAAGCCGTAGTTCACATAGACCACCTCGCCGGTGACATCGCCGGAGCCCGAGTAGCCATTCACCGTCGGGTACTCCGGGTGCGCGAGGGTCGTCGGATCCTCGGGGACCTCCCCTTCGCGAAGCTCGAGTCGCACCGGGTTCGGGGTGATGCGCCAGACCCCGTAATCCACCGTATGGGGGAGCCAAACTTGGTATTCCCGGACCTCAGTCTCCACCCCGGCCGCACGGAGGGCCTCGATGACCAGGTCCCGGGTCCGAGCCTGGGCGGGGGTCCCTGCGATATGGGGGCGGTCGGCGAGGGCGCGCGCCAGGGTCTGGATCCGGGCCGAGTCGGGGCGGGCGGTGGCGGCGGACTCGGCGGCCCTTTGCTGGGCTACCCTAGCGGGACTGAAGCCGACGAGCCCCTGGGCGCCGATCGGGGCGGCAAGGACAAGCCCGGCCGTGGCAAGGGCCCAGGGAAACGAGAAAGAAACCCGGGCGTGGGTCTTCGAGGAGCAGAAATGGGAGTTGGTCATTGACCTTCCATAGAAGTCTTGGGCGACCTGTGCAGGGAGGCCTCCCCCGGTATAACGACCTTACCGAAGTTACATAGCCCGTTACAGGCTCCAGTGAGTCCGTTAGCGGCGACGAATTTGCGTCTTTTCCCAGGGTGAATCGTCCTAAATTTAGGGTTCGGCTCAGGCCGACGATGCAGCAGTCCCGTCAGGTCCTTTCTCGAGTGTTCTGAATGCGCAATCGATACATCTTGCTTACCGACCTCTTTGGCCTGGTCGCCGCGACCGCGCTGGCGTCGCTGCTGGGGATGGAGCAACGGACCGACGTTGCCCTGCTCTGGAAAAGTGCGCTGGTGTACGGCGCGTTTCTCATACCGGTCAGGGTCGCCGCCGCGCAGTTCTTCGGGCTGTACGCATCGCTCTGGCAACACGCAAGCCTCAATGAGCTGGAGCGCATCATCAAGGCGTGGCTCTGGAGCGTCCCCTTCTCCTTCGTGGTGGGGCTCTCCGCCCTCCAAGCCGTGGCAGACCTCGCACCACTCCCCGTCGCGAGCCTCGTGATTGATGCCATGCTCGCCCTGAGCGTGCTCGCGGCTCCACGACTCGGGATCCGCTACCTACACCTCGGCCGGCGAGGGGCCGGGAACGGTCTACGCTCTCGCACCCTGGTGGTCGGTGCCGGAGAGGTTGGTCAATCTGTACTGCGCGCCTCCCTAACCGCTACCGCGAAATTCGAGGTCGTCGCTTTTGTCGACGACGCCCCCAACAAGACGGGATCACTGCTCAACGGCGTCTATGTGTATGGCCGGATCAGCGACCTTCCGAAGATCGCCCGCGAACTCGCCGTCACCGAGGTGGTCATCGCCATCGCCGACGCCAAGGGATCGCTCGTCCGGTCCATCGTCGAAATGGCCACGAGCGTCGGTGCCACCACCCGGACCGTCCCCTCGCTGAACGACCTCGTCTCAGGGCGGGTGCAGGTCTCGCAGCTCCGGCCCGTCGAGATCGAGGACCTCCTCAGGCGCGAGGCCATCTCCACCGACCTCTCCGGTGTCCGGCGCGTCGTGACCGGGCAGGTGGTGCTCGTCACAGGAGCCGGCGGGTCGATCGGCTCGGAGATCTGCCGTCAGGTCGCTGTGCTTGAGCCTTCGCTGCTCGTGCTGCTCGACCACTCCGAGAATCAGGTATTCGAGATCACCAACGAGCTCCGGGAGCTCTTCCCTCAGGTCTCCCTCGTGTCAATCATCGCCGATATCCGCAATGCCGAACGGATCACCGGCGTCTTCAAGCAGTATCAGCCCCACGCCGTCTTCCACGCCGCAGCGCACAAACATGTGCCGCTCATGGAGGAGAACGTGATCGAGGCTGTGACCAACAACGTTCTCGGCACGCGAAACGTCGTCGATGCCGCCAGCGAGGCGGGCACCTTGCACTTCGTGCTGATCTCGACCGACAAGGCAGTGCGCCCGACCTCCATCATGGGGGCGACGAAGCGCCTAGCGGAGGTCATCGTCCGCCGTGCGGCGGAACGGACCGGGAGGCATTACGTCGCCGTGCGATTCGGGAACGTCCTTGGATCGCGCGGTTCCGTCGTGCCGACCTTCCTCGCGCAGATCAAACGCGGAGGGCCGGTGACGGTGACTCACCCCGAGATGCGGCGCTATTTCATGACGATTCCCGAGGCGGTCCAGCTTGTGTTGCAGGCCGGGACGCTCGGGGATGGGGGCGAGCTTTTCGTACTCGATATGGGGGAGCCGGTCAGAATCGCCGATCTCGCGCGTGATCTGATCCGCCTCTCAGGCTATGAGGAAGGCACCGACATCGAGCTGCGCTTTACTGGGCTTCGGCCTGGGGAGAAGCTGTACGAGGAGATACTGTTCGGGCACGAGGATGTGCGAGAGACCGCGCATCCGAAGATCATCCGGGCTTTAGCGGAGGTCCCTGACACTAGTCTTGAAGCACGGGTCGATGAGCTTGTGCGGTCGGCACAGGTACAGCGCATCGATGGCATCCGATTGCGCCAGATGGTGGTGGAGCTCGTGCCAGATTTTATGGTGACCCCTGAGGCAACCCCTGCGAACGTGGTACCAATTAGTCGGAAACGGACTGTCCAGCCGGGCTCTTGACTAGAATTACCAGCCGGTTTACCGCCACGTTGACAGAGCTCGTGCTTGACCGGAAGCCGATGCCACTCTTTGAAGAAATTCTGGTGGTTTTCTTGCCACCTCAATGTCCACACTGTCCCAGTGACGTGATGCATACGCTACACGCTCAGGTGTGCGTAGTGAAGTCATGGTACCTAGGGTTCAATCACCGAACCACCTCGACGCAACGTTCAGACCACCCAATGATGGAAAAACTCGCGGTTTCGGCGAAGGGCACTTCAACAACCTGCCTAGCTCACAAATATCGTCGCGGAGCAACCGTTCGTGAAACCCTGCGACGCTTATGCTCAAAAATATCGCCTATTAATTGCTGCTGATTATCTTGAACTTGTACCTCAATGTTCTCGATCCATCTCGTATCTTTCATGGCTGCAAGTACTATCTTACCGGCTACCCGAATTAGCAACGGACTGAGTGAATTGAAACCGTGCTTCAGTCGATGGCGTATGGCCTCAGTATTTTAGAGTTGACACCGTATCTTTCCCGAGGTGGATTTCCATTGCGCTGGGTAGCTAAGCCCCAGTTGAGCAAACGCTGCAGCAGACGCTGACATGCTACTTATTTCGAGAGATCTCAACGCGTCATAGGAATCCGCTATGTCCAAGCCAAGCTTGAACATGATTACTAGCAGGATCCGATTGCGAAATGCCTCCCAGGCTGCCCAAGAGACTAATAAGAACCGAGTTGGACGCGGTTCCGGCTACTCAATTTTCCTCGCAGAAGCAATAAGTTGATTGATATCATTTGGCTTCACCGGATAAGGCCTGCAATAACATTTATCACCCTGTCCTGCTCCTCGTCGGTCATCCCACTGCCTGAGGGAAGGCAGAGCCCACGCTCAAAGAGCTGATTGGCGACCCCATAGCCGATGAACTCGCAGTCTTTGAACACCGGCTGCAGGTGCATGGGCTTCCAAAGTGGTCGAGACTCGATATCGGCCGCTTCTAGCGCCAATCGCACTACCTCGCGGTCCACGCCAAAGACCGTGGGATCAACTAGGCAGCAAGTAAGCCATCGTGTGTGAGTGCCCCAGTGAGCTGCGGGCTGAAATACAATACCGGGCAAGTTACCCAATGCAGACAAATAGCGGTCAAAGATGCGCCGCCGAGCGGTCACTCGGTCATTGAGAGTCGCAAGCTGGGAGCGGCCAAGTGCTGCTAACAGATTGCTGAGCCGGTAATTGTATCCGACCAGCTCGTGCTGATAGTGGGGCTCAGGCTCACGGGCCTGAGTAGCCAGCTTGAGGGCTAGCTTTGCCACCGACTCGTGGGGGGTAACCAGCATACCACCACCCGTGGTAGTAATAATCTTATTGCCGTTGAAACTGAAGATGCCTGCAAAGCTGTCATTCCCAGGAT
>CAZXGO010000063.1:8917-13267 GCA_964640035.1 uncultured Chitinophagales bacterium
GTAGCTACTTCCAAGGGCCTCGGCAGTGTCCTCGATCAAGGTCACGCCATAGTATTCGCAGCAGGCTTTCAGACGATCGATATCAGCGGTCTGCCCATAGAGATGCACGGCAATCAGCGCCTTAGGTAAAGATGACCCAGAACGCACCCGCGATCTTAACGCCTCTTCGACCACGTCTGGGTCGATATTCCACGATACCCGCTCTGAGTCGATGAACGCCGGAACGGCACCGACATACCGAATCGGATTCGCACTTGCTGCAAAAGTCAGGGAACTGCACCATACTTCGTCGCCTGCGCCAATCTCCGCAGCGATCAGCGCGAGGTGTAAGGCTGCTGTTCCAGAGGACAAAGCCACAGCATAGCGAGAACCTACATACCCAGCAAACTCGAGCTGGAATGCATCCACTTCAGGGCCAAGAGGGGCGAGCCAGCCAGAAGAGAACGCTTCTGTTAATCGATGAAGATCGGTCGGTGACGGAACAGGTGGTGAGAGGAGAATCTTCTTCATGGGTAATTTAGACTGGAGCCATCCAGCTCTCGATAAAACTTGTAAGTTCGGAGACTGACGATTTCGGTACACGCTACGACCACATCTATCGCCTGCTTCCCCGTTGACACTGCCCAAGGGGACACGGCCCCCTTGGGCGCATAGTTATCACACGACGTTCTCCGCTTGTAGCACGCGTTCTATGGCCGCGAGTCCGTGCTTGCGTGCCAGCTGCTGCTCGTAGTATACGGCTCCACGAGCTGCCATGGCTTGCCTTGCCTCGGCGCTCATCGTTACGAAGTCTGTCAGTGCTCTGATCAAATCTGCTGTATCACCCGGAGAGAATGTAAGGCCTGCGCCTGCCGCTGCCACAAGGTGACTGGCATCACCAGCCACACCGCACAATATCGGACGTCCGACTTGTAGGTACTGTTGGAGTTTCGACGGAATCGTGATCCTGAACACTGGGTCATCTGCGAGATGAAGCAGTAGTGCTGATGCATTGGCTAGAATGGGAGCAAGACTTTCGGGTAACATCCAGCCGTGAAAGGAGACATTTGACAGCCCGTAGGCCTTGGTCCGAAGTCGTTCGAAATCCGTCCCCGTGCCGATGATTGTGAATCGAACTTGCGGCAGGGTACCGCGACATTTTTCGGCGGCTTCTACTACCACATCTAATGCCTGGACCGTGCCGACATTTCCGGCGTAGACGAAGTGAAAGTCCTCACTCGCGCTCATGTCGCTGGTTGGTGACACGGGAAGTTCATGTGGCGACCAATTGTAGATCACCTTCACTCTGCAGTCCGGGATGCCACGGTGCACCAGCTGGGACGCAAATCCTGGCGATTGCGCAATGACGTGGTCTACTGTTTGATACGCCCTGTCACAGATGCTTCCGAGTAACCGCAGGACAGACCTACCTCGTATCATACCAGATGCGGTGACGGATTCAGGCCAGAGATCCTGCACGTCGATGACCATTTTGCTGCACCACATAGCGCGCGCCATCGCTGCCACGGGGACCAGTGTCACAAGATTATAGATGTATATGGTGTCTGGCCGGAACTTCAAAAGCGGGAGTGCAAGGAGACAAGCAACAGCAAACGAAAGATAGCTCATCGCCCGCTGCACCCCATTGCGGTTGTGACTGAGATAGCACGCCACGCGCAGGACGGGTATCCCGTCTATGATCTCGCGAGACCACGGGCGCAATTGGTATCCGGGATAAAGGATTCCGCCCGGATAATTGGGGAAGGCGGTCAGTACCTGAACTTCATGCCCCTGCGCATGAAGATAGCGAGCCAAAGGAAGACATTTTAGGTCCGGCTCGGGAAAAAAGGTTTGCGAGAGAATCAGAACCCTCAAGGGCCCGCCTGCCGCCACACGACACGATTAACATAGTCCGTGTAGCTGTGAATGATTCGAACAACCTTATCCGATACATTGGGCACCGAGTAATCAGCCACCAGCCTGATGGTCCGCGTGGCGTCTCGACCTTGCGACTCTAAGATGGTTAGGCTTTGACGCACGCGGTCGACACTCAGTCCCACCATCATAACGGCGCCCTCCTCCATCCCTTCCGGTCGCTCATGGGCCTCTCGAATGTTCAGGGCGGGGAAGTTGAGGATACTAGCCTCCTCTGTGATGGTGCCGCTGTCCGACAACACGGCCCTTGCACTTCGTTGCAGCTGCACATAGTCGTGAAAGCCGAGTGGCTTGAGGAGTCGCACCCCATTGTGAAAGGTTGCCCCGGTCGCCTCGACGCGCTTCATGGTTCGTGGGTGGGCTGAGACTACGACGGGTAACCCGTAGTCCTCAGCGACCGCGTTGAGTAGCGCTACTAGGCGAAAAAACTGGATGTCCGCATCCACGTTTTCCTCGCGGTGAGCGCTTACGACGAAGTACTGTTTCGTCACAAGGCCCAGGCGCTTGAGGACGTCCGATGCTTCGATTTGTGGGAGGTAGTGATGTATTACCTCGTACATCGGACTTCCCGTCTTGATTACGAGGTCAGGCTTCAGGCCCTCTCGCAGGAGGTACTCCCGAGCGATGGTGCTATAGGTGAGGTTGACATCCGCCGTCTGATCTACGATGCGGCGGTTTGTCTCCTCAGGCACGCGCTGATCGAAACAGCGATTACCCGCTTCCATGTGGAATATTGGTATGTGGCGTCGCTTTGCAGGGATTACAGCAAGACAGGAGTTGGTATCACCAAGCACAAGCAAGGCCTCCGGCTGAACTTTCGCCAGCACTTGGTCCACTGCGATGATGATCTTTCCTATGGTCTCTCCTGCCGTTCCACTCGCCGCGTCCAAGAAATAATTAGGCCGACGGATGCCTAGGTCGTCAAAAAAGACCTGGTTCAGCTCGTAGTCGTAATTCTGTCCTGTGTGTACCAAGACATGATCACAATGCGTATCCAGCGCTACGATCACACGAGATAGCCGTATGATCTCCGGACGAGTGCCCACCACGGTCATGACCGTCAAGCGTTTTGCGTTCATACCTGAGCCGGAATGGTGTCGGGCCGCTCTGCATCGAAAGCCTCGTTGGCCCAAAGCAACACGATCAGTTCATCATCGCCAACATTAGTGATGTCGTGGGCCCAGCCGGGCACGGTCTCTACCACCCGTGCCTCGTGGCCCTCAACCAGCAACTCATGGCGCTCACCCGTGATCACATGCCGGAACCCGAATCGGGCTTGCCCATGAACTACCAGAAACTTCTCTGTTTTGCTGTGGTGATAGTGTCCTCCGCGCGTCACACCAGGGTGCGCGGTGAAAAACGAGAACTGCCCAGCATTCGGCGTTCGCAGAATCTCGGCGAAGCTCCCCCTTGGATCCCCGTGTTTCTGGAGCGAATAGCTAAAGGCACTTAGGGGTAGGTAACTGACGTAGGTAGCGTAGAGTGCTCGCGTTAGTCCCTGCCCCACTGCTCCATATTCCCGTGTCGTCCGACCGTCAGCGAAGCTACGTAAGGTGTCAGCGAGGGCACCAACCGTGGTGTCGTATATTGGGCCGACGGAAACCCCTTCCTTAACACACACTTCGTTCTGGGGCAGGAGGGCCTCGATGGCATCGATTACATCATCAATGTATACGAGCTGTATGCGCGCAGACGGGTCGTGGATTGTAATCGGCTTCCCGTGTGCGATATTGTGACAGAAGGTAGCCACCGCTGAGTTGTAGTTGGGTCGCGCCCATTTGCCGAAGACGTTCGGAAGTCGAAGAATCGATACGGCTGCACCCGTTGCCTCGCTGTACGCAAGGATCACCTGTTCCGCAGCCGCCTTTGAGCGTCCGTAGGGGTTGTCGAGTGCCGCTTGAATTGAGGAGCTGAAGATCACTGGGACGGCTCGGCCGACGGACAGGAGATCAGCAGAGAGAAGGGCCGTGATCCCAGTATTCCCGGAATCAAAATCAGCAGGATTTGGCGGTCGGTTCACACCCGCCAGATGGACCACGACATCGGCCGATGCATAAAGATCCCGCCGCTCATCTGCGCCGGTGGACCGAGTGACGCGGGCAATTTGATGCCTTCCGCGCTCTTTAAGGCGAAGCGCGAGATGTTGGCCGATGAATCCATTAGCACCGGTAATCACGACACGCACTGCTCAGTCTCCTAGGCGAAGGGACTCCCCCCTCAAGATGCGCTGGATGAAATCAAGCTTAAGAAGAAGTTGTTGCATCGCTGGGACATCCAACTGTTTAGCGTTATGCGAATGAAACTCCTCCGTCGTGCTGGAAACCCGCTTACCTTGCTCCACATATTTTGCGTAATTAAGATCACGACCGTCCGGCGGGATCTGATAGTAGCCGCCAAGATCGGTTGCCGAGGCCATCTCTTCTCGTGAGAGCAAGG
>CAZXGO010000063.1:13277-13934 GCA_964640035.1 uncultured Chitinophagales bacterium
CGTACAACTTCTCACCGTGGCGTGTGCCGATCTCAACAACTTGGTGGTGCGCATGGTTTAACAGGCCTCGCAAAGCGTCCACCAAGACGCCGACGGTTGCGGCAGGAGCCTTTTGTACGAAGATATCTCCATTCTGCCCATGAGTGAAGGCGTAGAGAACCAGTTCAACCGCATCTTCTAGAGTCATCATGAATCGTGTCATCGCCGGATCGGTGACAGTGAGCGGTCGGCCAGCCATAATTTGTTCGACGAAGAGCGGAATGACAGATCCACGTGACGCCATGACATTTCCATAGCGGGTGCCGCACAGCACGGTCTGGCCACTATGCCGAGACGTGGCAACCATAACCTTTTCCATTAATGCTTTCGAGATTCCCATCGCGTTGATGGGGTAGACGGCCTTGTCCGTTGACAAACAGACGACGCGCTTGACCCCCGCATTGATGGCCGCTCGAAGCACATTCTCGGTGCCCAAGACATTTGTACGAACAGCCTCGAGTGGATGGAACTCGCAAGACGGTACTTGCTTTAGAGCAGCCGCGTGGAAGCAATAGTCTACTCCCTGAAAGGCATGCTCCATTGCGCCTATATCGCGTACATCTCCCAAATAAAATTTGAGCTTATTATTGGAGTATCGCTTGCGCATATCGTCCTGCT
>CAZXGO010000064.1:0-8332 GCA_964640035.1 uncultured Chitinophagales bacterium
TGGGTGTCGAGGGTATCGCGCGAGTTGAGATCGTAATGGTAGCGACCGGCCCAAAAAAAGGTCTTGCCGGAGGCGTCGACCTGGAGTCCGGTGAGGTCGATATCGCGGGCGCGCAGGCGTTGGAGGTCGCTTTCCTGGAAGTCGTTGCCGACCACGCCAACCAGGCGGTTGTGCTGGGAGAAGTAGCTGGAGGCAAGCGAGATATAGGATGCGGATCCACCGAGGATGCGATCCACTTTACCGAAGGGGGTTTCCAGGCCGTCGTAGGCCACCGATCCGACAACGAGTACGCTCATTTGAGAAAATTTAGAGGATAGCAGTGATTTAGGGCCCTTAAAGGTACGGATTCCTCCCAAAAAATCCTGTAATCCTCGTATATTATGAGTTTGGTCCCATAGTCAAACGGATATGACGTGAGCCTCCGGAGCTCAAGGTCCAGGTTCGATTCCTGGTGGGATCACGGGGAAGGAGGGGGTCAATCGCGTACAGTCACGTACAATCGCTTACAATCGTTTTCAATTATACTAAGTCTCCCGACACCCTCAATCTTCAACTCTTCAACTCTTCAACTCTTCAATCTTCAACCTTCACCTCTTCACCTCTTATGCTCATTGGGGTCTGTGATCGGAGATCATCGGAATGTCTAGGTGACCGAAAATAATTGTAAGCGATTGTAAGCGATTGATAATGATTGTTCTCGTCTGCGTAAGGATTTGTCTCGGCGTGTCTCTATAAGAATAGAAACACTATGGTGATAAACCCCTATCTACTGCTTTGAAATCTACTGATCTAGTAAATATATTGATCATACACGGTTGGTATATCGTTCGCCAGCGTGGGAGTCACGCAATATTTCGACATCAGACAAACACGCACCAACTTGTGATTCCGATTCACCCTTCGAAAGAACTTGGGAAGGGCCTGGTGAAATCCATCCTAAAAAAAGCAACTATTATATTCCCAAAACGATGAACCTTAGCCTACAACATTCCAACCTCACTATTCCGGTTCACATCTCCAAAGATGGGGAGGAGTATTTTGCTGAAGCACTCTTACCAACAGGAATTAGCGATCACGAGGGACCAACGACAGTGTTTGCAACCGGATCCAGCGTTGACGATACCCTGGAAGAGCTACGTAAGGGTATCCAGTTATGTATTGAAGAATGAAGAGGAGATGATCAATAATTTTCAATCAATAACAATCATTTTCAATTATTGTCAATGATTTGCAATCACCTGACACCTACCAACAGCCACCTTCTTCAGCTCTCCAACTCTTCAACCTTCAACTCTTCTCCTAAAAGCTTCTTCCGCCATTTCCCTGATGAGCAAAACGGAAGGTGATGTACCGACTTGGCGACATCTGAGTTAAGGTGTTGACCGGTGGATTATCACGGTAATAACTCAGTATTTCCATCTTTACATAATTGCCCTTATTGGTGCGTAATACCAAAATTCTACCCGGTGTGGGCAAGATTACATTCACCGGATTGCCCATCGGACCCGTATAGGTATACCAGCCTTGACCTGATACATTGGAGATCACCGGATTTCCAGCAGCATCCTGACGATATCCCGACTCAGGAGCAAGCTTCAGCTCATCAAAAATGCCCTGAACCAGTTGTCCTGAAACAGAACCTGGTCCACTTACACCGCTATTGAATATGATTGAGGTTGCTCTAAAACCAATGTCCCATTTGTTTGTGGCTGAATCGGTATTGGCTACAATACTTTTGGTCTCAAAATTATAAAGGGTATACTTTCCTGTGCCTACTGGACCCATCGGACCAATACTCAACGGTGGATCTGAGGGGAGGTTTTTTACTGTATCGACTTTAGCTGCTGTATTCTTATCGTCATCGGAATTAAAAATACCGCCCTCACACGCCACAAAAAGGGGTGTTATTAGTAGAGCAAGGAAGATATTTGTTCTAAAAGATGTTTTCATGATGTACTGTAGATGATGATGGATTGAGTGTGAACTAGTGATAGATGGTGATGGAATATGTTTTACTTATGCAAACGTATTCCAATCTGAAATTGTCGACCTGGACTCGTTAGCAGTCGTTCAGGGTCGGTGATATTTAAGGCATTGAGTACTTTAGCATGTATTTCAGCGTGCTTGCCTACTTGTTTGAGAATGGTTCCATTAAGCATCAGGTGGGATCGACCATATTCGAGATCCTGATCAATGATCCCGTTGCCATTGGCATCGCCGAATCCATAGCGTCCTTTGTAGATGGCACGAAGGTGGATATCGGAGTCTTTGATCAGATTCTGGATCGTCATACTCAGATTCGCACTATGGCGACTCCTATTGGGCAATCCGCCATAGTCGCGCATCGAAACACGACTCACCTCGCCATTCTTTGGATCGCGACGAAATACGCGTCCATTCTTGATATCGCGGACTACCTCAACATCGCGGCTATCCAGATACTGATATGCAAAACCGATCTGTACGCGTGTATTTAATGACCAAAGGCCGTCCCATTCGATTCCACTGAGTCGGACGGCATTGATATTTTGATAGGTAAAAATGGTCTGACCATTGGCTAATTGTGCCGCCCGCGTGTATTCAATCAGATCGCTCACCTTGTTTCGGAATAGATTCATCGATAGACGCAAATTCTTTCTGGTCAGATCAACGCCCATATTTAACGCCAGAGATTGTTCAGGCTTCAAGGTCGCTAACTGCTGCAAAGGGAGGTAGAGGTCTTCGGATCGAAGTGAGCCTTGTTCGATGAGTCTGCCGATTTCTCGTTCTGCCGATTGTGATCCCAACACACGATAGGCTCCGGCCGCATTAAAGAAATCCAGATAGAGATGACGAAAATCCGGTGATTTGAATCCAGTACCAAAGGCTGCCCGAAGCGTAAAACCATCCCAGGAATAGGCACTCGATAGACGTGGGCTCCATTTAGGATCATAGACCTGGGGATGGTCATACCGTAAACCTGTTAACATCGACCATCGATCGGTGATTTCCCAATCATGCTGGCCGTACAAGTATGCGGTATTTTGCTGGTTGAGTCCATCGATATAGCGATCTGATTGCACCGATTCCACCATCCAACCGAGTCCACCACTGATTGTATGTTTGTCGAGTGATCGGATCAATGATCCCTCTGGACGCAGATACAGTTGTTCGAAAACATTGGGATCAAAAAATGCCTCATCCGATTCAAAACGGTAATAGGCGTTTGTTTCGTAGTAGGAGGCCTGATTACGAAGGGTGTATTGTAAGCCTGGCTTTGATTGATAGTGTGCTTCTGCACTGATGCTTGCATCCCGTTGACGGGCGAAATACAGGACATCCGCCATCCCTCGTTGGGTGGTTACGAAAGCATCCTGGTTACGTTGATCCTCCTGGTAAGCGCGGACAGATAGTCGTACTCCGAGTTTGTCGGATGCGGTCCACTGGGTGTTCGATCGTAGGCTCGTGCTCCAGGTTTTTGAGGTCGTTGCCCAGCGTGTCGATGGATTCAGATCATACCCATCGCTTCGGTTATGATTGAGGAACAGGGTTTGGGAGAGTTTTTCCTGGTGTATTTTTAGCTGAGCATGGGAATCGCTAAACCCATAGGATCCCAGTGTGCTTGCTCCTTCATAGTGAAGACCCTGACCTTCCCGGTCAGTGATAATGTTAATGACTCCGGCCAATGCTTCGCTTCCGTAGAGCGATGAGGATGGACCCTTCACTATTTCGATTTGGCGCACATCGGCGATAGCAATACGATTGAGGTCGAGGGTGCCGGCTGTGCGACCTATTATGGGATCACCGTCGATCATTATCAGGGTATAATCGGGATCAAATCCTTGCATTTGGAGCCCAAGACCAAAATTGTTGACCACGTTTAGTCCACCCAGTTCAGAGAGCAAATCACCCAGACGTTGGGTTGAGCGACGACGAATTTCCTGTTGGTCGACAACAGATACAGGCAGAGAAATCCCATCCAAAGAGCGCATATTTCGCGTGGCGGTGACAACCAAAGGACGCAGTTGTTGCACAGCTGCGATTAGGGTGATGTCGCCGATATCCGGACATGATCCACTGGCAATGGGTACTGTTTTGGGTTGATATCCAACCGCTGTAAAACGAAGGGTACGCTCTGAGCGATGATCCACTGCAAGACGAAATGCACCCTCTTGAGTGGTTGCAGTTCCTTTTTGAAGGGATTCAACATAGACCGACACTCCCGGGATCGCTTGCTGTGAATCATCAAGTACCCGGCCCTGAAGGACACAGTCGGCAGCGAGAGTCCGAGATGGAACTAGTGCGCTGAATCCAAGTGCGATGAATAGGATAAGGAGAGGTAGAGGTGTCAAAAAGGATACCTGATGTCTGTGATGAATGTTCTTTTTTGAACCAGACAAAAATATCCCGAAATATTGAGTAAAAATACCTAATTTAGAAATATAAATATCGCAAAAAGAAGTTAGTATATTTCTTTATTGTCCTGATAATTAATGAAATAATGGTTATAATTGATCGTTATTTACACTAATACAATATGTTTGAGAAAAGTATCGGTACACTCAAATAAAAAATACCTAAAAAAAATACCCCATTTAGTCGCCTATTTTTATGACTTCATATTCTATCGATGAGCATATAGAGGTGCATCGCATATCCGGATCGGATGAAGATGCTAGTCCGTCGATTACCCTCGTACCCAGGAAGATTTGCCTCGTCTTCAGCTTGGAGAGCGACGCCAAAATGCGCATTCTGGATGCCAACTATGCCCTTAAACTCTTACAAGGGCAGATGTACATCATGTACAATCCGCACACTGCTCTTCCGATGAGGTTAGAATTGAGCCAAAACTCACGATTGTGGGTGATGATTTTCAGTATTGAAAAGATCCATGAACTTTTTATGGGTGGCAACCAAAGCACCGAGCTTTTTGAGGCCATCACTATCGACAAGCAGTTTTACAGTGCAACGCCCATAAGTACTGCGATGTACACCGTCTTAGAACAATTATTTTTTGCCCGCGTTCCCGAAAACACCAAAAATCTGTATATGATGGGGAAGGTCCTGGAGGTGCTAAGTTTATATTTTGGGGCTCAGGATGCGTTTGATATCAGTGGATGCCCCTATTTGAAGGATGAAAGCACAGTACTCAAGGTGCATAAAGCCAAAGAATTGCTCCTCCAAAACATGTTAGAGCCACCAACAATTAAAGAACTCTCCATGAAGGTCGGGCTAAATGAATACCAACTCAAAGGGGGATTTAAGCGTTTATATGGAAGTCCAATCTTCCAGTTTTTGAATGACCATCGACTCAGCCATGCCCAGCAACTGCTATTGAGCGGCAGGTATAAAGTCAATGAAGTGGCCTGGGAAATTGGATATACGAATCCAAGCCATTTCATTGCGGCCTATAAGCGAAAATATAAGATCACGCCGAAGAAATTTCTGATGCAACAAGAGAAAGGCGATCGTTGACAATCGCGTACAATCACGCACAATCATTTTCAATCACAGGATTCTTGTTGCCTTCTCTTTCACCGATCCCCGATCCCTGATCCCTGATCACCGCTTATATCTTTCCAATGCCGTCATCACGATACCGAACTGATCGGCGAGGAGTCCTTCATAACCGCATGGCCATCCATCCCAAAAGCGCCAATCAACTCCTGTATTCAAGCCGCTGAAGGCGGATCCGTCGGCGAGGCTTTCACACAAGCCGTGTAACATGGCACTCCCCTCTTCGATCATACCCACTGTGAAGAGGGCTTTCACAAAATGACGCGACTGAGACAGGGTGAGTCCGCCGTTTGCATAATAGCCCATACTTACGCCATGCATGATCGAAACCATATCGTAATCGGGCACCTTCCAAAGATTGCCAGGTAGTCCGAGTCGATAGGATGGTAATCCGACACGCTTGGTCTCGTCCCATAATTTTTCCATCATGGAGCGTGCCAACTTTGGCTCTATCAGACCGGGTGTGTTCACCGCACAGCCATTAACAAAGATGAAGGCATAGTCGTGGAGTTTGTCTTCCTTGCAGTGCCAGCCGGCCAACCAACCGGTCTCTTCATTGAAGAACGTGGGCAGATAGGCTGATTTGATGTTAGCCGCCCATTCCTCGAGACCACTCGCGAGATCCGGGTGTCCCAATCGACGAAATTGCTCAGGTAGGCGACAAAGAGCCTCATAGAGCAGGGCGTTAGAGAAGGCGCATTTCCATCCAAAGGAGATCACATCAAACCAGCAGGTACTCCAGTCGCCGGAACCGCTCACGCCGGTACGATAAGTACTTTCGACGATGCCATCCTCATCGATATCGCGACCTTTCATCAGATTGAGCTGCTTTCGGATTTGAGGAGCGAAGGCATCAAGCCATTCCCGGGTACCGAGTACTTCCAGGAAGTCAGCCATCCCTAGAAAAGCGGCGGCCCCTGTCATGATATACTCATCTTCGGCGAGGTGATAGCCTTTGCTGTCGAGCATCGGACCCGACGCATACCCTGGGGCCATGTCGAGCCAGCGTTGCAGTGACTCGCGAACTAATTCCATGGCATGGAAGCCTGGTAAAAGTTCACCGATTTCACGTGCCAAACCACTCCAATTGTCCATGCACAAGGGGCAGTGCATAGAGTTACCATTGTTACTTAGGGTGGCGGTATCTGGACGATAGGGCAAGGAGGTGATCACACTATTCATGATAGCCTTGCGTATAACAGGAGGCGTATCTGGCTTGAGAGGAATGATATGAGGACGAGCCGTGATCTCCATCTTTGCCGTGTAGGTTCCCTTCTGGAGGGTGTAATCGCCTTCGGGCTCGGGTCGTTCACCGAGTTTAATTTCGAGGGCAGTCATTCGAAATGGCCGAAAAGAGTCGGAACGCAACAACAGGTTTGGACTTTCGGAGGTAAATCTCAGCGTACCGAAGTTGGGCACATGAAACAGACTCGGCAAGCTTGTGAGGCCAACTTCCCCTTTGCGAAGAATAGGTGCAATGGTACTTGTAGCCGATACTTCGCTATGGAAGGAACTGTACCAGATGGATGATTCCCAGGCTCGAACATCATGTTCGCCCATTCGGATAGCTTCCAGACTGATTCGGTCAATATGAACGGTCCAGTTAAGCACATAGCGTTGACCGATTTCAGGAATTTCGATTTCATAGCGGATGGTATTACCGCTAACATAGGTCTTGCCTTTGATCACAAATCGAAGAAAAAGTGCCGAAAAGGCCGGCATACCAACAGGATGCAGACGCAAACCCTGAAGATTCATACCGGGCTGCGTGCGCAGCAGATTTCGGTCGGTGCGTCCATTGCCGCTATCATCGATACTGAGGTAAGCAAATCCGGTTTTACCAATGATAAAGCCCACTTCAATGAAGGGGGTTTTATAGCGTACTTCGCCATCCCCTATGCGTGCCGAGACTCCGTATGGCAGGTTGTTGATATCGAGTTTTTCAACGGAGAAACGGTTTTCCTTACGCTTGATGGGCGCATCGGGGCGTGATCCCTCTAAAAGAAAGGCCTCGGAAACGATGTTCCAACCTGTCCAGAACTTGTCGATATAACATTCACGAGCCTCGATAATAACCGAACGAGCTTCGATATTACCCAGATCGAACCAGATGATTTCGCCGGAGTGGGGTTCACGGATATCGCGTTCGTAAAGCACTTCTTCCCATGCCGATCCGTTCCATACCAACAAACGGAAAGCGGTGATCCAATCGTCGTGGTGTTCACTCCCACATTTATGATAGCCTAGTCCTTTTCGAAGACCGACACGATTGAGGCGAATAGGATGTGATAGCTGAAGAACGCGACTGTGGATGATTCGATTAGCCGGTGCCCCTGGTTCAGCAGGAAGTGGCGTGGTCCAAACAGCTTTACAGGCTGTCGAAAGTTGCTGACGACCAATGTCGCCGCTGGCGGTATCGACCTGGACGGGTGCCAAGAGGTCGATCGCAGAAGAGATAGCTTGCACGATAGATGATATTAAATGTCCGAAAATGAGGAATATGAACGTAGGAAGATAAGGAAGAAGAGTGAAGAGATGAAGGTTGAAGAGCTGGAGATTGAAGGTTGAAGAGTTGAAGAAAGATCCCTCACTTCGTTCGGGATAGGTCCCGACTACGACGGAAAGAGATCAGGGATTAAGGAGTGTAATTGATCATCATTCAAAATAATTGTTCCTCATTCCAAATAATTGTAAATGATTTCCCCCTCTTCAACTCTTCAACTCTTCAACTCTTCACCCTCTCTTCTTTCTTCATTTTTCCCTACCTTGAGGGATACTATTTTTTTGATTAATCCATCGTTTTATGATTACAAGAACGAAGCCGGAAATTCAAGAG
>CAZXGO010000064.1:8342-13901 GCA_964640035.1 uncultured Chitinophagales bacterium
CTTTCATCCCTCTCAATCCAAAGAAGCGTCCCAACAGTTTTGCCTGTTTTTCAGACCCTAGTGATGTAGCTCGTGTCGAGGATCGCACCTTTATCTGCAGTCGAAGTAAAGGTGATGCTGGTCCAACCAATAACTGGATGGATCCGACCGAAATGAAAAAGATTTTGAACGACCTTACACGCGGTTCGATGAAAGGTCGTACGATGTATGTGATCCCCTATTGTATGGGTCCGGTAGGTTCTCCCCTATCGCGCTATGGTATTCAGGTAACGGACAGTGAGTACGTTGTGGTAAATATGCGGATCATGACCCGTATCGGTGAGCAGGTTCTACCCTATATCGATGATGAGGTCGTGTATTGTGTACACACTTTGGGTGCCCCGCTCAAACCTGGACAAGAGGATGTAAAATGGCCATGTAATCCTCATGTGAAGTACATTTCTCACTTTCCGGAAGATCGTGTTATCATATCGTATGGTAGTGGATACGGCGGCAACGCCCTCCTGGGTAAAAAGTGTTTTGCCCTTCGGATAGCGAGTACGATGGCTCGTGAAGAAGGATGGCTAGCCGAACACATGCTCATTTTGGGTGTTGAGAGTCCGGAGAACGAAAAAAGCTATGTGGCGGCGGCCTTCCCAAGTGCATGCGGAAAGACCAATTTCGCGATGATGATTCCACCGATGGCTATGGATGGATGGAAGGTTACCACGGTTGGTGACGATATTGCCTGGATCCACAAGGGTAGTGATGGTAAAATTTATGCCATCAACCCAGAATCAGGCTATTTCGGGGTGGCTCCTGGAACAAATGAGAAGACGAATCCCAATGCCATGGCTAGCATCAAAGCAAATACCATCTTCACGAATGTGGCCATAACACCGGATGGAGATGTGTGGTGGGAAGGCATGACCAAAGAGGTTCCCGATGGACTCACTGATTGGCATGGCATGCCATATGACAAGCATTCAGGCAAGCCGGCAGCCCATCCAAATGCCCGCTTTACGGCACCAGCTCACCAAAATCCAGTGATTGATTCAGACTGGGATAAGCCTGAAGGAGTACCTATTTCAGCCTTCATCTTTGGCGGACGCCGTAGTAATACCATCCCCTTGGTCTATCAGGCATTCAACTGGAACTTTGGTGTTTACCTGGCCGCTACAATGGGTTCAGAGATGACAGCAGCCGCTTTTGGTGAGATCGGCAAAGTACGTAGAGATCCCTTTGCGATGCTCCCCTTCCTGGGATATCATGTAGGAGACTATTTCAACCATTGGCTACAATTTGGTCGTGATTTGCCCAATGCACCACGCATTTTTGGGGTAAACTGGTTCCGAAAATATGAAAATGGTGATTTTGCATGGCCAGGCTTTGGCGAAAATATGAGAGTCCTCAAATGGATTATTGGTCGTTGTAAAGGCCGTGCTTCCGCTGTGGAATCTCCTATCGGCTGGCGTCCGCGCCATCGTGACATGGACTGGACCGGTCTGGAAGAATATACCTCCGAAAAATTCAATGAGATCATGATGATTGATCGTGAACTCTGGAAATCGGAAATCCTTGGTCACGAAGAACTCTTTGAGAAGATGTATGATCGCATCCCTAAAGAATTCCTTTTTATGAAAGAGTTACTACTTTCAGCTTTGTGGCGATCTCCCGAAAAATGGGACCTGGCCGCCGAGCGCGAAGAGGAATAAAAATCAGAATAGAAGTCTTACAAACCCCGGAATCCACCGGGGTTTGTTTGTTTTTGGGAAAGTAGGTCTAAATCTACTTGCTTATCCTGCATCAATTCAGTTACATTTCAGCTAACTGAACTGCTAAGCTACTGAGCTTTTTTTTACGAGAACATGTCAAACATTAGAACTGCGAAGGTCCTGGTGACCGGCTCCGCTGGTTTTATAGGATCGCATATTACCCTTGCGTTATTGGAAAAGGGATTGAGTGTATATGGTATCGACAACATGAACAGCTACTATGATGTGAACCTAAAATGGGATCGACTGAATCGATTAACTGTTTTTCCCAATTATCAGCATCATATGGTCGATCTTTCTGACGAGGACCATACCTCAGCCATCATAGAACATATCAAGCCAGATGTTGTCATACATATGGCGGCTCAAGCCGGTGTGAGATATGCCACAGAAAACCCTCATTCGTACATAAACAGTAATATCATCGGGTTTTTTCATCTGCTCGAGGCCATGCGACGAAATGGAATTGAACATTTTCTTTTTGCATCCAGCAGCTCGGTGTATGGAAATAATCAATGCCTGCCGTATTCCGAAGACGATCAAACCGACGAACCACTGAATCTGTATGCTGCAACCAAAAAAGCAGATGAATCTATCGCTTACAGTTATGCGCATCGATATGGGATACCAACAACAGCACTTCGGTTTTTTACCGTGTATGGACCTTGGGGACGTCCTGATATGACACCCTATGGCTTCACGAAAGCTATTCTTGAGAAGATTCCGATCACACTTTTTAATTATGGGAAATACAAACGAAGTTTTACCTATATCGACGACATTGTGGAGTGGATCATTCGGCTTGTCGATATGCCTCCCATTCAGGGTACCAGGGATGGTTTTCATGGCCAATCCGATCCAATGCCACCAAAAACACCCTATCAACTCTTTAATTTAGGTCATGATGAGTCTATCGATATGCTCAGCTTCACCCGACTTTTAGAGGAAAAGTTAGATAAACGTGCTAAAATCCGATTAGTCCCACCTCAACCCGGAGAAGTGATAGAAACCTTAGCTGATATCAGCAAGGTGACTCAGAAGACGGGATATCGCCCCCAAACCCGACTACGAGAAGGACTTGATCATTTGGTGGATTGGTATATGGACTACTGTCAGCCCATGCACCAACCTGGTAGGTATTAGCTTGATGTAGCAAGAATCTTTTTATGGTTTACACCAAGCGTGATACGAATTCCTCGAGCGCTACTCGTGTAGAATCTTTACCAAAATGAGCGAGTGCATACCTTCGGGCTTCGATACCCATTTCTGACAGTTTATCGTCATCCCGAATTAAAGATAAAAGGCTATCCTGGTAGTTTTTGCTACGAAGACGAAGACCGATATGTTCAGGTACGACATCCTCACTAATTGAATCTTCAAAACAGAGTATTGGCAAACCACACGAAGCCGCTTCAGCAATAACCCTGGGGAAAAAATCGCGTTTACTTGGGTAAAAAAAAGCACGGGCCGTGTTCAGCATCATAGGAACATGCGCATTTTGGATGGTGCCGTACCAATGAACATCTGGCCAGATGCGTTTATTCTGTTCAAGTAAGGGTCCCCCACCCACAAAACTCACGTTGAGATATTCTGAAAGCGTAAACAGGTCTTCATACCTCTTATAGTATGGGATCAATCGTCCAACAGATACCAGGTCGAAGGTCTTATCGATGGTTGACATCGGTGAAAAATGATGAAGATCCACAGATTTTGGTAATTTGATCAGATGTGCTTCACAGCGTTTTCTACCCCTTAGTGTCCAATAGGGATCCATGATCTGAGGAATTTGCCTGTCGGATTCATAGAATACGGTATGTGCGAGATGAAGGTAATGCGATTGGCATTTTCCTCCGATGATAAACGCGAAGGGTTTACCTGATTTCTTCAGAAATTGATCGATCATAAAGATTCCAGCACCGCCATCCAGACCTTTGATTATGTAATAGTCAGCCGGGTGTTCAAGGGCATGCTTTACCATAGCCGTGCTATAGTGGTGCTTGGATCTTGGAGGAGTATGATCGGCTTTAAATAATCGAATCGTGACAATGGTATCTTTATTCCAGTGATAAGTGGATTCCAGATCATAGGTTGAGACAGCCCAAATTTCGACCTCATGACCCATTTCAGCCGCTATGGCAGGCATCCATTTGTCTCTATGTTCTAGCCGAAGCCATTGCGAAGTGTCGATGTGATCGTGATAGATTGGATAGGATTGAATAAAAATAATTTTCAGGTGCTTTTGCATTGAGCTACTATTAAGCTCATCAACACATACTCCTTATGGATGTGGCATCAGGTATAACCATCAGAATGCGAGCGCTGATGACCCTCGGTTCAGTAAAAGTGATCATGTTCGATCCGTAGATACAAATCAATGTGCCATCACCCAATGAAGGCGAATCGGATGTTAGATTGATGAAGCAGTTTGTAAGTTACTTAGTGGCGTTTTTTGGCCATCGTCAGTAATATAGTAATTAGGATAAAGCGATACCATACGAATAGAGCTAGTTGTTTGCGGCACAGCACCTGTGCTGCAGGATCATTATACTTTTATTCTCATTTTAGACGTATTATATAGTGAATTTCTGAACCGCTTCACGAACATGCAGGCTGTCGTAGTAATCCTAATCGTTTTCCTTCTAAGCTCTCCTGGCAAGGCAGCGCAGCAGACTATTTTTAGTGGATCGCGCTCGAACGAAACTTCGGTACAACGCGAGGATTTAATTCGACTTCATTCCGATGATATTTGGCCAAAAACGCTCTCGGGATCGCAGTACAATGAGTTATGGAACTACCAATTTTATTTCGACAACGGAATATCGTTGTATGTCATCTTTTCAGTGACCAATTTTGGGAAGTTAAAATCAGCGGTCAGTGGTGTTCGAGTCTCGATGTATGGTTTCGATGGCCAGGAGTATCATTTAAGTCGTGAGTATCCTATCCAGGACCTTTTACAGGATAAGACAAGGCATGCTATCAGTCTGAATTCGGAAAGTTTCAATGTCTGGTTTGGAGGTAAGTTGCCACAAACCCATTCGGTATATATCAATACCTCCAAGAATGATGTGAGATATACGATAGATTTGAGTTTTCAGGATATTGTGCCCGGTTATCGTTTGGGGGATGGTATGTTTAAAACGGAGGATGGCTCCTTGGGTATGGTTACCCATATACCGTTTGCACGTGTGGTTGGGAAAGTAGGAATTGATTCGAATATCAAGGAAGTACGGGGTGTGGGGTATATGGATCACAGTTGGCAGTTCCAGGCTGCGACAAAGGTCTTCAGAAGTGGTTATCGGTTTGTACACCTCGATGATGCCCAAAACTGGGATGTCATTCACTTTGTTGAGCCCCAAAAAGCGAATCAGTCGCCGCTGGGTTATCGATTGACCAGTAGCCGTGGAAGGGTAAATATTTTCTCTATTGTACGAGCGGATTTAAACACACGAGATGGGCGCAAAAATCAGCGTTTACCGCAATCGTTCACGGCACAACAAGCCAACAAGGTAAATTTTCGACTACAATCGCGTGGTACTCCTGCCATCCGAAGCGTTTTCAGCGATGTTAGTTGGGTTGGTCGACAGGTACTTCGTACCGTTGCTGGTGGGGAAATCTTCGATTATCGGGGTCAGGGCAATGTTATAGATGCCAACGGCACTACAAAATCAGGGTATTACTCGTTTTTTGTAATAGACTGAGATAATTGCAATCACTTTCAGTCACGAACAATCGCTAACACTCTTTTACAATTACTGATACCCTCCACCTTCTCCACCTCTTCAATCTTCAATCTTCAACTCTTCAA